>NZ_OZ271837.1:3605378-3936817 GCF_965601775.1 Flagellimonas sp.
CGCTGCGGGATTCGGTTAAACTAAAGGATGAGGAGTTGATGGGCATTATCACTGATCGAAGTAACCGTGTAAAAACTTCAGAAGCTTTTGAACCCAGTGGACAATTCGGTTCCTTCGAAGAAACAGTGAAAGCTTTTATGGACAAACGAGAGGAGCATATTCAGTTTGTAAAAACCACAGAAGACGATTTAAGAAACCGATACAACAGCGATCTGCCTTTTGGTACCGTGGATGGTGTTCAAGTTATCATCTTTGCTGCAGGTCATACCGAGCGTCATGTGCTCCAAATGGAAGAGGTGATGGCCCATAAACTATTTCCCAAAGGGAAATAAAAAAGTGTTAACAATTATTGGCAAACCCTTTCCCTTGTGGAAGGGGTTTATTTTTTAATTTAGTTCTCCATCCGTAAAATCCATTTACATGAGAACCTTGAAGTTTTTGACCTTGATACTTACCGTGTCCTTGTTTACCGTAGGCCTAAATGCGCAGTCCAAAAAGGATAGAAAAATTATAAACGATGCCAAAAAAGCCAAAAAGACCTTGCTAAAGGCCGATATTGGTCTACAACGTTTTTTTGATACTTCTGCTGGTTACGTACTGTTTCCCAATGTAGGCAAAGGCGGTTTTATTATTGGAGGAGCCTCTGGCAATGGGGTGGTATATGAAGGGGGAGAAATGATCGGGATGGCCAACCTTAAAAAGCTGAACGTAGGCTTGCAAGCAGGGGGACAAGCCATTATTGAAATCATCTTTTTTGAAACCTCGGTGGATTTGGAACGCTTTAAGGAAGGTAAGTTCCAATTTGCCGCCGAAGCTTCTGCGGTGGCTTTAAAATCTGGAATTTCTGCCAATGCCAAATACAAAGATGGGGTAGCTGTTTTTGCCCTGCCCAAAGCGGGTCTTATGGCGGATGCCTCGGTAGGGGGACAAAAGTTTGGGTATAAACCCTTCTAATTTCTTAATCCCGGAGTAAAATCTTCAGGAGCATTCTGTGGTTGTTTTGTGGTCCCGGCATCCCCGGTATCATTAAAAATGGTCCATTCTGAAAATGTATAGTTTGGATTCCCTTCTATAATATCTGGATTTCTTAGGGCGCGCCCATCCTCAAATTCATGGTTGGTCCCAGAACCATCTTCTCCTATAATCCCAAATGCATCTATTACTGTTCCGAAAGGGTCCACTAATTCCAAATTGTCATCACCGTTGGAATCTGCAGGGCTATTGGTTGATACGCCCAAATCTGGAGGAAAACCATAGACCAATTCAAATTCCGATGGATTTGGGGATATGATCAAGGTGCTTTCTCCTTCTAGTATTATCCCAGATAAATCAATGGTTGAGCTGACTTCTGTGTTGGCGTTGGTATACCTTCTTAAAGTCCATAAATTTAAGTCTAACTGCTCGGTACTAGAATTGTAGAGCTCCACAAATCTCGCACCTGAATTGTTATTAGGGTCTGCTAGCTCTGATATGAATATTTGGTTTGATGTGAATTCGGTTATAATCTCTGGACATCTTTCATTTGAAAACTGAACGTCCCCTAAACTTCGAATCGCAATCTGGACCTTATTCCCATCCTTTAACAGAACCCCAGTAATCGTTCCATTGGATTCGGGTACAATTTCGCCTTGAAAGTCGGCAAAACCACTGTTGACCATTTCCATTTGTATCTCCTCACAATCCTGAAGAATACGAATAGTCTCTTCTTGCGGTTCTGCAAATGTATTTCCTAATTCTTCATCGGTAAATTCCATATTTTGGAGCTGGACTAAAATTCCAGAAGGTAGTTGAGCAAGGTCCTCAATTGCGACAGTAACGGGTTGTAAATCTTGTGAATCACATATATTAAAAATGTGCTCAGATATTTTTAGGGTAGGTAACCTGCCCACAGATAGATTTCCAAAAGCATTAAAAGTGCCTCCTAATTTGAGTAAATCACCACTCTTCCCTAAAAAAAGACCTTTTACTCCAACTCGCACTTTGCTTCCCTCCTCATAGAAAAGATGGGACTCCCTTAAATCAATTTCCAATTGAATTCCCTGGGAAGGATTGATAGGGCTATCTTGAATATGCAATACACTAAAAAAATTGCCCGCTTTGTCCGAAGAAACTACATATCCCTCAATAAATAATTCTTCTTGAATTTGAATCACTTCATCTTGAACCAGTTGTTCCAATTCGCCATAAGAAATAATGTTATCCAAACTATCGCTGCAATTATCCAATGGTTCGTCATAGTCGGAATTCACACAAGAAAGATGCAAGAGTAGAGCTGCTACAAGTATACTTCCAAAGGGTAGTCTAAATCTCATATCTAAAAGTTTATGGCCAAATTCAAAAAATATGTCCTCCCGAAACCATACCAATATTTCGGACCGAAAGAGGGGGAGCCACTAAGGTTATCCTGCCGAAGTTGTCCATAATTACCATTCCTACTTTGCTCATATCCTCCTGTACGGAAAACTTGATCAAAAACATTGTTTACACTTAGGAATGTGCTGATATATTTCCCTTTATGCAACCATGATTTGCCTCCTACTAGATTTAGCAGATACACCTCATCCAATTTTTCTTGTCGCAACAATTGACTAATATTTTCTTCAGTTGCGCCGGGAAAAGGTATTCCAGTTTCTGGGTCCATGGTGAAACTTCTGGTTCGCGTAATGGAGGAGATATTTATATAGTTATTGTCCAAATAATTAGTTGAAGCTCCCAGCCACCAATATTTTGGGTCTCTATATTCAACTCCCAATGCAAATGCCGTTTGAGGTCCTTGCGCAACTCTTAGGTTTTTTAGCTGGGAAATCCCCAAATCAATATTTCCTCCAGGGTCGATAAGATCCTCCTCAGCACCTGCGGTATCAAAATTTATCTTCACTGAAGGATCGCTAGCGAAGCGGTAATCTCCCAAATTTCCAACCAGTGACAATTTCACAGTGGCCGAAGCCTCATATTCCAAGCCCAATTCAATCCCTTTATGAAGCCTATCCAAACCCGTAATTACCTCTTGAACAAAGTCAGACCCAAATCCTGAATCCACAAAAAAGAAATTGATATCCGTTGTATTCATGAATCTGGTGTAAAATGCAGTTACCCTAGCCGTTAAATTGGATAACCTACCAAAATAGCTTAAATCAATTGCCGATAGGTTTTCGCTAAGAATGTCAGGTACAACATCGTTGTTTTCCCTTGGATTGATGAACACATTTTGCAAAGTTGGGGGTCTATTGATAAGTCCGCCACTTGCTGTCACCCAATGTCGCCCTGAAATGAAATAAGTCGCACCGCCTTTTATTCTTATTGTATTAAAAGAAATTGTGGGACTATTGCCCAAAGAGCCTTCTAGAAATCGTTCATTTTGAAACAGGCCTCTTCTTCCAAAATCAGCTGTATTGTATGAGGCTGAGAGAAAACCTGTGGCCTTTCTAGTGGCAATACTTAGCTGAGCAAACAAGTCTATTTCAGAAGTTTGGGTTTCATAATTGTAGTTGAATCTTTGTCCCTCAGTTTTGTTGTTATCTCCTAAGATATCGTTCTGGGTGTTTGAAAAGGTGTCAATATCTTCATGAAATTGTGCGCCTAGTAAATCATCTATTTGAGCAAAGTTTTGGCTTTGACTCCTTTTGAAATATCCACCAGTACTCAAGGTGATTAAATCATTCAATTCATAATTAAAAGACCCTGCAATACTTATAGAGTTTCCTTCACTGACATCATCATATAAAACATAAGATGCCCTACCCTGATTAGTTTCGTTCATGTTTGCCACATACAACTTATCCCATTGAATTTGGGGATTGACCAAAAAACCTTCCCGGGCCAAATTGGCATTGACAAAATCTGCTCCAAGCGGACCATTTAAATAATAGCTGGGTAGGTACCTGTAATAGGTTGGGTCAGGGTTGGTCGCATTATAAAAACCCAATCTACTTCTTGCATTTGTGCCAAATTGATAAACTGCACCAATGTTCAGTTGGCTTTTTTCAGTCTGCCATCGATAGTTAAGAAGGAAAATAGGTTCAAAAACCTGTGCTTGACGTGAATTTCGAATCTCCCCGTTCTGATTTCCCCAATACGGATTATAGGTGTTTCCCATTAAATTGAATACTTCTTCTCTAACTGCAGAAGAGCGTCCCCTCCTATTTTTAGCTAAGATAGTAGCCAACATTAGGGAGTTATCTTTATTTAAATTGTACTCGATTGCACCAAAAAAGGAAAATGCGTCATACAGGGTACCTTCAATAAATCCTTCTTGCGACCATCTTCTGGAGCCTGACACGGAGTAGGCCAATCCATTTCCTTGCAATCCGGAATTATAGGTTGCCATGATTCTTCCCCGATATGTTCTATTTGAAAGTGAAGAGGATATGCGCAATCCTCCTCTTAGTTCTGAGGGTTTAAGATTGATATTGGTATTTCCTAGAATTCCTCCAAAAACACTATTATTTAAGGCAAGTCCATTGGTGAATTCTTGATTTCTGGTCACGTCATTCAATCCTCCCCAATTGTTCCATTGGGGTCTCCCATTATCCGGTTTGTTCATTGGTACTCCATTCAACATGAGCAGTCCGTTTCTGGAATCGTAACCCCTAACCCTAAAAAATACTTGACCAAAATCAAAAGCGGCCCTTCTTAGAAAAACATCTTTTGTGGACTGTAACAAGCCGGATGAAACAGAGAAAACCTCCTCCGAAGTAAGTTCGCCATCTGTTAGGGAAATTAAGTTGTCCTCTTTATCAGTGGTTAGGTCGTAGGTCAAAAAAATATCCCCAAGGTTTATGTCTTCTTCGATTGCAATTGGTATCCGTTTAGTCGAATAGCCTTTGGCTGTAACCACCAAAATCCGTTCTCCTTGCACATTTACAGACAGCACAAATTTTCCTTCTTCGTCTGAATACGTTGTTTTTAGTGACCCATCTAATGAAATGGTTCCTTGGACAATGGGTTTAAGAGTACGTTCATGAAGTATTGTACCCGAAATTATGGTACGCCGTTGCCCGAAATCTTTGTTGGGAAAACAGAGTACCATGAGAAGCAAAGCAAATCTCATAGTCTAAAAATGTAGGTTAATTTGATAAAGACTGAGGTTAATGTCTTTGTTTCAGGTAGGAAAAATAAACAATTTTGTTTATTTGCAAAATCCCAAATCCAAAATTATGTTGTTTAGAAATCTACTTTTCCTTGTACTACCTATTTTCGCTTTCTGCCAAAACCCCAAAGAATACAAAATAAAATGTATCGCTTTTTATAATGTTGAGAATTTGTTCGACACCGTAAATGACACCTTGGTATTTGATGACGAGCGTACCCCTCAAGGTAGTTACAAATGGAACAACATAAGATATGATAGGAAAATAGAACATATTTCAAAAGTACTGGCCGAAATCGGGCATGAACGCACCCAATCCCCACCAGATATCATTGGACTTTGTGAAATTGAAAATAGGGATGTTCTCGTTGACCTCATCGAACATCCAAATTTGTTGGTTCATGATTATGGTATCATTCATTTTCCTTCTCCTGATGAACGCGGAATTGATGTTGCTCTGCTTTATAAAAAACACTCCTTTCAACCAACATCATTTGTGAGCCATCGTCTTATTTTGGTGGACGAATTCGAAAAACGAAACTATACTCGTGATCAACTCTTGGTAGGAGGTATATTGGATGATGAGCCATTTTATTTTTTGGTCAATCATTGGCCTTCCAGAAGGGGAGGGGAACAAAGGAGCAGACCCAACCGAATCAAAGCTGCCCAATTGAACAAACGGATTATCGATTCCATTCAAAACTTGGAAATCAATGCCAAAATCATAAGTATGGGAGATTTTAATGATGACCCTAAAAATAACAGTTTTAAAAAGGTGTTGAAGACGAAGGGGAAGCGCAGAAATCTCGATAGTATGGACTTGTTCAATCCTATGGAAAAGCTACACAAACAGGGGATAGGTTCACTGGCATACCGAGATAAATGGAACTTGTTTGACCAATTCTTTATGACCTCCAATCTCACAAAGAAAACCCAAGGTTATTTTCTATGGCAAGCAAGCATTTACGCTCCTAGCTATCTTAGAACGTCACACGGGAAATACATTGGATATCCTTTCAGAACATATGCTGGAACTACCTATCAAGGTGGGTACAGTGATCATTTTCCGGTTTATCTGTATCTCATCAAAGAGAATCAGTAGCCCAAAACCCGCAAAGTGGTTTTACCCAAACCACTGCCCCCAAGGAATACGGGACAGGATAAGCAGAAGCCCTAGCCCATAAAATATGGCTATGCTCTTGAATTTTTTGGTGCTTTCCATAAGACGTTTGTGGCGCGACCATCCGATGGTGATCAAGGCAATGGCGATTATATTGGTAAAGGGATGTTCCAAAGCCAAAAGACGTGCAGGGGCGTTTAACCCTCCCATGCCCAAAGTCTGAATGGCCTTAAGCCCATTTGCCGAAACAAAAAACAGAATAAGGCCTACTACCAATTGGATATGGCTAAGAATCAAAGCAAACAGACTAACGCGAAGGTCTTTGTGCATAGTGAAATCACGTTTTCCCAGCCATCCGCCAAGCGCATTAAAGACGGCGAGCACAAGAACGGCCAGTACGATGTATGCAAAATAGGAGTGTAGGTTTTGAAGAATTTCCATGGTCAATTAGTTTGCCTAAAAATAATGATTTTGGGAATAAAAAAACCCTGCCAAAAGGCAGGGTTCTCGAAATTAACTATCTATTGATCGCTTAGTTAAAGCTGTATCGGATTCCCAACTGCATTTGCCATCTTGAAGATACCAATCCGGCATCATCAATAATATTTGTAGTTTCCTCTACACCAGGGTCAAAAGTAAACTCTGGCGTAGTTCCGTCAGCTGCAAAGCCTTCAAAGTTCAACAACTGTACTTGGTTGAAGTTTGTAAAAGTTCTTACCCCCCACTCGCTGTTCAACAAGTTGGTGAAGTTAAAGATATCCGCAGTCAACTCAAGCTTATGCACGTTCTCACCAAACTTGATTCCAAATTCTTGAGCAAATTTCAAGTCAACGATGTGCGTCCAATCTGTCCTATCCGCATTTCTTTCAACAAATTGACCTCTTCTACTTCTTAGGTACTCATCACCTTCGATAACAGCATTCAACGCTTGCCACTGTTGGGCAGCGGTCAAGTCATCGGAATCAATCAATTGTGCCTCTGCTTCATTCGCAGGAACGTAAATCAAGGCTGAGAAACTACCAGTATCAGACAAAAGACCACTACCATTATATACGTAGCTAAACGGAGTACCCTCAGCACCTTCATAGAACAATCCCAATCTTGTCTTTAGATTGTCGTTCCACTTGAAAGTAACGGTAGAGTTGGCGATAATTCTATGGCCTGGCGCAAAGTCCGAAGTAGACAAATCAGGTCTGTTGGAACCATTAACCGTCTCCAAGTTTCTCCATTGAGAACTGTTCTGAGAAGAAGTTCCATCAAAAATACCATCAGAATCACCGTAGGAATACGAAACTGAAGCTGCTGCATCAATTTTGGACCCATAGAAATTTCTACTCAAAGTTCCCACTATATTATATGAGCTTCCTTCGCTAGTATTGGTACCTAAGTAAACTGCATCATAGGTAGGGTCGATTCTTCCAAATCCATAGTTCGGTCTGGATCCTGCTCCTGTTGTCAAAAATCCAGGTTCAGGAAGGTTGATGTTTTCGTAGAAAACCGTATTTACATTATCGTTCCAGACGAAGTCAGCAGAGAATACCAAATCCCATGGAAGTCTTTGGTCCACAGCAATATTGGTTTTGAAAACCTGTGGAAGCTGGAAGTTTTTAGCAAACAAGTCAATCTGACCTCCTACCGCACCGGAACCTTGAGGGGGATCTTGAAGCTGCGTAAATGGGTCAGGGTTGAATGCTGGAACTGGGCCATCACTAGTCGTTCTTTGAATAAAACCAGTGGAAACCCCATTGTTAGTGTACTGACCACCAGGCCAAACCAAAGGTACTCTAGAAGTAAAGATTCCCAAACCACCTCTAATTTGTGTAGTTCGGTCTCCATTGACATCCCAGTTGAAGCCAACTCTTGGAGAAAGGTGTATGCTTGGGTCAATACCTTGACCTACCCTAGCTCCTTGTAAATCCTTACCAGCTGCTTCCAATAACGGAATAGTTCTGTTGTTAAAGTCATCATTTACCCTTCCATCTTCCCAGTAAGGAACATCAATACGAACCCCTACGGAAACTTTAAGGTTGTCGGTAACATCTACCTCGTCTTGTACATAAAATCCAAGTTGGAACAAATCAAACTCAGCTGCCCCTTCGGATTCATCGCCAAAACCTCCAATAAGTGAATACCCATGACGATATCTATTGGCCAATTCCCCATTCAAGAAATCATCAAGACTACTAAATCTGTAATCTCCAAAGTTTTGACGGAAGAATACGTTTCTTACAGAAGTGAATTCGTTGTTCGTACCTAAAGTAATGGTATGACGACCAGAGTAAATATTAAAGTTGTTTGTAATCGTTATAATATCTTGGTCCAACACATTAGCTGTTGAAAAAGGTTCAGAACCAAAGAAGATAGAAGTTCCAGCAGCATCAAAAATTTGTACTGAAGGGAAAGGATCTCCAAATGGGTCTCTGTCGTCACGAACTCTTGTGTAACCCAAGATAAAGTTGTTGGACATATTACTGCCTATCTGAGAGTTCAATTCAAGTGAGGTGGAATTGGTTACCGACTCGAAATTGATAGATCTGTTCAAGAAATTGATTGTTCCCGTGTTGGAGCCAGCAGCGTTGAATTGTACTGCTTTCACATAACTGTGTCTTAAGGACAATTTGTTTTTCTCATCAATGTTCCAGTCCAACTTGGCTATCAACTTGTCACTTTCCAAAGACTCAATGCTATTGGCAAAAGTTCCTGGATTGTATCCAAAATTGGTAATCAAGAAGTTAGAAAGACCATCAAGGTCGGCCTGGGTAGCATCTCCTCGATAGGTGGAAATATCAAAAGGTTGCGGGGTCTCCACTTCTTGCCTTTCATAGTTAACGAAGAAGAAAACCTTGTCCTTTACGATTGGCCCACCAATCCTGACGCCATAAGTGTTTGCAGTAAACTCGTCCAATTTTTCTCTCTCGCCGCTGTCACCTACCAGACCTTCTGGGGTTTTTCCAGAGAAGTTCTCGTTTCTAAACAGTGCATAAGCGGACCCTTGAAATTGGTTGGTACCCGATTTTGTGATGGCATTGATGGAACCTCCGGCGAATCCTGATTGACGTACATCAAAAGGAGCTACATTGATTTGGAAAGACTCAATCGCATCCAATGAGATTGGGCTTACTCCTGTTTGACCCCCATTGGTACCGTTTCCGGCAAGTCCAAAAGCATCATTGTTCACGGCACCATCAATATAGATGGCATTGAATCTATTGTTCTGACCACTAATGGAAATTACGTCGTCTCCTGTTACCCTAGCTTGAGGTGTTAATCTTGCAAAATCAGCAATATTCCGGGAAACGGAAGGTAAAGTATTTACTTGCTCTCTTGAAACATTGGTTTCTGCTCCGGTCTTACTAGGGTCAAAAACTCCTGTAGAAGTGGCCGTAATCACAACTTCATCCAAAGCCGTGGCAGACTCTTGCATTTGAGAACTGATCCTTTCGGATTGTCCTAAGTTTAGATAGACATTGTCTCTAACATCATCGTTAAATCCAATGTAAGAAATCGTGACTTTGTAGGGTCCCCCGGTTCTCATACCTGAGATTCGATAGAAACCGTCAAAATCCGTAGCAGCACCATACGTTGTTCCTGATGGTGTGTGGACTGCAACAATACTGGCGCCAGGAAGAGGTTCTCCAGTATTGTCGGTTACCTTACCTCCAAGAGAGGAAGTTGTAACCCCTTGTGCAAAGGCCGTAGCTGAAAACAATACAGCAACGATGGCCAAGTAGAATTTTTTCATTTTACAGTATTAAATTGATCAAATAGCCCTGCAAAAGTGTGGCATTTTTAACATTCCTTTATTAAGGGAATGTTAAATAAAAAAAGGCTTCTTAACGTTTAATTAACATTAAGTTAACTGATAATCAATGAGTTAAGAATTGATAATCTTAAAGGATTCTTAATTTAACCTTTAAAAAACTGAAGAAGTTGCATTGTGGAACTATCGTGACTACCAATTTGGGAATTTTCAAGGTCGGCAAGTATATTTTTAGCGAGTTGTTTCCCCAATTCCACACCCCATTGGTCGTAACTGAAAATGTTCCAAATTACACCTTGCACAAATATTCGATGTTCGTACAATGCAATTAAGGCTCCTAAATTCTTTGGAGTAAGCTTCTTTATTAGTAAAGTAGTCGTTGGTCTATTTCCATCGAATACCTTAAATGGAACGATAGATTCCATTTGTTCGGGTGAGAGTCCCTGTTGTTTCAATTCGGATGTAACCTCTGCTTCATCCTTTCCGTTCATAAGGGCTTCCGTCTGGGCAAAAAAGTTGGCCATTAATTTGTTGTGGTGGTCCAAATCTCCATGAAGTGATTCCTTAAAGCCTATGAAGTCCGTTGGGATGAGCTTGGTTCCCTGGTGTATTAACTGGAAGAAAGCGTGTTGCGAATTAGTTCCGGGTTCTCCCCAAATAATGGTACCCGTTTCGTGGGAAATAGAGTTTCCTGCCCTATCCCTGCTTTTCCCATTACTTTCCATTATTCCTTGTTGCAAATAGGCCGAAAACCTATGAAGGTATTGGGAGTAAGGTATTATGGCTTCCGTTTCAGCTCCAAAAAAGTTATTGTACCAAACCGTGAGCAAACCAAGAACAACGGGGAGATTTTTTGTGAATGGTGCTGTTTTAAAATGATTGTCCATGGTTTGGGCACCATCCAAGAGGTCCTCGAAGTTTTGATACCCGATTGAAAGGGCTATCGAAAGACCCACTGCACTCCATAAAGAAAAACGTCCACCCACCCAATCCCACATAGGGAATACATTTTCAGAACTTATTCCAAACTCGTCAATTTTTTGCAAATTGGTGGAAACCGCAACAAAATGCTTAGCAACGTCACTTTCTGAAGCATGCTTTAGAAACCATTTTTTAATCGTAAGGGCATTGCTTAAAGTTTCTTGGGTAGTAAATGATTTTGAAACAATGACAAAAAGAGTGGTTTCTGGATTAAGTCCCTTTAGGGTTTCATATACGTGATCACCATCTATATTGCTCACAAAATGCACATTCAGATGGTTCTTGTAGAACTTTAAGGCTTCTGTCACCATGACGGGACCCAAATCTGAACCTCCAATACCAATATTCACAACATCGGTAAAAGATTTACCGGAATATCCCTTGGCGCTACCGGAAATTATGCGCTCTGTGAAAGTTTTTATCTTATTCCTTACCTCGTACACCTCAGGAACAATGTTCTTTCCATTTACTTCAACAGAATCACCGCTTTTGGCTCTAAGTGCAGTATGCAAAACAGCCCTGCCCTCAGTTTCATTGATATTTTCACCTTTGAAATACTTGGTTATTGCTTCTTTAAGTTTGACTTCCTCAGCCAAATCCAATAACAAATCGAGCGTTTTCTGGGTTATCCGGTTCTTGGAATAGTCAACAAAAAAATCCTCAAAATGGATAGAAAACTGGGAAGCTCTATTGGGATTTTCTTTAAAAAGTGTTTTTAAGTGTTGGGGGCGTATTTGGTCGAAATGGGTCTGGAGTTTTTTCCAGGATTCAGTTGTTGTGGGGTTGATTTTGGAGAGCGCCATCTTGTGAGTTATAGGTTATCAGTGTTTCTTCTTCTTGCTTAGGTTTTTCAAACTCTATGCAATCCAGTTGCTGTTTTATAGGTGTAATGTGCTCCAGATAACCAACACGTAAAGAGTCTGCTATAGGTTCTGCCGCAGGTAATTTTTCGCGTAACGGGTCAACCTGTCTTCCATTCTTCCAAAAGCGATAGCAAACATGGGGGCCCCCAGTATTACCTGTCATTCCTACCCATCCTATTACATCACCTTGCCGTACGAACTCTCCTCTTTTTACGGCCTGCTTCCTCATATGTAGGTACTGGGTGCTGTAAGTGCCATTGTGTCTGATCTTAACGTACTTGCCATTACCTCCTCGTCTGGTAGATTCCGTTACCGTTCCATCCGCTGTGGCAATAATGGGCGTTCCTATGGGAGCGGCATAATCCGTTCCTTTGTGAGGTCTCACTTTGTATCCATAATAGGCTATCCTCCTTTTGAGATTGTACCTTGAGGAAAGGCGGTATCCAAATTTAATTGGCGCCCTAAGGAAAGTGCTTCTTAGATTATTTCCTTCATCATCAAAATAATCCTGGATTTGTTTTAGAGAATCTGTTACATAAGGAAAGGCATAAACCTGCTTTCCCTTATGTTCAAAAAGTGCTGCTTCAATAGGTTCTACCCCTGCATAAATACTATCGTTGATATATCTCTCTTTAAACAGAATCTTGAACTTATCTCCCTTTTCCAATTTGAAAAAGTCTATGGTCCAAGCATAAATTTCGGAAAGATTTATGGTGACGAGGTAATCCACACCAAGGCTATCCAATGTTTGGGAAAGCGAACTCTTAATTTCCCCAGACACTTCTCTAGGCACATATTTTACCTTTTTCTTGCTCTTGTAGGCCACGGCCGAATCCCTTAAATCAACCACAGTGTAATTGATTTTATCGTTCTCATAAATAAATACTTCTGCTTTCTCTAAAGTATCCAGGGATTTGAGAATCGTGTAAGGACGGCCTACTTTAATTCGCTTTACATCAAAGCTATCTTTATACTCTTCAGATATGGTTACTATTTTAGGATAGTCCACATGGTTTGCAAGCATCAGTTTTCCAAAACTGTCTCCCCTACGAACGGTATCATACACTACCTTGAATTCATCAAGGTAAAAACCATACACTTTTTTCTTGGGCGCCTCTACTGGAATTTGAGCTATCTCGATGGGTTCAACTTTCTTGGTCTCCTTACATCCAACGAATACCAGTATCAAAATGACGATGCCCCAATATTTCCCCATGTTAAATTGTATTGTTTTCCGGATTAAAAATGTGGTCCACCCACTGCTTTCCCCAATTTTCCTTTTCTTCTTCTGAGTGCAAATTTGGGAAAAATATTATTCTCTGAAAACTTGGAGGCAAATACGCCTTCCAATTGGTGCCTCCAGTAGCATCTACCTCTGCTTTTTCCCTTGCCAAATACCGGTATGCCGACCCCATGTGCATTAAGGGCCAATTTACATTGGCATTTACATCCAATTTCTTTAACGCATTTATAAGCTCTTCATTGTTCTTGGATGCTTCCGGGAGCTGCAAATACTTGTGATAGATGGTGTTGTTTTTTACTTGATTTGAGATACGAAGTAATCTTGGGGTGTATCTAAATTCAAACTGCTTTAAAGTCAAGGTCTTTTCACCTGTATTGATGTCGGTTGCTCCTTTTTTCCAATATATATGTTCAAAGAGCTCTTCTATGGAATTTTTTGAGGAGAAAACTTCCCTTTCATCGGAATGGACCAAATTCTCCAATGGCGTGGCATAAATCTCAATCATTCTGTATTGGGCAGATTGAAATCCACTTGCAGGCAATAATGCCATTCTGTATCGCAGAAATTGCTCGCGCTCCATGCCCTTGATCATAATACTGAAGGATGATATCAACGCCTTGTAGTAGCTATTTATCCTCCGTACCCTTTCCAACAAAAAGGACAAGTCTTGGGATTTATCTTCCACTATCTGTTTTTGCTCATGCAAAATCAGCTTAAAATATAATTCCGTTATCTGATGATACATGATGAAAATTTCTTCATCCGGAAAATGGGTTCTGGGTACCTGAAGACTCAGTAGGGTATCTAAATGTATATAATCCCAGTAGGTAAGATATCTTTGATATAGCAGCCCGTCCAGATAGGAGCTAAGGTCCTGACCTGAATCTTTGTATTTTTCTTCAAGTTTGTTTATTTGGGACTTAATGATGTCGTCCTGGTTCATGCAGTATGTTCTATCGCTTCTTCATTATTATTTTAAACTGGTTGCGAAGCCCATTGTAACCATCTAAATCTGCTTTTAAAGACCCCACTGCCAAATCTGCCTTTATACGGACAGGTATTTTGTTCAAATCGTTGGATACCCAAAGGGTAAGGCTTTCTTTTTCCTTAAAAACCCTCCCCGACTGAACCAAAGGTCTAAATTTAAGACATTCTACTTTTCCAAATTTGGTGCGGATAACTTCTTTTCCTAAAAATTTCAACTTAAACCTGAAAACCCCATCATCATCAAACAGCATATCCAAATCAATAGATTCTCCTTTCTTGAACTCATCAAGTTTATATTTATTCCTTAAATGGTATGATGCAGATAAGAGGTCTTGAATATCATCGTTTACAGGAATATTAAATTCCTTGCCATTCTTATTATCTTTTAAAACGGCGTTTTCCGCTCCGTAATCAAAATCTATTTCAATGTCCTTAGTATAGCCTCCTTCATTTATTTTTCTGATAAATCGATAGGGTTTGCCGTCATGCCGTCCAAAATAGCTTTCATAGGTATCATCCACTTTAAAGAAGATACTGGCAAAGCCTGTTGTTTTACCTCTGCCTACCACGTGATACACCGGTATACTATCAATAGTATCCGTGCTTAGCTGCAAGGTGGCATAGCTGGCATTTAGGAATCCGTAGTGAATACGAAACTTGAGCCACTCTCCTGATTTGAAGGCGGGATATGTTTTTTGCGCAACCATGGGAAGCGTGAAAAGAATACAAAGTAGGATGTATATTTTCTTCATAGCCTAAGTTATAGGTGTAAAATTAGTAAATTCATGTTTCAAGATGGTTAGGTTACTATTACTTAAACAAAAGCTATTCCAAAATATTATATCCATAAAAAAAGCCCAGTTTAGCAACTGGGCTTTTCCTAAATAACCAACCAAACTTTAAATTATGAAAAACCAATACTTAAAGTTATAAGGGAACCACCCCTTATGTTTTGTAAAGATACATCAAGCTCTTGTAGGAAAATAAGTTTTTAACGGACTTTAACTATCCACAAAAAAATTTATGAAATCCTTATGTTCTACTAGGTTCAAGTGTATTTAGAACCAATAACCTACGCTAAAAAAAATATGGTTTTCATTGGACTCGGGCGTAAATGAATAAAACACCTGAACCGGACCTAAGAAAGATTCTAATCCGTAGCCAATGCCGTAGCCGGAAAAACTGGGCTCTGAAAACCACTCCCCCGTTCTAAACAAATCATCATCTACATTAGCGAAATTGGCGGTAAACATGAAATGGTTTTTTGAAGCGAATTCAAAATCAAGTCTACCAAAAGCTTTTACATAACTATTGCCTGGAAGACTTAGAAAGTCGTACCCAAAAAACGGAATGAAATTATTTACAAAGTCGTTTCCATACCCTCCCAAGACAAAATCAAAGGAAGTCACACTAGAGGTGCCCAACTTAAATCCCCCCGAAGTCTCCAAATTCAGATGTAGTTTGGGCGCTATGGGAAAAGCCACACCTAGTTGTGCCTGCCCAATGGAAAATTCCCTGAAATTATCGTTGAAATCTGATGAGAAAAGGTAAAGATGAAAATCACTGTCAAAAAACAAACCTTTGGTTGGAAAATACTTGTCGTCATACGTGTCTAAAGTAATGGAACCATATGTGCTGAAATAATTGGAGTCCTCAAAAAAAGTTCTGTTGGAAGATGTTGGCACGAAGTCCTCTGTACCTTCTTGTACTATCAAATCGTTTAGTGTATTTGTGCTATATCGCAACAATTTATGCTCTACCCCTAAGGTTAGGGCAAATTCTTCCCTAAGAACCGTTTGGAGATAAACCTGATTGGTCAAATCGGTAACATCCAAGGTGATTTCCCGAATGTTTGGGTCATCAACCACATCAAAATTGGACCGTATCAGTCCAAAATCAATTTCTTCATCAAAATCCGTAAAGCTTGAATTGACTCCGAAACTCCAATAAAATCCTTTATCCAGATAATATTCCAGGTTATACCGAATATGATCTCCTAGAATAAAATCAAAAGAGGCCACATCGTCCTTGAGCAAGAAATTTTTTCGGGTGAGATTGATCAAGGCAGCACTCTTATAGAGGTCATCATAATGCGCCGCCATTTTGATAAACATTTTTGTTTCCTTTTCCCTTAGTTTTAGGATTAAATCAGTTCCCAAACCATTAGAGACCAATTCGTACCGAATGGCCTTAAAATTCCCAGTAGCTGATAAATTATTGATGCCTTGTTTTAATTTGTCAAATGGTATTTTTTCCGCCAAGTTGAACCTCAGCTTTCCTTTTATATAGCCTCGGGTATACCGATCGTTTCCGCGAATAATCAATCTATTAATGGTAAGACTATCCATAACCGGAATCTTACTCTTACTTGAAAGTATCGGGTTTTGCTTCTCGGAAACTTTTCCCAATAATTCGAATTTCCTAAGAGCTCCAGTTTCTCCACTTTCTATAATTTCTTCTCCTCTTTCAAAATCGATAACGGAAAAATCGTCTATATCAGGTCTAATATAAATATCCGTCTGTCTAGACTTCTCCTTCATATCATTCACCGTCCTATAGTTATTGATTTGAAGTAGAATTTCCGTCGCCGAATTCAAAGCTTCTCGGTCGGCCAAGTCGTGCTGTACGTCAACACCTATGATAAAATTGGCTCCCATCTTTTTTACCTCATCAATCGGGTAGTTATTTACAACACCGCCGTCAATCAATATCTCTCCGTTGACCTCGGATGGTTCGAACAAGGAAGGAAATGTGCCGCTGGCCATTATGGCTTCGGGGAGATACCCACTATCCAATAAAACACTTTCTCCCGTTTCAACATTGGTTGCCATGCATAGGAAAGGTATCGGTAGTTTTTTGAAATCGGTAACATCCTTGACATGAAAAAGCAATTTTACAAACTCATTGTAAATGTTCTGTCCGCCTGAAATGGCCTCCGGGAAAGACACGTTGAAATTGTCAAAGGGTAAACTCAAGGCATAGCGTTCAGAATCATCCTTTTCATAAAATGTTTTAGCTCCACGAGGTACATTGTCTTGAATTAGTCCTGGAAAATCTGTGGTTGTAAAAATGGAATCCAACTCACTTGCCGAATATCCTGAAGCATACAAAGCGCCAACAATGGCACCCATACTGGTTCCACCAATATAATCTATCTTAATACCCGCCTCTTCAATGATTTTGAGTGCCCCAATATGGGCTAGACCCTTTGCTCCACCTCCGCTCAGAACCAATCCCACTTTTAAATCGTTGGGTATACTGTCCCTCTGGGCAAACCCTGACAATGAGAATAATATCAACAGAAAAAAGGCGATTTGTTTCTTCATTGCGTTTGCCTAGTGAAAGGTTTCATAAATTTTTTTTGCCTTTGCCATGCCCACAGTTTCCGCCAAGCTCTCCACCGTTGCTTCTTTGATTCGCTTAACAGATTTAAAGTCTTTTAGAAGCTGTTCCGCGGTTTTCTTGCCTACACCCTCAATACTTTCCAGCTCAGAATTTATAGCCTCCTTGCTCCTTTTGTTTCGATGATGGGTGATTCCAAATCTATGCGCCTCATTCCTGAGTTGTTGAATTATTTTAAGAGATTCGGATTTTTTGTCCAGATACAATGGTATAGGGTCATCTGGAAAATAAATTTCCTCCAAACGTTTTGCAATTCCAATAATGGCAATTTTACCCCTGAGCTCCAACGCTTCCAAGCTTTTTAAAGCGGAAGATAGTTGCCCTTTCCCTCCATCTATAACTATGAGTTGTGGCAGGCCTTCATCTTCCTCAAGTAGTCTTTTGTAGCGCCTGTAAACGACTTCCTCCATACTTGCAAAATCATCTGGGCCCTCAACTGTCTTAATATTAAAATGCCTGTAGTCCTTCTTTGAGGGTTTTCCATTTCTAAAGACCACACATGCCGCTACGGGATTGCTCCCCTGAATGTTGGAATTATCAAAACACTCAATATGCACGGGTTCCTCTGAAAGTCTTAAATCGACCTTCATCTGCTCCATGATACGTTTGGTATGCCTATCGGGGTCCGTAATTCTAATCTGTTTAAATCGGTCTTGTCTAAAGAAGCGGGCATTTCGTTCTGAAAGCTCCAAAATGCGCTTTTTATCTCCAAGCTTTGGAACCGTCACTTTTAAATCCTGTTCGACGGCTACAGGAAATGGAAGGTAAATTTCTCGAGACTCGGACTCGAAGCGCCTTCTTAATTCGACAATGGCCAACTGTAATAGCTCCTCGTCAGTCTCGTCCAATTTTTTCTTTATTTCCATAGTATGCGACCTTGTTATGGAGCCATGGGAAAGTTGCAAGAAGTTCACATATCCGTGCGTGCTATCTGAAATAATGGTAAAGGCATCCACATTGTTGATTTTTGGATTTACAACGGTGGATTTCGCCTGATAACTCTCAAGGATTTCGATTTTATCCTTGATTTCTTGGGCTTTTTCAAATTCCATTTCAGTAGCTAGCACCTTCATTTGTTGCCTAAATTCCTGCAACGGCGCTTTGAAATTGCCTTTGATAATTTCCCTTACTTTTTCAATCCTCTCCTGATACTCTTCCTCTGTAAGTAAGCCCTGACATGCACCTTGGCAAAAACCAAGATGATATTCCAAGGAAAATTTAAATTTACCAGCCGCAATCTTTTCCTTGGTTAATTGATGCTTGCAGGTACGAAGGGGTTGTACACTTTTAATTAAATCAAGAAGTGTTTTTACTGTTTTTACACTAGTGTATGGACCAAAGTATTCGGACCCATCCTTTATGATATTTCGGGTCATGAAAATCCTTGGGAAAAGTTCATTCTTTATGCATATCCAAGGGTATGATTTATCATCCTTAAGCAACACATTATACCTCGGCTGATACTCCTTTATCAAATTGTTTTCCAGAAGAAGAGCATCAGATTCGGTCCCGACCACAATATGTCGAATGGATACTATTTTTTTGACCATAACCCTAGTCTTACCGTATTCCTGTTTTTTGGTAAAGTAAGACGATACCCTTTTCTTTAGGTTTTTTGCCTTTCCTACGTACAAAATTTTGTCCTCCGAGTCAAAAAATTGATACACTCCAGGGTTATCGGGTAAAGTGCTTATTTGAACTTCAATAGCAGTTTTGGACATGAATAAATTGGCGAAAAGGTCTTAAACAAAGTTAAATGTAATTAAATGGGATGAGAGTTAAAATTGACAAATATCCCCAATGGATTGATTGTGAAAATCAGCCACCCAATGGTAAGTTCGTACTTGTTTAACTTTTCCAAATGAACTTATTCTGGTTTAATGGTTTAGCCAACAGGAATTTATCCGTAAACAAAAGCGAAAAATTGTTTAAAATCTTCTCAAAATTGTTAAACTGTTACTAAAAAAGGTGTTGTTCATCGATAAAAAGTGCATTTCATGGTAAAGTTTCCGTTTTATTTACCTACATTTAACCAAGTAAACAACAAGAAATATGGAGAATTATATTATCGTGTTGGGAATGTATCTTATTTTGATGCTTTTTTTCAAAATCTTTTTTTCTGTTTCTACAAAAGAACAATAGAAAGGAAGCTTTCCGACGCACCCCAAAACTGCTCAACATTTTATGTTGAAACATGAGCTAAGAAAGAATTACAAGTCCAAAAGAACGAATCTAAGTGTAGAGGAAATTCAAACTAAAAGTATAAACTTAGCGAATCAACTTCTAGAAATCCCTATTTGGGATTTTTTTTGTTTCCATACTTTTCTGAGCATATCCAAAACTAAAGAGGTTGATACACTTCCCTTAATTACACTATTGCAAGGGAAAGATAAAGATGTCGTTGTCCCAAAAGTATCAGGGCCAAATACGATGAAACATTATTTGCTTACCGATAGAACCCGATTAAAGCCAAATAAATGGTCCATTCCCGAACCGGTGGAAGGAATCGAAGTACCAGAACAACAGATTGATGTGGTGTTTATTCCTCTTTTAGCCTATGATACGCTTGGAAACCGTGTAGGTTATGGACAAGGGTTTTACGATTCTTTTCTATCCAAATGTAGACCCGATGTGATTAAAATTGGACTCTCCTTTTTCGAGGCAGAATCAGAACCCATAACGGATGTACATGAAAACGATGTCAAGCTAAACTACTGCGTGACTCCAGAAAAAATATTTGCATTTTAGACCTCTTCGGTCTTTTCTGGCTTTGGAAATGCCTTTTTGTTGAAGACTATCAAAATACCTACTCCAGTGCTTATTGCGGTATCTGCAATATTAAAAACCGGCTCAAAAAAACGAAAGCTTTTTCCTCCTAAGGAAGGTACCCAATCCGGCCATGTGGTGTCAATCATTGGAAAATGCAACATGTCTACCACTTTACCATAAAACAGGTTTCCGTAGGGTTCGTTTGAAAACATAGTTGCGACTTGGCCATTACTATGATCAAACAATATTCCATAAAAGACAGAGTCAATAATGTTTCCCAAAGCTCCAGCGAATATGAGAGAAACTGCCAGAACTAGAGTTTTCGGCGAGCCTTTTTTTATGATATCCCATAACCAATAGCCAATTCCAACAATCGCAAATAGCCTAAAAATGGTTAATATCAACTTCCCTACTGAATCTGAAATCGGTAAAAAATCACTTAACTTCTTACCCCATGCTGCCCCATCATTTTCAATAAAATGAATCTTGAACCAGTCAAAAACATCTATCGACTCACCCAATATGAAATGGGTCTTTATATAAATCTTGCTAATCTGATCTACCAATAGGATCAGAAAAATGATGATGAGCGATTTTTTTAAATTCATCTTGGCCTTAAAGAGTGTGCAAAAGTATGGATATTATTTCGTTTAGTTCACGTAGATATTGCCTTCTTTGCTGTTCAGCATATAGTGCCTATCCCCCATGGGCAAAGCGCTTTGATATACCTTCCCATAATCACTGCTTGCCTTCACCAAACCTGAGGTTGCCGTAAGCCAGATATCTCCTTTTTGTGTGGTTACATCGACCGTTTCACTTACTTCTTCTATCTTGCAATCCCCATCGGAAAGTTTTATGGTAAGGCTTTGATATTCTCCTCTGGCATGAACATGCGAGTTAGTACCGAAAACAGCCACCTCTTTGTATTGCGGAATCTTTATGTCCAACGCTATGGAAATGTACTTATGCGCACTCAACTTATCGTTGGGCAATATGAAATTAGGATGGAATCCCGTACTCACGTGAATGGACTTTCCTTCCGTTTCCAAATTAACCACTAAATCCTTGGAATACTCTCCTTCAATACTGGCGTCTACTTGCAGTTCATCAGATGAACTTGTCATCAAGTTAATTTGATAGCAATGCTGCGCATCAATGATTATTGAAGAAATATGGGAGTCCAAGATAGTCTTCTTGAGGACTTTTTGACCTTTTGCCGAACAAGCACATAAAACAATAACATACACCCAAATCCCCCTCATACAAAAACGCAAGTGGTTTCCAGTTACTTTTGCATGTTTTTCGCTTCAATGCTCAATGTAGCATGGGGAACTAATTTCAAACGTTCCTTGTTTATCAGTTTCCCTGTCACACGACAGATACCATAGGTTTTGTTTTCTATTCGAAGTAAGGCGTTCTTCAAATCCCTGATAAATTTTTCCTGACGAATGGCCAATTGCGTGTTGGCTTCTTTGCTCATGGTTTCAGAGCCTTCCTCAAAAGCCTTGAAGGTTGGAGAAGTATCGTCCGTTCCATTATTGCCATCGTTCATATAGGAACTTTTTAAAAGCTCCAAATGCTTATTGGCTTTTTCTATTTTCTCTTCAATAAGTGTCCTGAATTCTTCTAGGTCTTTATCCGAATATCTAACTTTTAAATCTTGTGCCATGTTCTAGTGTTTTTGGATAAATAATTTTGTATTTACTTCATCAAAGGCTATTGCTATGCCTTCTTCCAATTGTTCTTCAAAATTCAGCTCTGCTGTGAGTGTTTCTGCTTTGATGTAATCCTCATTGCTGGAAACTGCATTTTCAACAAACCCGTCTTTTAATATTTTGATATCAATTTTATCAGTAACCTCGAATCCAGATTCCTTTCTCAGGTTTTGGATTCTATTGACCAATTCCCTAGCAATTCCTTCTTTTCTCAAAGCATCATCAATGGTTATATCCAAAGCGACTGTAAGGGCTCCAGAACTTGCCACCAACCATCCTTCAATGTCTTGGGAAGTGATCTCTACATCGGTTAACTGTAAAGTAATACTTTTATTTTCTATTTGCAGCATTAATTCGCCTTCGCGCTCCATTTTTTGGATACCCTCTTGATTTAGCTTTCCCACTGCTGCTGCTACAGCCTTCATATCCTTACCGAACTTTGGTCCAAGAACTTTGAAGTTGGGCTTTATTTTTTTGACTAGAATATCGGAAGCATCATCCAATAACTCAATCTCTTTAACATTTACTTCAGATTTAATTAAGTCGGAAACTGCTTCTATTTCTACCTTTTGGGAGGCATCCAATACAGGTACCATAATTCTTTGGAGGGGCTGCCTTACTTTGATTTTCTCCTTCTGACGTATCGACAAAACCAAAGAGGACACCTTTTGAGCCATTTGCATCTTTCCTTCCAAAGCCTTGTTCACCATGCCTGTATCAAAAGTTGGAAAATCAGCCAAGTGCACGCTTTCAAAGTCTTCTATTCCCGTAGCATTATTCAAATCCTTGTACAATTGGTCCATATAAAATGGAGCAATAGGTGCAGAAAGCTTAGCAACCGAGACCAAACAGGTATACAGGGTTTGATAGGCGGAAATTTTATCTTGCTGGTAATCCCCTTTCCAAAAACGCCTTCTACTTAAACGCACATACCAATTGCTCAGGTTTTCCTGGACAAAATCCGAAATCATCCGTGCTGCCTTGGTCGCTTCGTAATCATTGTAGGCTTCATCCACTTTTTGAATCAAGGAGTGTAGCTCTGACAAAATCCATTGGTCGATTTCTGGTCTTTCATTTAATGCAATTTGATCCTCACTAAAATCAAATTCGTCAATATTGGCATAGAGCGCAAAAAATGAATAGGTATTATATAGGGTCCCAAAGAACTTTCTTTTTACCTCCACTACACCATCCAAATCAAACTTCAGGTTATCCCAAGGATTTGCATTGGAAATCATATACCATCTTGTTGCATCAGCACCATGCTCAGGTAAGGTTTCAAAGGGGTCAATAGCATTGCCCAGACGTTTGGACATTTTCTTTCCGTCTTTATCCAAAACCAAACCGTTGGAGACTACATTTTTGTATGAAACGGAATCGAATACCATGGTGGCAATCGCATGCAAAGTGTAGAACCATCCACGAGTTTGGTCAACTCCCTCGGCTATAAAGTCCGCAGGAAAGGCAACCCCATCATCTATCAGTTCCCTATTTTCAAAAGGATAATGCCATTGTGCGTAGGGCATGGAGCCGCTATCAAACCAAACATCAATCAAATCAGATTCCCGTTTCATGGGTTTCCCGGATGGGGATACCAATGTGATCTGGTCCACTATATTCTTATGCAAATCAACCAGGTCATAATTGGACTCGCTCATGTCGCCCACCACAAAATCAGCAAAGATGTCTTTATCCATAAAGCCTGCTTCAACAGCTTTGGACATTTCCGTCTTAAGCTGCTCAATGGAACCTACAATTATTTCTTCCTTACCATCTTCGGTTCTCCAAATAGGTAATGGAATGCCCCAATATCTCGAACGGGAAAGATTCCAATCATTGGCGTTGGCCAACCAATTGCCAAAACGACCTTCCCCAGTCGCTTTGGGCTTCCAATTGATGGTCTGGTTTAATTCAAACATTCTATCCTTAACGTCGGTTACTTTAATGAACCATGAATCCAACGGATAGTATAGTATGGGTTTATCCGTGCGCCAACAGTTGGGATAGCTGTGCAGGTATTTTTCTACCTTAAATGCCTTGTTCTCTTCCTTTAGCTTGATGGCAATTTCCACATCCACCGACTTGTCGGGAGCTTTGCCATCATCGTAGTATTCGTTTTTTACATATTTGCCGCCAAACTCTTTGAGCTCGGGACGAAATCGCCCTTGCAAATCCACCAAGGGAACTGGATTGTTGTTTTCATCCAAAACCAACATAGGTGGCACCTCTGGTTCCGCCTGTTTCGCCACAAAAGCATCATCAGCACCGAAAGTAGGTGCGGTATGCACGATACCTGTACCATCTTCCGTGGTCACAAAATCTCCAGAAATTACTCGAAATGCATTTTCAGGATTTTCATAGGGAAGGACATAATCTATCAGTTGCTCATATTGAATCCCTACCAAGTCTTTTCCAGAAAAGCTCTGTACAATTTGATAGGGTATCTTTTTGTCCCCCGCTTTATAGGAATCAAAATCATCATCTGTCTCAGCTGCGAAAAACTTCCCAGAAAATTGTTTCCCCACTAGTGATTTAGCCAAAACCACCTGTGTAGGCTCAAAAGTGTATTGGTTAAAACTCTTTACCAATACATACTCAATTTTAGGACCAACAGTTAAAGCCGTATTCGAGGGCAAGGTCCAAGGTGTGGTCGTCCATGCCAAGAAGTAGATATTCCCTTCAATCTCCTTTAAAAAATCAGGTAGCGACTCTTTTTTGGCTTTGAATTGAGCCGTAACTGTCGTATCAGTAACATCCTGATAGGTGCCAGGTTGATTCAACTCATGAGAGCTCAATCCAGTACCAGCCTTTGGCGAGTAGGGTTGAATGGTGTATCCTTTATATATAAGACCTTTGTCATAAATCTGTTTCAACAACCACCATACAGACTCCATATACTTGGACTTATAGGTGATATAGGGGTCATCCATATCCACCCAGTACCCAACCTTCTCCGTCATTTCATTCCAAACATCGGTATAGCGCATGACGGCTTTTCTACAGGCCTCATTGTATTCTTCTATGGAAATCTTTTTGCCAATGTCTTCCTTTGTAATCCCCAATTCTTTCTCCACTCCCAATTCCACTGGAAGACCATGGGTGTCCCAACCAGCCTTACGCTTTACTTGGAAACCCTTCATGGTTTTATACCTCGGGAAAATATCTTTAATGGTCCGCGCCATTACATGGTGAATTCCAGGCATGCCATTGGCAGAGGGAGGACCTTCAAAAAAGACATAGCTTTCCTTGCCTTCCCTAGTGGAAACACTTTTCTCAAATATTTTTTGGTCCTTCCAAAAGTCCAATACCCCATCAGCTACTTTTGGCAAGTCCAATCCTTTGTATTCCGCGAACTTCATCGGTTCCTTTTTCTTCTCAAATTCCAAGTTCGCAAAATTAAAAATTTAAGCTGAATTCTCGGTAGTGAAATCGCCTTAGAAGGCTTTGTAATTGACTTAATGTAAACGTAATACCTAAGCAAACTGGAAAATCGGTCAATTTTACTATTTTCAGACCCTAACACTAAACCATTTTATCATGAGAAAAGTAATTTTTATTGCTCTAGCTGTTTTTATTTCGATGGGAACCGCTGTTTCCTGTAAGGAAGCTGCTGACAAAGCCAAAGAAGCCTCGGAAGAAGCTTCAAAAACTATTGAAGAAGCAGGGGATGATTTAAAAAAAGCTGCTGACGACGCATCCGATGCACTTAAAAAAGCTGGAGAGGAAACGGAACAGGCTTTGGATAGTCTGCAGAAAGTAGGCGAAGAAACTATGGAAAAAGTGGAAGAAATGGGCAAAGACCTAAAAGATGCTGCTGAGGAAACCGCCGAAGATTTGAAAAAGGCCACGGACAAGGCCAAAGAAAAGTTGGATAACTAGGTAATCAATACATCAGAATTTGTCTAAAGCCTTGAACTAGTGTTCAGGGCTTTTTTTTAAAAACTATATCCCAAACCAAGTACCAAATTTGTTCCTGGGGCCACAATTCCTGATGAATAGGTGCGATACCTCTGGTCGGTAATGTTTTCAAGGCTCACTGTACTTTTCAAGGCATTGGTAATCTGGTACTGTGACCGAAAATTCAGTGTATACCAAGAGGGTGAAAACGGATTGCCATTGCTATCCGTTGCATAGATAAAAGGTTTGCTACGTTCAGAAAGTGCCAAATCTTCAAACCCAATTTCCCCGTTATAGTTCAAAAAGAAGTCTGCTTTTAATTTGTGGTTTTGCCAAATCAAATGCACATCTGCAAACGTAGGTGCCACATGGCGTCCGGCGGAATCCACTCCACTATCGTCTTCCTCAATACCTTCAGTAAGGGTCAAATTGGATGAGAGCGACCAGTTTTCCGTGAAGAAAGCATCCAGACCTAATTCAAAGCCGTACACATATGCCTTTGCTGCATTTTGGATGGCCTGCACGTTGCTCAACTCCCCATTGAACTCAATTTCATTTTGCCCATTGAACACAAAATCCCTTCGTACCAAAGCATCTACCAAATAGGTGTAATATGCTGATCCTTTAAAGACCAACTTATCATTAAAGTTTTTTCGGACCCCAAATTCAATATTGTAAGCATATTCAGGTTCCAAATCTGGATTGGGAACAACCACCGAACCTGGTTCGGAATCGAAAATTTTACCAATATCATCAATATTTGGAGCCCTAAAACCTGTTGAACCATTCATGGTAACCTGAAAATCTGCCTTTGGGAACCAACTAAACCCAATACTTCCTGTAAGGGCTCCGGTAATCAAATCGGCTTCTTCAAAGGGAAACTGAAAAAAGGTGTCATCAAATTGGGCATCCACCCACACTTGACTGTAGCGTAAACCAGATAATAGCGTAAAATTCGGTTTCAACTTGTATTCTCCATTGATATATCCGGCAAAAGTTTGCCAAGTAGAATCATCGGGGTAGCGGGATGCTGATGCAGAAACCTCCTCAGTCTCAATGTTTCGTTGACTCCCTTCGGAACTAACCTTGTTGAACAGGTATTCTGCTCCGTAGTACAATCGTAAGTTTCCAATTTTCTTGTTCTCAAAATCTAGATTCATTGAAAGGGCATCTACATTTTCCACGGTTGTAAAGCGAGTGGATTCCTGAAACCTACGCTCATTACGACTTTCCTCAAAATGCTGATACGCTGTGGTTAGTTTTACCCCATCATAAAATTTGTTCTTCCCTTTTTTTGTGACTTGAAAATTTCCCATAAACCACTTTTGGGGACCATAGAACCATTCAGCCGCTCGTAGGCCAGTGCCCTCGCTGTTTGGGCGTATCAACCGATCATAACGGGAATAGTCTGAGGTTTCCGTGTAATACAATCCCAAATCATAGTTCCATGTACTATTCGGTTTGTAGGTAAATTTTTGAAGAAAATTGATTTGGTCATAGCCTGACGGAACTTGTCTTCTTGGGTTTTCATTTTCCACCAGAACATCCATGCCATCCCTGCGTTCCACGAAGGTGTTTCTCAAATATTCATCTGGACCATGCCTCCCCATGATTAAATCTCCGAAGTTGTTATAGCTAAAACTCGAATACGCCGCCCATTTTTTTTGTCCAAAATTGATATCGAAATGTGCGGTGTTCTCATTATTGGCTGATCCAAATCTATAATACGCATTTCCAGATACGGTAAGGCTATCCCTAAAGGAAAATCTAGGTTTTTGTGTGAAGAAATTCATCACACCTCCAATGGCATCACTTCCATAAATCACAGAACCTGGACCAAAAATGATTTCGGTGTTCTTAATCGTGAAGGGGTCAATAGAAATCACATTTTGAACATTTCCTCCCCTGAATATTGCCGTATTCATGCGAACACCATCCACGGACAACAACAACCTATTCGTTGCAAAACCTCGAATCATCGGGCTACCACCTCCCAATTGGCTTTTTTGAACGAAAACCTTCCCACTGTTCTGCAACAAATCGGCAGAAGTTTGCGGATGGGTAAAGGAAATACTTCGTGCGTCAATGGACTCTATTTTTTGCGGAATGTCTCTCTTTTGCTGCTCCCATTTCGAAACCGACATCACCACTTCTTGTAGCTCCTCGGTTTTTAGGTTAAGATAAAGGCGATTACCCCGTCTGGCTATCTGCGCCTTGGTTGTAGTATACATCTCGTAGCTGATATGCTTAAAAGTTATTTTTTCATTTCGAGAAAAGACACTGATATCACATCTACCATCAAAATCGGAGATTGCCGTTTTGGATTTATCTTTATTAAAGGCAGCAATGTTTATCACGGGATTCCCAGTTTCAGCATCCAAAATGGTAATTTCCTGTGCCAAAGCTGAAAAAGACGCCAAAAAAAAGATTAGGATACCTCCAACTATGCCGCGCATATCATTCAAAAACTGCGTTTAAAACTTCCAGGGACTTGGGTTTTCTGAATCCGTGCAAATGTAGCTGAAAATACAGAATAACTATTTTCACGAGCTCATACCTCTGGGGTTTCCCTATTTTTATTGTTGGAAGTGCATCAAAATTTATGCCCAACAGCTTATTGAATTCAACTAAATTTTTGCCTTGAATCATTGGGTTTAATGATGGCACGGTATCATAGTTGCCTTCTTGCAAATCGAAATAGGGTGACTGTGCAAATGAAGTATCGGGATAGAATCCTAAATATTTGGTCAAATTCAACAAAAAGAGCAAATGGAAATTGGCATTTGCCGGATGCTCATCCAACCAAAGCAGGCTGTATTCCAAATAATTGTAGAGCGCTAAATCCTGTTCGTGTTCCTGAATAGAATTCCCCAACATTTCAGCCAAAAAAAGCACAAGACTATTTTTTACGATATCCGTATGCAACGAGGTGTAGGGATTCGTTACTTTGGCCTCTCGAATGCTCTCCAAAGTACCTTTGTTTTTGTGGTTGGCTACAATTTCCAATTGCATTAATGGCAAAAAGTAGGCTGCCTTCAGTTTTCCTTTTTTAGAGGCCAGGACCCCTTTGAGCAAATAAGATTTCAATCCATCCGACTCTGTATAGGCCTTAACAATAAGACTGGTATCCCCATATTTTAGGGAAGAAAACACTATGGCCTTGGTAGTAACCTGCATTTACATCAAAAAAAACAGTTTTAAAACAAGGTAAAAATAATCCCTGTCTTAAAACTGTTCCACGAAATTTATGGTTAGGTTATATCACCCCTTGGGCTAACATGGCATCTGCTACTTTTACAAATCCTGCAATGTTGGCTCCTTTCACATAATTACAATAACCATCTTCCATACCATATTCGATACACGAATCATGGATGTCTTCCATAATAGCTTTCAAACGCTCGTCTACTTCAGCCCTTGTCCAGCTAATACGCAAAGAGTTTTGCGACATCTCCAACCCAGAAGTTGCTACCCCTCCTGCGTTGGAAGCTTTACCAGGAGCGAATAATATTTTGGAATCATGGAACGCATGAATCGCTTCTGGAGTAGAAGGCATATTGGCTCCCTCCGCGACGGCAATACAACCATTTTTAATCAACATGGCCGCATCATCACCATCCAATTCATTCTGTGTAGCACAGGGCAGGGCTACATCACAGGCAACCTCCCATGGTGTTTTACCTTTATGGTATTCCGCTGAAGAATACTTATCGGCATACTCTGAAATTCTTCCTCTCCTGTTGTTTTTTAGGTCCATTACGAATTCCAGCTTATCCGTATCGATGCCATCCTTGTCATAAATATACCCTCCAGAATCTGAAAGTGTCAATACTTTACCGCCCAATTGCAATACTTTTTCAGCAGCGAATTGGGCCACATTTCCTGAACCAGAAATAACCACTGATTTTCCTTCAAAAGATTGATTTTGGGTCTTGAGCATGCTGTCCGCAAAATAAACAGTACCATACCCAGTAGCTTCCGGACGAATCAAAGAACCTCCCCAAGAACGTCCTTTCCCAGTAAGCACTCCGGTAAACTCGTTTCTTATTTTCTTATACATTCCGAACAAGAATCCAATTTCTCGGGCACCAACCCCAATATCACCTGCTGGAACATCCGTATTTGGACCGATATGACGACTTAATTCTGTCATAAAAGCATGGCAAAATCGCATTACCTCATCGTCAGATTTTCCTTTAGGGTCAAAATCCGATCCTCCTTTTCCACCACCCATGGGCAGCGTTGTCAAACTGTTCTTAAAGACCTGCTCAAATGCTAGAAACTTTAGCACGCTTGCATTTACGGTAGGGTGAAAACGAAGTCCCCCTTTGTACGGACCAATGGCAGAGTTCATCTGGATTCGATATCCTCGGTTTACATGAATTTCACCTTGATCATCAATCCAAGCTACGCGAAAGGAAATCAGTCGTTCAGGTTCAACCATCCGCAATAAGATGTTCTTCCCGTGATAAATATCGTGTTTTACTATATAAGGTATAACGGTCTCGGCAACTTCCTGAACCGCTTGGATGAATTCTGGTTCATGGCCGTTACGGCTTCTGACCTCATCCATAAACGCTTTAATCTTTGCTTCCATAAAAGAATTGGTAAATTGTTAATTGATGTTCCCGAAATGGGTGCTTTTTTATCGAATTAGGAATTTGACGGCAAAATTATGCTATTTAAACAATTTAAGGCTTGTTTTATGAAAATTTTGCAATTTGAAATTATCCGATGGCCTGTTCCAAATCTGCAATCAGGTCATCCGCATCTTCAATACCAACACTTAAGCGAATCAAAGCATCGACAACACCGCTTTTTTCGCGCTCTTCTTTTGGAATACTGGCATGCGTCATACTCGCTGGATGTCCGGCCAAACTTTCCACACCTCCCAAAGATTCCGCCAAAGTGAAGACTTGTAATTTCTCTACTATTTTAATAGCATCTTCGTAGCTGCTTCCTTTGGGAACAAAAGAAATCATCCCTCCGAAGTCATCCATTTGGCTTTTGGCTATATCATGATTGGGGTGGGTTTCAAAACCGGGCCAGTACACTTTTTCTATTTTGGGATTGTTGGCCAAATACTTCGCAATTACCTCTCCGTTTTCGGAATGTCTTTGCATACGCACATGCAAGGTTTTAATCCCTCGAAGTGTCAAAAAGCTATCCATGGGCCCACATACCGCTCCACTGGCATTTTGAATGAAGTATAATCTGTCGGCAAGCTCCTTGTCCTTAACAACTAGGGCACCCACCACAACATCGCTGTGTCCACCCAAATATTTGGTGGCTGAGTGCATTACAATGTCGGCACCTAAATCCAAAGGGCGTTGCAAATATGGGGTAGCAAAGGTGTTATCAACCGCTAAAAGCAAATTATGTTCCTTGGCTAATTTGGAGACCCCTACAATATCAATTACGTTCATCATGGGATTGGTTGGGGTCTCGACCCAAATCAACTTGGTTTTATCGTTGATATGCGACGCAATGGCATCTAAACTTTGCATGCCTATAAAGTGAAAAGTAATTCCATACTTTTCAAAAACCTGTTTGAACAAACGATAGCTTCCTCCATAGAGATCATTGGTGGAAACCACCTCATCCCCTGGATTCAACAACTTAATCACAGCGTCAATGGCAGATAATCCACTAGCAAAAGCTAAACCATAATGCCCATTTTCTATGCTGGCCAAAGAGTTTTCCAGAGCGGTACGGGTTGGGTTAGCACTACGGGAATACTCAAAACCCATATGCCCACCAGGTGTACTCTGGGCGTAGGTGGAAGTCTGGTAAATAGGAGGCATAACTGCTCCGTAAGCCTTGTCAGGATGTTGTCCCCCATGAATGGTTTTACTGTTAAATTTCAAGTCTGTTTTGCTCATTTTGTTTTGATATGCGAACAAAGGTATTGTTATCTTTTGGAGTAATCAACGAAGTCTTATTTTTGAAATACCCTTAAACCTCGAATCATGAAAAAGCCAATCGGCATACTTTTGTTCATTTTGTCCCTCCTTGGTTGTGAAAATGATACCAAACTTACTTTTGGAACTTTTGAGTTGTCCAATCGATTGTGTGAGGCATGTCCGAAAATTGAAATAAAACTACCTGAAGCTTTGGATGATGCCACAATTTCAGAAACAGTTAATACTACCTTGAGAGAAGAGGTAATAGCCTTATTGACTTTTGAAGAAGAAACGGAAGTAGGCTCTGTTGAGGCTGCTGTGGAATCTTTTACAACCGGTTTTACCGATTTAAAGAAAAAATTTCAGGATGAAGTGCCATGGGAAGCCAAAATAAATGGGGATGTGGTTTATGAAGATGATACTATGCTTACCCTGGTCGTAAATGCCTACATCTTTACAGGAGGTGCACATGGGTACAATTCCACATCATTCCTGAATTTTGATAAAATAAAGGCAACCGAGCTTGAAAATTGGGAACTGTTTGAAGATGAAGAGGGATTTACCCATTACGCCGAGTCCAAATTCAGGATTCAAGAAAAGATACCCCAAGATGAAAATATCAACATCACAGGCTTTATGTTTGATGGCGATGCCTTTCACTTAGCTGAAAACGTGGGATACACCCCAGATGGCATACAATTGGTGTACAATCAATACGAAGTGGCCTCGTATGCCGATGGACCCATTGTATTAACCATACCATTTTCAGAAGCCAACAAATACTTGAAACGAGGTATCCAACTTTAACCTAAGTCTTATTTGTTTTTAGAACATTTTTACATATCTATATTTTTAGATATATAAATATTTTATGTACATTTGTCATATGGATATTGTGGAAATCAGTAAAGTTTTGGCTAACCAGACTCGGGTAAACATTCTGAAATGGTTGAAAAATCCAGAGGCAAATTTTCCCCCACATCAGGAAATTGACCACTTTGACGATGGGGTTTGTGTTGGGTTCATTCAAGATAAAACCGGATTGTCGCAATCGACGATTTCAACCTATCTAAACTCCATGCAAAATGCCAAGCTGGTAATCCCCACCCGACATGGCAAGTGGACCTATTATCGAAGAAATGAAGAAGTAATCAAAGCCTATATGAAAGCTTTGCAACAGGAACTCTAATTTTTTTAACCAACATATCGAGATTTAGCGAAATATAAATTTATAGGTTATGGAAAAATGTATTCCTTGCGAGAACATAGCACAACATCACTTCGCGGAGGTCAAAAAAAGAAGTGTGTTCCAAACTATTTTTGACTTTTTGGATTTGTACCCTATTGAGGGAGCAGAATTCATGAGTAAAACCAAATAAAAATCAAAAAATGAAAACGATAGGAGTAATCGGAGGAATGAGTTGGGAATCCTCCAAGTTTTATTATGAGTATATCAATCATATTGTGGCAGAGCGTTTAGGGGGCTCACACTCCGCTAGGATTTTAATGAGCTCTGTGGATTTTGCAGAGATTGAAACTTTGTCCTTTAAGGACAACTGGGAAAAAATTGGATTACTCATGGCCCACGAAGCCAAACGTCTTGAATCATCCGGGGCAGATATTATTATTTTGGCCACGAATACCATTCATTTGGTAGCTGAATACATTGAAGAGGCCATTTCGGTTCCCTTTCTGCATATCGCCAAAGCGACAGGAGAAGCCATTAAAAAGAAAAGTCTTTCAAAAATTGGCCTACTAGGAACCCAATTTACTATGGAACGGGATTTCTATACCAAAATATTGGAAAGCGATTTTGGCTTGGAAGTGCTGATTCCGTCAGAAGAAGAACGAACGTATCTGCAAAATTTAATTTATGGAGAACTGGTAAAGGGTCGATTCACCCACGAAGCAAAAGAAAAATGTCTGGAAATAATCAAAGGATTACAATCAAGAGGTGCTGAAGGAGTGATTTTAGGCTGTACGGAGTTACCCATACTGATTCCCGCTGAAGAGGTCGCCATACCCTCTTTTGATACGACCATGATCCATTCATTGGCAGCTGTTGATTTTGCAAACTCTTAATTTCTTGAACAATGAAAATACTTATCATAGGAGGCAGTGGGACCATTGGAAAAAAAGTGTCTGCTCATTTCCAAGAAGAACATGAGCTGTTGATTGCAGGCAGAAATAGCGGCCTTGTTCATGTAGATATTTCTTCCTCAGCCTCTATCGAAGCCTTGTTCCAAAAAGTGGGAAAAGTGGACGCAATTGTTTGTATTGCAGGTGAAGCCAAATGGGATAGTTTTGAAGCGCTTGCTGAGGAGGACTACTACATCGGAATCAAAAGTAAACTTATGGGACAGGTGAATTTGACCCGAATCGGTCTTTCCTATTTGAATCCCCATGGGTCTATCACCTTGACAACTGGAATCTTGGCAGATGATCCCGTGGAAAATACCGCAAGTGCTGCCATGGTAAACGGTGCAATTCATAGCTTTGCAAAAGCTGCGTCATTGGAATTGGAAAACGGCCATCGATTGAACGTAGTTTCAGCAGGAATGGTGGAAGATGCTTATAAAAAATACCAGAATTATTTTCCAGGTCACTCCCCGGTATCCATGAATAAAGTCGTTAAAGGGTATGAAAGAAGTATTATGGGCAAAGACAACGGGAAAATTATTCGTATTTATGAATGATCAAATCAAATGAATATGAAAAAGATATATTACTTGGAATCCTGTAACACTTGTCAAAGAATACTAAAGGAGTTGGAACCTTTGGATGGTGTTGAACTTCAAGAAATAAAGTCCAAAGCTATTTCTCCTGAACAGCTGGAAGAGATGAAAAATCTAGCTGGGAGTCATGAAGCTCTTTTTAGTAGGAGGGCTATGTTGTTTCGTCAAAGAGGATTGCATGAAAAAGAACTTACCGAACAAGACTACAAAAACCTGATACTGGACCATTACACCTTTTTGAAAAGACCGGTACTGGTACTGGACAATCAGATTTTTGTTGGAAATTCCAAAAAGGTGGTTGAAGCCGCTAAGGAAGCACTGCACGGATGAACAAACGCACCTTGGCCATTTTGGCTGCCATCGGAGCTACAACTATTTATGGTATAAACCATACCATTGCCAAAGGGGTCATGCCTACCTATGTAAAACCTTTTGGTTTTATCATGCTAAGAGTAGTTGGGGCTTCCGCCCTATTTTGGATTTTTTCATTCTTCGCGCCAAAGGAAAAAATTGAGAAAAAAGATTGGCTAAGGGTAATTGTCTGTGCCATTCTGGGAATGGTCATCAACATGCTTGCCTTCTTTAAAGGTCTCCAACTCTCAACTCCAATTAATAGTGCTGTTTTAATTACCATTACCCCGATAATTGTAGTTGTTCTATCAGCAATATTCTTGGGTGAGAGGATAACACGTAACAAGGGATTCGGTATTTTCCTTGGGTTTGTTGGCGCATTGACCCTTATTTTGTTTGGAGCCGAAATACGTAGCGATGCACCCAATATTCCATTGGGAAATTTTCTTTTTATAATCAATTCGGCTTCTTACGGAGCTTATTTGATTGTTGCAAAAACCTTGATTGAAAAGTACCATCCTTTTACATTGATGCGATGGCTTTTTACCATTGCCCTTATCATTAATTTTCCCATAACCTTACCCGAATTCTTGGAAATACAATGGTCCTCAATACCACTTTGGGTCTATGGTTCGATTGCTTTTGTGGTGATAGGCACAACCTTTTTGACTTACCTTTTTAACGTTTTTGCATTGACTCAATTAAAAGCATCCACCATTGGGGCTTTTATCTATTTGCAACCCCTTTTTGGAATCTTTTTTGCTCTTTTTTCAGGAAAAGACCAACTCACTTTGGTAAAAATATTGGCTACCTGTCTGGTTTTGTTCGGGGTATATTTAAGCAGCAAAAAACCAAAGCCCAGACCCTAGTTCTTTTCTTGCTTTAAAGCGTATTTTTGATTCTCGTGATGAGAATGTCTTTCAGATGCTCCGTTTTTCTTTTAATTCTAGCTTTTGTAAGCTGTAATGAATCAGCTAATTCAAAATCGAGAGTTACAGTAGCCGTTGCGGCCAATATGCAGTTTGCCATGAAATCAATTGTGGATAGTTTTTCTGCTAAAACGAACATAGACTGCGAAATCATTTTAGGTTCATCGGGCAAGCTTACGGCACAAATTGTGGAAGGTGCTCCCTACGATATTTTTGTTTCAGCAGACACTAAATACCCTAATGAGCTGTATCGAAGCAAGCAAACGGAAGGTAGCCCCAAAATTTATGCGGAAGGGAAGTTAGTGCTCTGGACCTTATTAGAAGATTTAGACCCATCCATTCCCTTACTTCAAACCGATACGATTCGACACATTGCTTTGGCTAATCCCAAAACTGCACCCTATGGCCTAGCAGCATTGGAAGTTTTAGAAAGTCAACCTTTTTACGAAAGAATTGCAAATAAGCTGGTATTTGGGGAAAGTATTAACCAAACCAACCAATTCATTATATCAAAATCCGCTGAAATTGGTTTTACCTCTAAGGCGGTTGTTCTGTCCCCAGAAATGCAGAACAAGGGTCGCTGGATAGCTATTCCTGATGAAACTTACCCCAAACTTCTTCAAAGTGCTGTCCTTATCAAGAAAGAAAAAAATGCCTCTAAACAAGCCAAGGCATTTTACACATTTCTCTTTTCAGAAGATGCACAAAAAATCTTAAAGCAATATGGCTATTCTATTCCGAAGTGAATTTTACAAAGGCAGGAGAACTCATTCTAAAATGGCTAAATTGTACTTCCTAAACCACAACCGGAATTCATGATTTGGGACCCCTTGTTGCTTACTTTAAAATTGGCCTTGGTCACCACATTGTTACTGCTGGTCATTTCCATCCCCTTGGCCTCCTGGTTGGCACACACCAAGTCAAAGCTGAAACCTGTACTGGAGACCCTGGTCAGTATGCCCTTGGTTTTACCTCCCACAGTGCTTGGGTTTTACTTTCTGGTGGCGTTTAGCCCAGGAAATGCCTTTGGAAATTGGCTCAATGAGTGGTTCGGGATTAAGCTGGTTTTTTCCTTTTCTGGATTGGTACTGGCCTCCATCCTATACAGTTTACCTTTTATGGTGCACCCAATTCAATCCGGTCTTTCCAGTATCCCTCCTTCATTCAAGGAAGCCTCATACTTGATGGGAAAATCCAAATGGGAAACCTTAACCAAAGTATTGTTGCCCAATATAAAACCAGCGCTTTTGACTGGAATCGTCCTGGCCTTTGCACATACTATCGGGGAATTTGGGGTGGTTTTGATGATAGGTGGCAACATTCCAGAAGTCACCAAAGTAGCTTCCATTGCCATTTATGACGAAGTGGAAGCTTTGAATTATGGAGCGGCCAACTTTTATTCTGTCATTTTATTTGTGACCACATTTGTCATCCTGCTTTCGGTCTATTTGATTAACGGAAAATCCCTTAAACCTTTTTGGAAATGATTGATATTCAAATCCAAAAAAAACTGGATTCCCCTGCAGGGCACATGATTCTTGATGTTGATATTTCCATTGAAGAAGGTCAAATGGTGGCGTTGTATGGAGCGTCTGGAGCAGGTAAAACATCTTTGCTTCGTATTTTGGCAGGATTGCTTCAACCTGATACCGGAAAAATTTCTGTTCGGGGAAAATTCTGGTTCCAATCTCAACCTAAAGCCATCAATTTAAAACCTCAAGAAAGAAACATAGGTTTTGTTTTTCAAGATTATGCTCTTTTTCCAAATATGACCATACTCGAAAACTTACAATTTGCTTCTGGTAAGAACGCAAATGTTAATTTGGAGCATCTATTGGAATTAAATGAACTTGGTGATTTAAGACATAAAAAACCAAAAAACCTTTCAGGGGGTCAACAACAACGGGTGGCTTTGGCCCGCGCCCTTGCCCAAAAACCTGATATTCTATTGCTGGACGAACCTCTTTCCGCCCTTGACGATAAAATGCGAAGGAAACTACAGCGGCATCTTTTAGAAGCCCATAAAGAGTACAAGTTAACCACGATTTTGGTGAGTCATGATGTCGAGGAAATTATTAAGCTATCGGATGGGGTAATAGAAATCCATCAGGGTAAAATAATGCAACAAGGGTCACCTTTAGAATTATTTTCATCAAAAGAGATACAAGAAGATTTTAAAGTGACGGCGGAGGTTCTTTCCATAGAAGCCGAAGGGGATTCATTGGTCGCAAAACTACTTGTTCAGAACCATGTTTTAAAAATGTCTCTTTCACAAGAACAAGGTAAATCCCTTCAAAAAGGCGACAGGATTGTTTTGGCCTCCAATGATTTTAAACCTAACATTTACAAAAAATAGCCGTTACAAATCCTTAGGAGTCCTAGCAAATTTTCGAGTATCGGATTTGGTCAAGACCTTAAAACTTGCTTCCTTCTCCATTTTGCCAAAGGCATCCAAAAACACTTGTGGAAGCCCAATAAGTTTACGTTCCTTTAAATCCATCCATGCTCCCATCATTTCACAACGCGCAAAGTTTTTCCCTTCGCTATCGTAGAAATTATGTTCAAATTCAAAAAACATACCATCCTCGCTCAAGCCTTGAAGGCCCAAAGAAACCTTTATTGGTTTTCCCGGAAAGACTTCCTTGAAATAGTATACATGCTCGTAAAACACTACTGGACCAATATTGTGCTTGGCCATGGATTTTTGATTAAATCCCAAAATCCCTAAATACGTCATACGGGTATGACTCATAAAATTGATGTATGCCGAGTTGGCCAAGTGCCGATTTGCATCCAAATCGCTCCATCGAATATCAAATTCCTTAAAAAACATAGTCGGTTATTTGTTATGCATGCATAATAGTTGTAAAATTATCATAGTTTTGGAGATAGAAGCCCATCTGTCCTAAAAATCGACTTATTTTTAATGATACTTTAACACAAAGCCATGACTCAAAAAGCCGAATTCATCAAAGACTTAGCATTGCCTGTAGTTGCCGCACCCATGTTTCTTATTTCTGGCCCAAAATTAGTCATTGAATGTTGTAAAAATGGAATAGTGGGGACCTTTCCAGCACTGAACCAAAGAACTAGTGAGGGATTCGAGGAATGGTTGATTGAAATCAAAACAGAGTTAAAAACTTTTGAGGAACAAACGGGCAAGAAACCTGCTCCTTTTGGTGTAAATCTTATTGTCCACCCAACCAATCCCAGATTGGAAGCAGATTTAAAATTGTGCATCAAACATCAAGTGCCATTGATAATAACTTCATTAGGTGCTGTAAGTCAAGTGGTGGATGCTGTGCACAGTTATGGTGGATTGGTCTTTCATGATGTCATTAAAAAAAGACATGCGCAAAAGGCAGCGCAGGCTGGCGTAGATGGATTGATTTTGGTTGCCGCTGGGGCCGGAGGGCACGCAGGAACAATTAATCCAATGAGTTTGGTTGCCGAAGTGAAGCAATTTTTTGATAAAACCATTCTACTCTCCGGATGTATAAGTACAGGAAGAGATGTGGCCTCAGCCATGCAAATGGGTGCAGATTTGGCATATATGGGGACCCGATTTATCAATGCTGAAGAAAGTAAAGCTCCTGAGGAGTACAAAAAAATGATAATAGATGCAGGGGCAAGCGATGTGGTCTATACCGCAGCAATTTCTGGAGTTCATGCCAATTTTTTGGCGGCAAGTTTGCAATCAGCCGGTATTACCGAAGAGGATTTAAAAAAAGACCACAAGGTCGATTTTGGCAAAGAATTGGACACCGAAGCCAAAGCTTGGAAAACAATTTGGTCAGCGGGGCAGGGAGTGACCACTATCGCAAACACTTTGTCGGTTGAGGAATTGGTGGATAGTCTTAAGGAGGAATTCAAAACAGCGGTTGAAGCACAGCATAAACTGCTGGAAACCTATCCCAAGTAGAACTGGTTTAGCAGATAACCCTAAGGTATTCTATAGGTTTTAGAGTTTGTACTAGAATGATTTACACAGCAAGCTATCGTTAGTTTTCCGTTCACTTTGCAGGTGCTATTCTGTTCTAAATATTAGGAATCAGAATTCTCGGTAGAAGCCAAAGTCAATAATTCTTAAATTACCAACGTTTTGATTTTTTACCAGTACCAATGCCTATACTAGAATCAAAGTACAATCCACCCCATTTTTTCAAGAACGGACATATCTCGACCATATATGCCGGTCTAATTAGGCAAGTAAATGGCTTTAATCAGCAAAGGGAAAGAATTGAACTGATGGATGGTGACTTTTTGGACTTGGATTGGAGCCTTTCAAAAGACGAATCAGACAGACTAGTCATTCTACTTCATGGATTGGAAGGAGATGCCCAACGACACTACATTACAGGAAGTGCCAAACTGTTCAACGCCAATCGATTTGATGCATGCGCGGTCAATTTTAGGGGTTGTAGTGGCGAATCCAACCTACTGTATAGGTCCTACCATTCTGGAGCTACGGAGGATTTGAGGGAAGTAATTAGGCATGTGTTGGAAAACAAAAAATATAACTCAATCTATATCAAAGGTTTTAGTTTGGGCGGTAATTTGTTATTGAAATATTTAGGAGAACAGGAAATACTTCCCGAGGAAATCAAGGCAGGGGTGGCTATTTCGGTTCCCTGTGATCTTCATTCATCCTGCCAACAATTGCTTTCCCCAAAAAATGTTCTTTATGCCAAACGATTTAAACGAAACCTACTTCGAAAACTTCGACAAAAGCAAAGTCTTTTTCCAGAACTAATCTCGGACAAGGAAATCCACTCAATAGTCACATTGAAAGATTTTGACGACGTATATACCAGTAAGGCCCACAACTTTAAAGATGCACTGGATTATTACACTCAATGTAGCTCCTTGCAATTTCTTCCTGCAATCAAAGTCCCAGCCTTAATTATCAATGCCAAAAACGATTCTTTTCTGGGAGAGACCTGTTACCCTTATCAAGAAGTGGACAAAAATAATGCGCTTTACTTAGAAGTTCCCGACCATGGAGGGCATGTCGGATTTTGGGGGAAAAACAATATCACATACACCGAGAAAAGGGCTATAGAGTTTTTTATGAATAACCTCTAAGAGCATTTACATGCTATTACCTATCTTAGTATCTTGATTATTGTCAAATCCAATCTGAAGCAATCACCATGAAAAAGACATTCCTGTTACTGGCTCTAGGCGCTTTTATTGCAAGCTGCGGAGGCAAAAAAGAAGAAAAGAAAGACGGTTTTGAAGTTAGCCGAACCAAAACTGAAGACAAAAAAACGACTGCAAGCGAAGGGGTTCCTGTTGATTTAAACAACAAAGGCATTGGCCCTATTAAAGAATTGACCTTCGCTGATGACATTGATACCGAAATGGCGGCTCGAGGAGAAGCGCAATTCAATGCCATTTGTGTGGCTTGTCATATGGCAGAACAGCGTATGATTGGACCGGCAATGAAAGGAGTGTATGAACGTAGAAGTCCTGAATGGGTTATGAACATGATGCTTAATCCTGATGGCATGCTCAAAGAAGACCCCATTGCCAAAGCTTTGTTGAAAGAATACAACAACGCAATTATGTTAAATCAGAATCTGACCGAAGACGAAGCACGCGATTTGGCTGAATATCTGCGTACTTTATAAATCAATCTATTAGTAAAAGCTTTTCGATAGAACAAAGATGTCCTTGCCAATGAAGGTTTTTGGTTTAACTTTCTTCATATTCTGTCTTGCCACTACTACCGTACTGAGTCAAAGCTTGTTAGGTGCTTGGGAAAATACTAGTGTAGCTGAAGATGGTAAGCTGGTAAAAAGTGTGGCGATTTTTTCCGAAGGGTATCAAACAGCGACTTGGTTTGATGCCAAAACAGGTGCATTTATCAAAACCAATGGAGGCCTTTGGGAGTTGAATGGTGCCTCTCTAACCGAAACTGTCGAGTTTGATTCCGATAAACCAGAAAGGGTAGGCTCCCAAATAACATTTGAAATAGTCCTAGAAAAAAACACGCTAAAAGCAGTGGATGATGATTTGGTTTGGACCCGAGTTGATGATGGTTTACCTGGAAAACTAAATGGAGCATGGTTGATTTCTGGAAGAATGCGAAATGGGGAAATTCAGCAACGGGACACCAACCGACCTAGAAAGACCATGAAAATTCTTTCAGGCACTCGATTTCAATGGATTGCTTACAACACAGAAACCAAAGAATTCATGGGTACTGGCGGAGGAACATATACCTCTGAAAACGGGAAGTATATTGAAAATATCGGATTTTTCTCCCGAGATAATTCCAGGGTTGGGGCTAGTCTTTCCTTTGATTTTAAATTGGAAGACGGGAACTGGCATCATTCAGGAAAAAGCAGTAAGGGCAACCCCATTTATGAAATTTGGAGCCCTCGAAAACCGTAACGTTATGATTCGAAAATTGGGATTACTCCTCTTAATTTTGCTATTCTCTACTCATATGAAATCCCAAGAATTACCTTATCACCAAATTCCGGAATATCCTTCGAATTATGGTTCTGGAAACATCATGGCACGCCTAATTGATGGTCTTGGTTTCCGATATTATTGGGCAACTGAAGGATTAACCGAAAAGGATTTGGCCTATGTCCCTTCGGATAAAGCAAGGTCTGTCGTGCAAACGCTCGAACATATCTGCAGCATGTCCCAAAGCATTCTCAATGCCCCTTTGGGAAAACCAAATACCGGGACAGTGGATTATTCTAAATTTTCCTATCAAGAATTACGGGAGTTAACCCTAAAAAACTTAAAAGCAGCAAGTGAAGCGGTTGCCGGCAAAGAGGCAGCAGATTTTGAAAGCTTTCCTATCGTATACAAAAGAGGAGAGCGAGAATCCCGTTACCCCTATTGGAATTTGATCAATGGCATGATTTCCGATTGCATATACCATACTGGGCAAATCACCATGTTGCGAAGGGTGACTGGAAATCCCATTAATCCCAAGGTCAGTGTTTTTTTGGGCAAGGTTAGAGAGAAGTAAAATTTGTAACATTGTTACGTTTTTGGAAACTCATAGTTAAAGTGAAAACAAATGGGTTTTGCCAGTCATGCAGCACGAACTATTAAAGCAAATAGAGCTCTTCTTAAAAAAAGAAGGAGTTATGGGGAAATAAGGGAAGCATACGAGGGATATGTTAGTGACCAAAATCTTCAGTTCAAAGAACTTACCCCTTTAGAGCAAAAGAGAATTAGGGACAAAATTATTTACCAAGCTAAGAAAGATAAAATTCAGACAATCAAAGTATATGCGTCTATTTCTATTTTCTTGACTGTCCTGCTGTTATCAATTTATCTGTCCTATTTTGATGAAATAAACTCAGCTTTCAACTTTCACTTATAAGGCCAAATCTTGTCCACAGCTACCTTGTAGGTTGGGTCCTCCAGCACATTTACTTCGATAATGTCGTCTGCATTGCTCAAAAGACGTCTGCAATCCCGACTTAAATGTTTCAAATGGACTTTCTTACCGACTTTCTTGTAGCGTTCCGTTATTTTGTTGACTGCTTCAATTGCCGACATGTCGACAACACGACTTTCGGCAAAATCAATCACTACCTCTTCGGGATCATTAAGGACATCAAACTTTTCGGCGAACAAGGTGGTGCTTCCAAAAAAAAGAGGTCCATAAATCTCATAATGCTTTACCCCGTCTTCATCAACATGCTTTCTAGCTCGTATTCTAAGTGCATTGTCCCATGCAAAAACCAAAGCAGAAATAACTACACCCACCAGAACAGCAAGTGCCAAATTGTGCAAGAAGACGGTCACCAAGGTCACTAAAACCATGACCAGAACATCTGATTTTGGCATACGTTTAAAAACCCGTAAACTCGCCCATTCAAAGGTTCCTAATGCCACCATGATCATTAGACCGGTCAAAGCAGCCATAGGTACTTTTTCAATAAGATTGGAGCCAAACATCACAAAAGCCAGTAACATAAGCGAAGCCACAATTCCGGACAACCTGGCTCGAGCACCATTTGATGTATTGATTAAACTTTGACCAATCATAGCGCATCCTCCCATACCTGAAAAAAGTCCGGAAAGAATATTGGCCGTACCCTGCGCCACGGCTTCTTTGTTTCCTCTACCTCTGGTCTCCGTAATCTCATCAACAATGTTCAAGGTCAATAAGCTTTCAATTAAACCCACTCCCGCAACGACCGCTGCATAGGGAAATATAATCTGCAGTGTTTCTAAAGAAAAAGGCAAATCCGGAATATGAAACGGAGGGAAGCTTCCTTGAATGGAAGCAATATCCCCAATAGTACGCGTATCGATATTAAAAAAGAAAACCAATCCAAAGATCAATAGAATCGCCACCAAAGAAGCAGGTACCACTTTACTCAATTTAGGTAAACCCCAAATGACCAACATGGTCAGCAATACCAGCCCCATAAAAGTATATAGCGTAATTCCAGTCAACCAAGAACCGTCCTGAGTCTTGAATTGATCTAGTTGGGACATAAAAATGATTATGGCCAACCCATTTACAAAACCAAAGATTACGGGATGGGGTACCAATCGCATCAACTTTCCTAAACGTAAAAATCCTGCGGCAACTTGTAAAATACCCGCTAGTATTACGGTGGCAAAAACATACTCTACCCCATAATCCTTCGCCAAACTTACAATGACCACGGCTACGGCCCCTGTAGCACCGGATATCATCCCTGGTCTTCCTCCTAAAATGGAGGTGACCAGTCCCATGACAAAAGCGGCATACAATCCAGTAAGCGGAGAGAGTCCAGCGATAAAGGCAAATGCAATAGCCTCCGGAACCAATGCCAAGGCAACGGTAAGACCGGATAATACTTCGGTGCGATAGTTTACTTTTTGTGAAAAATCAAAAAGGTTCAAGTACTTTTTCATTGCCCATGTTTTGAAGCGGGCAAAAATAGCACTATTCTGGAAAGTAGGGGATTAGCTCACCAATTTTTGTGAATTTGATAATCTTACCAGGATGTTAACCCAAGTAGTCTTTCCCCCAATGGGTTTAATTTGGCGGTCTTGTATTTATCCCGCTCCCAATTTCTGGGGTCTCCAGGAAATGCATAACCCTCTGGTGCAACTCGATTTTCCCAAGAATTGATGCGCCAATTTTTTAAAGCCTCATTTTCTGGCTCAGCGGGCATCATTGAAATGTATTGGGCAATTCTCACTTTGTTCCCAGACTTGTTAGGTCGAATTCCATGCGGTTGGGTACTGTTGAAAATCAGCAAGTCACCAGCTTCCATTTTTACTTTTACAATTTTATCATCCAATCCAGAGGTGTCTGGTTGAAAATGGTCTCGGTCCTCCGGTTGGGTCAATTTCCAGGTATCGTAATTTCGGTATAACCAAGGAATGCATTGGAATCCTCCCATGTTTTCATCAGTTTGGTCAGCAAGTGCCAACACCCCTTGAACGTTCTGAGGTCTGGTTTCAGGGTCATAGTCCCAATGAATAAAGCCCTTTTTATCGACTCCAGGAGGTAATGGAAAATTAAGATTTGCCCGGTCAATCGTCACCCACAGTTTTTCAGTGCCCCATACGTCAACAAAAGCGTCGTACACTTTTTGCGTCTGTCGATTGTTCCACAAATGTTGATGGTTATATACCTCTACCATACCAGTGCCGGTAAGCTCTTTCATTTTCATTTCTGCTCTAGGAGGCGCATACCATGTTTCAGGATTATTGGGGTCCTTTTCGTCAAATTCCCAAAGAAAATCCGCAGTTGCCTTGGCTTGCTCTTTGGAGACTGCATTTTTTATGACGATATACCCTTGTTCCACCCAAAAATTCCAATCCGCTTCGGAAAGAACTCGTAGGGGTTTTCCGTTGGATCTATCATTCAACTTTTGCTTACTGCTTGTCGCTGTTGACGGATTTCCCGGAATTTCTTCATGGGCCTTATTGGCCATTTCCAATTTCTCTGCGCTGTCCATACTTCAATTTTTACTTGATAATTCTACATGTAAAACTAGGTACATCAAAAAATACGTTCTACCGTAATATTGATACAAATTTGAACTATTTTGATTTTTTAAATTAAATTAGAGGTTTTATAAGGTATTTATGTGAAAATTGAATTAGAAACCATAGCGCCAAACACCAATAGTCCCTTTCGGCTTTTGCACCTCCCCAGATTAAATCATCTTTTCTATTGGCATTTCCATCCGGAGTACGAATTGGTATATATTGAAGGGGCCAGTGCTACCCGACATGTAGGTGAGAGTATTTCAAGTTATGATAAAAGTGATTTGGTGTTCATCGGTTCAAACATTCCTCATTTGAATTTTGACTACGGAGTTAAAACAGATTACATTAAGGAAGTTCTCCATATAAAACCTTCTTTTAAGGAAAACGTACTTCTTAACATTTCTGAACTAGACGATATTCTTACCCTCTTTGAAAGGTCTAGTCACGGCATCGTTTTTATGGGAGAAACCAAAGAAAAAATTGGTGCTCGGTTAAAAAAGCTTTATACCCTTTCCCATTTTGAATTGTTTATGGAGTCCATTCAAATCTTGAAGGATTTAGCCATTAGTGAAGAATATTTTTTACTACATGACCGCCCATTTGTGAACACGTACAGAAAAAAAGAGCAGGATAGACTTCGAAATATTCATGAATTTGTGGATAGGAACTACCAACATAAAATTGCAGTTGGGGAAGTAGCTGAACTTTGTAATTTGGGTACAGAATCCTTCTGTCGCTATTTTAAAAAGACCACTGGGAGCACGTTCACCAATTTTCTAAATCAATACCGCATTAGTCAGGCCAAAAGACTGCTACTTATGGGAAAAAATATTAGTGAAACTTGTTATGAATGTGGATTTGAGAGCCTTTCCTATTTTAATAGGACTTTCAAAAAAATTAGCCATCAGAACCCATCGGATTTCAAGAAACGTTTTCGGAAAACGTCCTGAATCGACTAAGTAGGTTCTATATTACCTTCGCTCCAAGCCAAAAAAAACCGCCCCAAGCTAGCACTTGAGGCGATTTTTAACTAAATAACCAACCAAAAAACTTGTCTATATAGTCGAACACTATGTTTTGTCCTTACATTTTTCTTTGCCGAGTTACGTTCATTATGGAATTTTTAACTTTTTCCCGCTTTTTTCCTGTCTTTGGATTGGCCTTCAAATATTGCACAAACCCTCGTCCAGTAAACTCGTAAACTGTACCGCTTGCTACGTGAAACAATTCGATGGCACTATCATTAATAACGTATAGCTCGAAATAATCATTGCCTAAGAAATCGTAATCCAATGTTAAAGTTTTGAGCATACTATCTCCCTCTACATCAAAAACTTCATATACCCCTTCATAGTCCCAAACCAAGTCCACTAGAGGTATTGCGGTATTATCCACAGAAGAACGAAAAACTCCGTCTGCACCACCGGACAAAAACTGTAGGTAGTTCTCATCATCAAAATCGTTTATAGCGCCAACCTCGCTCGTAAAGGTCTTCTCCCATGCTTCATATTCCTGCAAGAAATAATGGATGTTGTCGTAAAACACCAAATCATAGTCAAAGTTGTTTCTTTGATATCCTCGCAATACATATGAGGTATTTGAATTGGGTTCATAGAGTTCAATGGTTCTATTGTTCACCGCCAGAACTTCCAACAACCAAAGTCTATCTATATCATGGTCTATCTCAACAGCACCATTTAATGTCCCGTAAGTACCCACATCTATTCCTAGACCATTCCCAGTATTTCCAATCCCAGCGAGATTGTTGTTGACATATAAAACACCTCGGTCAAAGGAAATGGTGAATGCTCGCTGTAAGAAAGGAACCTCTCCATTACCACGACTTGCATTAATGTCAATGTACCAAAGGTCATAGGATTCCAATACCAAAGCTGTGTTGATTGGGGATTCAGCAATAAAATCATCTTCAATGATTACTTCCGTGTAACATGAAGTGGCCAACAGGCCTATAAAAAGTATTCCGAATAGTAGTTTTCCATTTCTCATAATTCCAGTCTTTTGATTTGTTAATTATAAACCAAGCATTATGCCAAATTCATAACTTTTTGATAATCAGATATTAATGTGATTGTCTAGGGAATGTTTAGTTTTGGTTTCTTAATCTTAACCATGCAAAAAAACCTACAGTTTGGAGTTATTGGAGGCGGGAGTTGGGGGACCGCCATTGTTAAAATGCTTTCTGAAAATTTGGGGCAGATAGCCTGGTACATCCGTAATGATTCCATAATCAGATACATACAAAAAGAAGGAAACAATCCACATTATATTAGTTCGGCACAGTTTGATGTTTCCCAACTCCATCTCAGTTCCTCAATCAATCAAATTGTTGAGGCTTCGGATATTTTAATCTTCGCGGTCCCTTCTGTTTTTTTGGAAAAGGAACTGGCTAATCTGTCTGTTCCTTTAAAGGACAAAATTGTTTTCTCAGCCATAAAAGGAATTGTGCCCGAAACTGGATTGATTGTCGGTGAGCACCTTCATGAGGTTTATAAAATTCCTTTCGAAAACATAGGCGTGCTTACCGGTCCCTGTCATGCGGAAGAAGTTGCCTTAGAGCGCCTATCCTATCTTACGGTGGCCTGTTCTGATGAAACTAAGGCCAAAAGAGTAGGTGAAAAACTTAATAGCCACTATATACGAACCAAAATCTCGGACGATATCATTGGAACCGAATATGCCGCAATGCTCAAAAATATTTATGCTATTGCTGCTGGAATGTCCCATGGTTTGGGCTACGGCGACAATTTTCAAAGTGTGCTCATGAGCAACTCCATTCGGGAAATGAAACGATTTATTGACTGTGTCCATAAAATGAAACGGAACATTAATAATTCGGCTTACTTGGGCGATTTATTGGTTACAGGTTATTCCATTTTTAGCCGCAACCGAATGTTTGGAAATATGATTGGCAAGGGATATACGGTTAAAAGTGCCATGATGGAAATGAACATGGTCGCAGAGGGGTACTATGCCGCAAAAAGCGCCCACCAGCTTATGTCTAAATTGGACAAAAAGTCAAAAACCCCAATTATCGATGCAGTTCATGGCATTCTATATAAAGAAAAGAATGCCAAAAAGACCTTTCAACGTCTTACGGAGAAACTGGACTAGGTTTACAGCGCCAAAACTTCGTCAGTTACATTTTTACCTCTAGGAATGGAGTTGTTGTTCACGTCAATCGTCAAGGTATCGTACGACTTGATATGCCGCTTGTTCACCACATAGGATTTATGAACCCGGGTAAAATTATTGGGAAGTCTCTCCAAGGTGGCTTTGATTGTACCGTAGCTCGTTATTTTTGATTTATCGGCTAGGTGGTATGTCACATAGTTTCCTAAGCCTTCTACAAAAAGAATTTCGTTTAGAGGTATACGATGTGTTCTTCGGCTAGACCGTATTTCCAAAATCTCACTTTCAAAATTCTGGTTCTTTTCAGATTCCTTGACCCATAATTGGAAGATTTTGATGGACAAAATCAAAAGCACCGTGGTATTGATGAGCACCACGGCTCGTATCAGCATCATAATGTTTAACAAGCCATTGCTCGAATCATTGAGTAAGAGATTTTCATAGAATAGGTGTATAAATATGCGCTGCAAAATTCCTCCCACTAAAAGAATTAATCCATATCCCAACAAAAAGGCCCCATATTTTTTTTGCATCAAGTATTTGGGCAATAAAAAGTATATGGTGAGATAAACCGCCAGAATTCGAATTGGCATTAAAATGAATTCTAAATAGAAGGAAGCCAAATATCCCTCTTCACTTACCCAGAGCAGTCCAAAAAGAACATAATAGGCTACCCAAAAAATGACATGGGTTGCAATTCTGGAGTTAAAAAGATAGAAGTTCTTCATATGTAGATGTCCAGTCAAAGTTTCAAATCATGCCAAAGCTGCTTTTCGTATAAAAATCGGCCAGCTAGGGATAAAATTCAACTTGTCTAAAAATAGCCAATCTAATTTTAAGCAATTCTTAAAAACGAACAGATGAGACACAAAACAATTGCCTTAATAGGCTTAACTATTCTTTTTGGTACTTTACCTCAACTGCAAGCCCAAAATCTGGGAAGAAGAAGCTCTTGGGAAGCCAAGATAATTAGTCCAGAATCCGACACACCTGGAGCCAAGATTGTTAGTATAGAGGCCAATAGTCCTTTAGCTCAGGCAGGTTTTTTGCCTGATGACCTTATCGTATCGGTAGATAACACCCTAATTAAAGATGGTAATGTTTGGAGTGATGTAACCTATGGTTTGCGGGCTGGGAAAAAGACAGCCGTCACTGTACTTAGAACCGGAAAGGTAATTGAAAACGAAGTACGGTTTAATCCCTTGGGAAAAGAAAAGCACGACAATTTAGACACCTATTATGAGGAGGTTACCAGCTCCTATGGTATTACCCAAAGAGTAATTATTACTAAACCAAAAAAAGCAGGAAAGCAACCGGCGGTGATATTGATTGGGGGGTTAAGTTGTTCCAGTATTGAGACCTATTCCGGTCGAAGGGGAACAAATTGGGGGAGAACCATAAAGGATTTAGTTGAAAAATCTAACATGGTTGTTATGCGAATTGAAAAACCAGGTGTGGGAGACAGTAATGGAGACTGCAGTAGGTCCGATTTTTTAATGGATTTAGAGGGCTATCGTAGCGCAATTCGCTATCTCAAATCAAAACCCTACGTGGATACCTCTAGAATCATAGTTTATGGATCAAGCATGGGTAGCGCTTTAGCCCCATTTTTAGCCAACGAATTTGATTTGGCGGGTGTGATATCCGATGGAACCTTTTTCAAAACCTGGTATGAACATATGCTGGAAATTGAACGCCGCATTCTTTCTTTTCAAGGGAATACAGAATCCCAAATCGCAGAAAAAATGAACAAATACTATATTCCGCTCTATCATGGTATGCTGATAGGCAAAAAGACCTACCAAGAAGTGGTTGATGAGTACCCAGCCTTGGCAGAATACAACTACCACGACCCTGAACATATGTATGGCCGACCTATGGCCTATTATCAGCAGTTACAAGATTTTGACTTAGCCGGGGCTTGGGAAAAAGTAAAGGTCCCTGTTCGGATTCTTCGTGGCACCAATGATTGGATTATGTCCTCTTTTGATAATAAAATGATTATCGAAGTACTTCAAAGAAATGGTCATGAAGACCACATACTTCATGAGTTTCCTGGATTGGATCACTGGAATACCATTCATGAAAGTGCAAAAGATTCCTTTGAGGGCAAACCTGGCAAATGGGACCCGGGAACCATAGACCTCATCGTATCTTGGGCTCAAGAAATGGCACAACTAAAGCCCTAAATGCGCTCCAGAGAAAAATTGGAATGAGACTCTAATTCCGCTTGAATCTTTTCCTTAAAAGCGAGCATTTGCGAACTGTCATAACTGTAGACTCTCTTGAATTCATCCATCACAGGGTCCAGATAGTTTCGTATGCTATCAATATCAAAATACAGTCTCCCGGTTCTTCGGATAAAGAAATCCAGAGGGTTGGCGGCCATTTCAAAAGCAATGGAAAACTGTGCTTCTGCGCGAATCATTTTGACATAAGCATCCTTATTTCGCAGTGAAGCATAGTTTTCTAAAATGATTTCAGTTTGCTTACCGTAGGTGGTAACCAAATACCAAGCATCATATTCGGAAAAACCGTCTTCCTTGATTCTGTCGTAAACCTCTTCAATGTATTTTTTAACGTGCTTGAATTTTTTGAAATCGTTCCCGCACAAAGGAATTTTATCAGTCGTGCAAGACTCAAAAGTTACTCCTTCATCCTCCTCAATTTTCTTGGTGATTCTATTGACCACACGTTCTGCCATTTTTCGGTAGCCGGTTAGTTTTCCTCCAGCTATGCTGACCAAACCGGTATCCGAAGTGAAAATCTCATCTTTTCTGGAAAGTTCGGAGGCCGATTTCCCTTCTTCATGAATTAGAGGTCTTAAACCTGCCCATGATGAGATGATATCTTCCATTTCCAAATTGATATCAGGGAACATATTATTTACCGCGGAAATGAGGTAAATTGCATCGGCCACATCCGTACGAACATCATCCTTGTCCAAATTAAAATTGGTATCCGTGGTGCCTACATAGGTAATCTTACCTCTAGGAATGGCAAACATCATACGACCGTCCGGGATATCAAAATAGACCGATTGCTTCACCGGTAATTTCTCTTTTGGAAATACCAGATGTACCCCCTTGGTCAGGTGCAAGCGCTTACCTTTTTTGGAATTATTGGTGGTTCTAAGTTCATCCACCCAGGGACCGGCGGCACTGATTACATATTTAGATTTTATCTCAAACTCATCACCCCCTATCCCATCTTTGACTTTGACTCCAGAGATGGTTTCATTTTCGTATAGAAAGTCCACAACCTTAGCATAGTTCAAGGCCTTTGCTCCATATTGAAGGCTGGTTTTGATATTTTCGATGGTCAAACGGGCATCGTCCGTGCGATATTCTGCATAATATCCCGCACCATTCAGTATCTTTTTGGGTAGCAGAGGCTCTAGTTTCATTGCCTCTTTCTTTTCCAACATTTGTCTTTTATCGTCGCCTGTTACTTGGGCCAAAATATCATAGACCTTTAAACCTATTGACGTCAACCACTTTCCATAAGAACCTCCCTCAATAAGGGGAAGTAACATCTTCTCAGGTAGTACCAGGTGCGGCGCCAATTTGTGCACAATGGCTCTCTCCGAGCCTACTTCTTTCACCAGCCAAAAATCAAATTGTTTTAAGTAACGAAGACCTCCATGAATTAATTTGGTGGATTTACTACTGGTACCCGATGCAAAGTCTCCCTTTTCCACAAGGGCAACCTTCATTCCTCGAGATGCGGCATCCAAGGCGATTCCACCACCTGTTATTCCTCCACCAATGACGACAAGATCGAAAGTCTCCTGGGCCAGTTCTTGAATGGTGTGTTCTCTATCTAAGTTTGAAAATCTGATATTCTCTTTCATATTTTTTGCAATCAACCTTCAAAAATACACAATATGTAAACGTTTACACAATTGCGTCATTTAAGTTAACATTAACTCTCATTACTAAATTCGTATTCCCTTTCTACTGCACATATTCTTACCTTATACCAAGAATACCATTGTTTCTTCCCTTTTTGTTGAGCCACTTTGTGGTCCATATTGGCCTTCCATCGAGAAATGGATTCTAAACTTTCCCAATAACTAATGGAAATCCCAAGAGATGATCGTGCGCTTTCAAAACCCAGGAATCCTGGTTGTTTTCTGGCTAAATCCTCCATATCCTGTGCCATTTGTTCATAACCATTATCGCCTTCAGTTCTGGTATTGGTAAAAATTACGGCATAATACGGTCGTTTTAGTTCCATTAATCGATATAGCTTTTTTCCAAAAAATAATTCACCAAGGCCTCCTTCATTAAAACCGACTGCTCCCCTGCTTTTAAAGGAGGTAACTGCTCCTTTACTTTGTAATGCGGCCAGCCATCTTCATCAAAAAAATCAAAGTCATAATAGCCATAGGGTTCCAAAAGTCTGCAGATAGCAATATGCATTAAGTTCACCTTTTCATCCTTTTTAAAACTTCTTTCGAAATTACCTAGTTCCTGCACACCGACTAGATAGATTATTCCATCTATTTCCAATGGATCGCCATCAGAAAATTGCGCAGAAAGCTTTTCAACCAGAAGAGTCCATCTTTCCTTTAGTTTTTCATCTCTTGCCATAACACATATTGCGAACGTAAAGGTACAAACCAAAGTTCTATATTTGTTAAAAACCGATAGGTGACCTTTTTTGATATTGTTGTTGGTATTTTATTGGTCTGGGGATTATTTAAAGGCCTCAAAAATGGACTGTTTGTTGAAATTGCTTCCTTGTTGGCCCTGATTGTGGGTTTGTATGGTGCCATTCACTTCTCATATGTTACCGGGGATTATTTGAAAGAGCAGGTAAATTGGTCTGAGACCTATGTCAAGGTCGCCGCTTTCCTAATTACATTCTTCATTATTATTGTTCTTATTCACTTTGCAGGTAAGTTTTTGACAAAGATTGCTGACTTTGCCATGTTGGGTCTACTGAACAAGATTGCTGGCGGGATTTTTGGTGCACTAAAAACCGCTATTATTTTGGGCGCCCTACTTATTTTCTTTGAGCGATTGACCGACTCATTTAATTTTGTGGATGAGGAGACTAAAAAGACTTCTATTTTTTATGAGCCCATCAAGGAAATTGGGGCATTGGTGTTCAGTTTCGTTCTTGAGAAAAAAGAAGACGTCCCAGAAGCTGAAAATTTTAATAGAGGTGCATGAAGTGCATTTTTTTTCGATAAACGGTTGATTTTCTTCGATTTAAATTGTGGGAAATCACTTCTTAACCTGCATATTATCGGATAAATCTGCTTCCTTATGGAGTTTCTATGGCATGGGGTAGCTTGTCTTCTAGATTAGCCAAACGAGCACAAGAGAATACTAAAACACCCCCGAAAATGAAAAAGTCAAGCACTGCTGCTTTAACTGCAGTACTAGCTATCATCCTTATTACCTGCAGCAAATCCAATGCCACTCCAGAGGAGGATATCATTTCAAATATAGAATCCAATAACAAGGTCCAAATCAATGCTGCTCAAATGGAAACGGAGTTGCTTGATTTAATTAACTCCCACAGAGCTTCCCAAGGTGCTGATCCACTTCTTTCAAGTTCCGAGGCTTATCCTTTTGCGGAGGAGCATAATAGCTACATGATTTCACAAAGTAAATTAAGCCATGACAACTTTGATTCACGGGCTACTGCGATTGCAGCCAGAACAAGTGCAAGCAAAATAGGCGAAAATGTGGCTAGGCATTACACTTCGCCCCAATTGGCACTACAAGGTTGGTTGCAAAGTTCCGCCCATAAAAGCACCCTTGAAGGTAACTATACGCATACCGCATTAAGCATCGTGTTGGACAAAGAAGGAAGGCCATACTTTACACAAATCTTTATGCTGCTGGAATAAAAGTTTTGATCAAGGTTACATTCGAAGTGTGCAATTAGACCTGTGTTACTACAGGTCTTTTTTTTTACCTTTCAAGAAAATTATGAGCATGGCCATACGGGAACCTTTCAATCTCACCAAATGGGTTGAGGAAAATAGGGAGGTGCTTAAACCTCCTGTTGGAAACAAAAACCTTTATAAGGAGGCCGGTGATTATATTGTAATGATTGTTGCTGGACCTAATGCCCGCAAAGACTATCACTATAACGAAACTGAGGAGTTGTTTTATCAATTGGAAGGAAATATAGAAATCCATATTCAGGAAGATGGACAAAAGAAAACTATGAAGCTTGGTCCTGGTGATATGTATTTGCATCCTGCCAAGGTACCACACTCTCCAGTACGACATGAAGGCTCTATTGGGCTGGTTGTGGAAAGAAAACGGGACCACATGAAGGTTGATGATGGGCTAATGTGGTTTTGTGATAACTGTAACCATAAGCTTTACGAAGCCTATTTTACATTGCACGATATTGAAAAGGACTTTTTGGGACACTTCAAGCACTTTTATGGTTCCAAAGACTTAAGAACCTGTAAAAACTGCGGTACCGTTATGCCCGTTGACAAACGCTTTATTGCACAAGATTAAAAAGTATGTTGATAGTTGCTAAGATCATTACTGCATTTGTAGCCCTGCTACATATCTATTTTTTATGGCTCGAAATGTTCGCGTGGACGACAAGAGCGAAAAAGGTGTTTAGAAATTTTCCTGAACACCTTTTTGAAGAAACCAAAACACTTGCCGCCAATCAGGGACTGTACAATGGATTTTTGGCAGCAGGGTTACTGTGGTCGCTGTTTATTTCGGATGCACTTTGGCAATTCAATGTGGCCTTGTTCTTTCTTACTTGTGTTCTTGTGGCAGGAATTTATGGTGCCATTTCAGCTTCCAAAAAAATATTTGTAGTTCAAGGGATTCCTGCCTTGCTGGGTGTTCTGTTTTGGTTGGCTTCACATTATATTTGATTTCTTTCCTCGAAAATTCCTGTTCTTCGTAGATTTGTGAAAATCTAACAATAACCCCGTAAAAAGTTATAAAATGGCAATTGCTACACTTTCTTTTGGCATGGAAGAGGCCCTAAAACAATTGGGATTACATGAAATCAATCCTGGCACCTCAACTGGCAACAAATCGTATGGTTCTGGTGAGCTAATTGAATCCTTTTCTCCGGTTGACGGACAATCCATAGGGAAGGTCACCGTAACCACAAGGGAAGAATATGAAAAGGTAATGCAAACTGCTACTGAAGCTTTTCGGCATTGGAGAAAGATGCCGGCTCCGCAACGGGGAGAGATAGTCCGACAGTTTGGGGAAAAGCTTAGAACTTTAAAAGAGCCGCTGGGCAAGTTGGTCTCCTATGAAATGGGAAAATCATATCAAGAAGGTTTGGGAGAAGTGCAGGAAATGATTGATATCTGCGATTTTGCTGTTGGACTTTCCAGACAACTTCATGGTCTCACCATGCATTCAGAAAGGCCAGGGCATCGTATGTATGAACAGTATCACCCCTTGGGTATCGTCGGAATTATTTCTGCATTCAACTTTCCCGTCGCCGTTTGGTCCTGGAATACAGCTTTGGCATGGGTTTGTGGTGATGTTTGTGTTTGGAAGCCATCAGAAAAAACTCCACTTTGCGGAATAGCTTGCCAAAATATAATCGCTCAGGTCTTGAAAGAAAACAATTTACCTGAAGGTATTTCCTGTCTTATCAACGGGAATTATACCGTTGGCGAATTTATGTCCCAAGACAAGAGAATTCCATTGGTTTCCGCGACAGGATCTACGAGAATGGGGAAAATTGTGGCTCAAACGGTAGCGGCTCGATTGGGAAAATCGCTTTTGGAACTCGGGGGAAACAATGCTATAATTGTTACACCGGATGCGGACATCAAAATGACCGTTATTGGAGCGGTGTTTGGTGCCGTGGGTACCGCAGGACAACGTTGCACCTCAACCCGCCGACTTATTATTCATGAATCCATTTATGACAAAGTGAAAACCGCCTTAGTGGATGCCTACCAACAACTGCGAATTGGGAATCCGCTGGATGAGAATAATCATGTGGGGCCATTAATTGATGTGGGTGCCGTAGACATGTATCGTTCTGCCCTTGAAAAAGTAAAAAAAGAAGGTGGCAAAATTATCGTGGAAGGTGGAGTGCTATCTGGAGAAGGATACGAAAGCGGTTGCTACGTAAAACCTGCTATAGTAGAAGCAGAGAATTCATTTCATATCGTTCAGGAAGAAACCTTTGCCCCCATATTATACCTTCTAAAATATTCCGGTGACGTTGAAAATGCCATAGAACTACAAAATGGAGTGGTCCAAGGGCTTTCTTCGGCCATAATGACCAACAATCTAAGGGAAGCAGAGCGGTTTTTGTCAGTTGCTGGAAGTGATTGCGGAATTGCGAATGTAAATATTGGAACTTCCGGGGCAGAAATCGGAGGGGCTTTTGGAGGTGAAAAAGAAACGGGAGGAGGTCGCGAAAGTGGTTCGGATGCTTGGAAGGTCTATATGCGTCGACAAACCAATACCATCAATTATACTGCGGAACTACCGTTGGCACAGGGAATACAATTTGATTTATAAAAATCAAAACCGCCAATTTTCGAAGAATGCAAAACTGACGGCCTTAAAACCAACTTAACTAACTCAAACTTAAATTAAACCCTATTTCAATGCCGGAGCTTTGTCGGGAGAAATAGGGTCCCTTACCTAATATATGTTCGAATTTCTTACTATTTATCAGTTTGGTCAACCGCTAGCGTACCAATGGTTAGAAAAACTGTATAATTGGTATTTCTAATGGACTTCAATAAAAACTGAATCAATGAGCTTTAAAGAATCAGCTCAGTTTCTTCCTTTTTCGCCAGGATAAAGCGTATGGACTGGGTCACTTTGCCAAAACTCTTTGGTTTCCACATCCATTGCAGTCAAACAGCCCATAAAGGCTGCACCTGTGTCGATGTTCCAAACATTAGCTCGATTTTGGGGAAGCACAACTTTAGTTTTTGAAATAGGGGTGTGTCCAATAAAGACCTCCATATAGTGTTTTAGTCTTTTAGGGAAGTCCTCATGACTAAAATCCAAATCGGGGTTAATCGCCTTGGCCAACTCCCATAGAGTTCTATCCCAATAAAAAAGCTGGTCAAAATATTCATATTCCACTCCTTTCAAATTAGTAAATCCTGCGTGAAGATATAGTCGGTTATCCGTATCCAAAAAATAGTTTTCCAAACTTGCATAAAATTCCAAATGCCTATCCCAAACTGCCCTATTTGCCCTTAAATACGAATCACGAGTAGCTGCACCGCCATGAGCGAGCCATTGCGGGTTTTCTTTTCTGGAAAGCATCCAGTCTCTGCAAAGTTCATCATGATTACCCCGAATAAAAGTGCATGTATATTGGGTTTTCAGCGCAATAAGAAAGTCAACTGTTTCAAAGGCAGTGCTCCATGCATCCACGTAATCTCCTAAAAAAATAAGATGGTCTTCTGAATTTACATCGGCTCTGTCCAAAAGCTGTTCAAGAGCCCGAACTCCAGAATGGACATCTCCAATAACCAACTTTCGCATAATCAAAATTTTCGCAAGTATACGCAACAATTAGTGATTCGTTTCAAAACATGCTTTAAGAATAGTTTATGGATTTTGTGCTCTGTTATTTTGTAAACCATCTAATCGGATAAGCCGCCTTCTGAGCTCAGAAAAGTTTTTTCTGAGCTATTCAGTTCAACCCTTTTCTTCTTGCTTGTATTCCTACAAAAGATTAGCCCACTTATTCCTTTCTTTTTTTAACAAATTATTATATATTGTAAGGCATTACTTGCCAAACTGTGCTAATAAAGAATGAAGTAAAATTGATTCTTATTTGGTCACGACGTGTAATGTTTACTAACATAAACCTCACGAAAATGAAAAAAAACTACATTTCTTTTAATCCTTATTGGGATTCCATCTACTCAACAATGAAATTTTCTCCACCATTTCTTTGTTGACCTTTTGTTTTCTCTGAAAAGCAAAAAAGAGTTTCACTTAAAAATTTTATTAGTAATACATAACCTCACGAAAATGAAAAAAAACTACTCTGAGTGTAGTAGCTTTTTTGGTCTTCTTGACTTAAAAAGTAAATACACTTCTCTAATTTTTATGTTATTGTTCTTGGCGGCGATTCCCATATCAACCGCTCAAGAAATGCAGCGAGCTCCAGGAGAAATCGTTGTATGTCCAGCAAAATATGAGGACCAATTCTCTAGAATGGGTATGGGCCAAATGGCATTGAAAAATGCGCTAAAGAAAGCCAGCCATCAACAAAAAAAGCGGCGACTGCTGAATTGCTCATAACCTTTGGGCCGGGAGCCGAAGGAAACGCTGCCGTTCAGGAGGCCTTTCAATTTGCCTTGGAAATTTGGTCGGAAGAAATCGTTTCTCCCGTTCCAATTAGAATTTTTGCTGATTTTGCCGACTTAGGTGCCGGAGTACTGGCATCTGCAGGACCGACAACTTTGATCAGCAATTTTCCCGGAGCTCCACAAACCGATGTATTCTATCCTGTAGCGCTGGCAAATTCCCTCGCTGGCGAGGACTTGGCACCGGATTTGGAATTCGACTTGGTTGTTAACATTGGTAACGGAATACCCTGGTATTTTGGCACAGATGGTAATACCCCTCCAGGACAATTTGATTTTGTCACAGTTGCCTTACATGAAGCTGGCCACGGTCTAGGATTTGTAGACGGTGGTAATGTGAATGGCGCCGGAGTTGGAAGCATTAACAATGGCGGAAATCCTTTTGTTTTTGACACCTTTATAGTGGATAGCGGAGAAAACTCTGTTTTGGACATTCCAAATCCATCAGAAGAACTAGGAAATTTTCTTACAAGTGGGGATGTCTTTGTCAACGGCCAATTTGCAGTAGCAGCATTGGGCGGTACCTTGCCGGAACTCTTTGCCCCCAATCCTTTTCAAGGAGGGTCGAGTATCGCGCATTGGGATGAGGCTACATTCCCTGCGGGGGATCCTAACTCATTAATGTCGCCCCAAGTAGGTACCTCGGAATCCAATTTCGATATTGGAGATATTACCAGAGGTCATTTCAGGGATATGGGCTGGGTGCTCGCGGAGCAAGCTCCGTTTAACATTACACCAAGCATATTCAATGTTGAATTGAATATAGAGGAAACCGCTTCCCAAGAAGTTACAATTACAAACACATCCGAAGGTACGATTAACGTTACCTCTTTCCCAGCACCAGGTTCGCAAATAGTGCGAGGTGCAACCCCACAAGACTTTTCATTGGGTGTGGGAGAATCCACTACGGTAACCATAAACTTAAGCACCGAAGGAGTACTTGCGGGTCTCTCTCAAGAGAGCATCATATTTGCCGCTGAAGGTTTTGAGGTGACCGATGATGTTACTTTTAACTTCAGAGTTCTGGATGGTACCGAAGCACCAATTATTGTGGTCAATCCCGAGTCTTTTAATGAAACCATTGAGCAATTCATGGTGGAAACAAGAGATTTGGTTATTAATAACCCCGGCAATGATGACCTAAGCTTTACCATTTCCGTAGGTGATAATGCTTTGCCCAATTTTACAAGTAGGGTGAGTTCTACTTATAAAAGCATTCAAACCAACGGTGTTACAAAGCAAAAAGTTGCCAGTACAGCTAAATCGAATTCCCTAGCAACATTATTAACTGCTAATGGAACAATCAATAAAATTGTTTCCAGTCTATTTGCGGAAGACTTTGAAGGTCTTCTCCCTGGTGATATAAATGGTCAGGGCGGATGGTTCGGCAGGTTTGAAAACAATTGGAGTGTATCCACGGCCAATGCATTTGAGGGCACGCAACACCTAAGAGCTGTTTCTGATGGTTTAGGCGGAACTAGGCCCGCAGCTCCGCTAGCGCTATCCCCAACTTTTAATACAGGCGGAGAGCCCTTTTCTGTAATGTCTGCCCAAGTGAGTCTGGAAGGAAGTGGAGTAAGTTGGGAAATCATTCCTCAAAATACGGTCCAAGGTTCAGTGGTTACTCGTTTACGTTTCAATGGAGATGGTACGATTGATATCCTTGATGGAGGCATTGGCGGATTCGTTCCTGTAAATGTTCCTGTTCCTGAGGGCTATTTTGAAGTTCGGATAGTTATAGATAGAGATACTTCCGGTCTAAGGGTATTCTTTGATGGAGAATTGGTTTATTCCGGAGCCGGTTTCGCCAATTCAATTGATAACGTAGCCCTTTTATCAGATATGGCCGTAACAGGTTCCTCTATGGATATTGACAATTTGGATGTAACCGATGGAGATGCTGAGGCCTTTTTCCTATCCGTTGCTCCTATTTCAGGAGTTGTCCCTTTTGGTGAATCCCTAACCGCCCAAGTCACTTTTGATGGAAGGCTTTTAGAGCCAGGAGTGGTTAACGCGGTTATTACCATAGATAGCAATGATCCTGATACTCCTTCTTTGGATATTCCAGTTACTTTAACTGTAGTTGCACCTCCTAGTATTAGTATTGACCCAGAAAGCATAAGCGCAGCGGTCAACGTTGAAACGGATATCCCTCCAGTTGCCAATTCTTCCTTTACTATTACAAATAGCGGAGAAAGTAATCTAGAATTTACTACCTCTCTGGGCCCAACTACGTTTACAGCTCCAGATACCTCAGCTGAGGAGGAATTGCTAAAACAATTGGACCGAACCAAATACGGTTTGGGAAGCAGTTTTAGTGGTACAGTAAAAGCGGCGGGAAGTCCTGGCTATCAAAAAGTGAAGCTGGACAAAAGCATTCTTTCCAACGTCACCGCCGTAACGGATTCTATTTTTTACGATTCCGGTGTTGAATTCCCAGGTGATTTTGTGGGTCTTGGAGCCGGCGCTCCGGGAATTAGTTTGGCGATGCAATTTGATGTTGTAAATCAGGACTTTGCCCTAACAGCGATTCGAAATGCCTACCGAACGGAAGGTTTGTCAAACGTTGCTGTATTGCTGCAGGTTTTCACTGGCGGCCCATCTCCTGCAGAAGGCGAACTGCTTTTGGAGCAAATCGTTACGGGAGATAGTCCTGACGGAACCGTCGCATTGGAAGTTCTTAATACTCCTTTACAGTTTGACGTGGGAGAATCCTTTTGGGTGGTTCATTCCTATCCGGAGGGTATTAGCTTTCCTCAAGGTGTAGATACCAATATTGAGACTACCAGACCGAATACCTATGCCTTTAGTTCAAATGGAGGAGTCACATATACTAATTTGGATGGTTTTGCATTCCTTACCCGAGCCTTATCAGACGGTTCAGGAGCATTTATAGAATTGTCTCCTCGAACCGGAACTGTTGGTCCAGGGGAATCTTTGGAGGTAAGTGTAAGTTTTGATGGGTCTAACCTTCCAAATGGTCTTCACGAAACTGATATTCTTGTGGAAAGCAACGACCCAATAAATCCAACTTTGGCCGTTGCAACGGATTTTGAAGTTTCAGGCCAAACCTCTGGAATTGAAGTTTCCGAACAGCTATTGTTGTTTAATGATGTGTTTGTTGGTGCCTCTGCCGAGCGCACTTTAACCATTACCAATACGGGCATTGACAATCTCAATATTTCCAGTATCACATCTGACAATCCAGACTTTACGGTTTCACCAGATACCGCAGTTATTGAAGCTGAGGATAGTTTGGAGGTAACCGTAACCTTTGCTCCTTCAGAAATCGGTTCAAGTAATGGCATTCTCTCCATAGCTAGCAATGCAAGTAACTCCGCAACAGTGGATGTGGTATTGAATGGTGTTGGTGTAGATGCTCCTTTTGCAATACTCCCTGAGCAAGTTTCGGAGACTGTTGCCGAAGGTAAGACTTTGGAAACTACAATTACTTTGACAAATGACGGAGACTCTCCGTTGATCTTCTCATTCCCTGAATTCACAGTTGCGGCTGCTTTAGCTGACCCTAACATTCCGATGCAAGTGGCAGAAGTTCTAACGTTTGAGAATTTCTCCACCATTCAGGAAAAAGGATTCAACGATACCCGAGTTGGAGCCCCCACCGAATTGAGCATGGGAACAGATTTAGGGTCTGGATATACTTGGATAGATAGTAACGAACCAGGTGGCCCGGTAAACAATTTCTTTGATATTACCTCCTTTGGATTTGAACTTACCGACTTCTTAATTGATGGTGCAGGGTTTGGTGATGGAACAGTGAGTTTGAATTTACCTTTTGCATTCGAATTCTATGGTGTAGAATATCAGCAATTGTTTGTTAACGCCAATGGTTTTCTATCCTTTCAGCTACCAACTGGGTTCACGTTTTTAAATGGTCAAATACCAGTTGATGACGGAATCAATAACATCATAGCGCCTTTATGGGTAGACCTAGAACCGCAAGACGGTGGTTCTGTTCATATTGCTGCATTCCTTGATGCGGTAATTGTCCAATGGACCAATTCCCCAGCGTTTGGAGGAACAGGAACAGTTACTTTCCAAGTAATCCTTTTTGATGATGGCACAATCGATGTGTACTACAATGATGTGTCCTCTTCAAATTTCTCCAACTTTTCAACTGTTGGAATAGAGAATGCGGATGCAACCGACGGAGCTCAAGTTGCTTTTAATACACCTTATGTAACAGATGGGCTTGCTTTACGTTTCATTGCACCTGATTTTCTACTTACACCGTTCATTCAGAATGTATCTCCGGTTTCAGGAGTTGTACCCGCCAACGGGGAAACAACACTTACGGTTTCTTTGGACGCTACGGACTTAGAACCAGGGGTCTTCTTTGACGAGTTAAGGGTTTCCAGCAATTCCCCAGATATGAGCAGAAGTACTTCCCTCTTTGAATTAACTGTAGAAGAAGGTCCAAGAGTTACTGGATTTACTTTAATTAATGCCAACACCGGTGAACCTATTGGGCCTTTGGAAAATGGTGACATTATAGACCTTGCCACCTTCCCTAGTAATATTGGCTTTAATGTTGAAGCTAGTGTTGGTGAAGTGGCTATCGGAAGTGTGATTTTTGACTTAAATGAGGTTAACAATTTTCAAACTGAGAATTTGGTACCTTATCGAATTGCAGGGGATAACGGATCTTTGACATTTGATTTAGGGATAAATACGATTACGGCCACCCCATTTACAGAAAGCAGGGGAGGTGGAGACTCTGGTTTAGCCCAGACCGTTAATTTTGAAGTAATCCGTTCATTAAGTTCTATTTCCTATGTTTTGATAAATTCCAGCACTGGAGAGGTTATAGGAAGTTTGGAAGATGGAGATGTAATTAATCTTGAAGATTATCCGGCTGGAACTGAATTTAATATTGAGGCAACTGTAGACGAAGGTCTTAATGAAGGTATTGATGTCGGAAGTATCATATTTGACTTTAACGGTCAAAATGGTTTCCAGACCGAGAATTTGGTCCCTTACCGAATTGCTGGTGATGATGGAGGACTAGTGCTTCCTATTCGAGTCAACACCTTGACGGCAAATGCCTTTCTCGAATCAAATGGAGGAGGAGATATTTTTGCCACTAGTAGCATTTCTTTTGAAGTAATTGGCCCAACCCCTGATATTGAATTTACTTTGATTAATGCCAATGACCTTTCTGAAATTGGTCCTTTGGAAGAAGGAGATCAGATTGATCTCGCAAACTTCCCAATTGGTACCCTATTCAACATTGAGGCTACAGTCGGTGGAGAAATAAACGTGGGAAGTATTGTTTTTGATTTAAATGATGTTAACGGTTTTCAAACCGAGAATTTGCTACCCTATCGAATTGCGGGTGATTTCGGAGGTATTGAACTTCCATTAGGAGCTAATTCCCTTACCTCTAGAGTATACTCTGAAAGTAGAGGAAGAGGGTCGGTTTTGGCTTCTAAAACCATAACTTTTGAAATTGTGGATACGACGCCCGCTGCCAATATATCAGATATTCGAGTTTATCCTAACGCCACATCTGATATTGTTAATGTAGGTTTTAGGCCCGGTTCTAATACAAGTGCCAAATTAAGCGGTGCTGTCTTCAATATGTTCGGACAACTAGTCCGTTCTAATTTGGTTTTTGATTTTAATACCTCCAACACGCAATCATTTAGTATTGCCACTCTTCCTCAAGGAATTTATATTCTTGAATTTAGGGATGAGAAAGGTAATACGGTCGCGCAAAAGAAGCTTATAAGACGATAAATCACTGTATATACTTAAAAAGGGCGGCCAGTGAATGGCCGCCCTTTTATTTTTCAGATAACCCTAGCGCATAGACCCCAAAATATATCCTGCCTTAATTTTAATGTCGTTGGACACGAAATTTTGGACTAGAGATTTTTTTCTCCTTATTTTAGGCAAACTAAACGTCCGCATCGAATATGAAGAAAGTATTCTGCGTTGGGGAACTCCTTATTGATTTTGTTGCTGAAAATCAGGGGAACGACCTTTCAAAAGCCATAAATTTCACAAAAAAAGCTGGTGGAGCCCCCGCCAATGTTGCATGCGCCATCGCCAAACTTGGGGGAAAGGGTGTCTTTGTGGGTAGTGTAGGCCAAGACCCTTTCGGTACTTTTCTGCTGGATACCCTTAAAACGGAAGGTGTTGATATTTCGATGGCTCAAACTTGCAGTACGTTTACAACCTTGGCGTTTGTTTCGTTAGCCGAAGATGGTGAACGCGATTTTGTGTTTAGTCGCGGAGCAGATCGTGAACTGGTTTATGATTCTGCTTTGAGAAAAGACTTTTCTGGTAACATGCTCCATTTAGGGGCAGCAACGGCGCTTTTAGGAGGTCCTTTGGAAAATGCATATGGCAAATACTTGTTTGATGCGCTTACCCGGGAAATGTTTATCAGTTTTGACCCAAATTTTAGGGGGGATTTATGGAAAGGTAACGAGCAGCAATTCATAAAAAAATGTATGCCTTTTATTGAAAAATCCCATCTCTGTAAGTTCAGCAAAGAGGAAGCCTTATTACTTTCCAATACAAATAATATCCAAGATGCCTGTGATGTTTTGCATGAGGTTGGGACGAAAATCATTACCATAACCTTAGGAAAGGAAGGCACTTTAGTGAGTTACCCCACCAAAAGGGAAATTGTACCCAGCATTACCGTTAAGGCCATTGATACAACCGGAGCTGGTGACGCATTTATTGGATGTCTCTTGTATCAAATCTCACATTTGGATAAATACGAGCAGGTTTTCAATGATGTTTCTTTGCTGGTTAGTATGGTTGAAAAAGCAAATAAGGCTGGTGCTATCACGACTACCAAATATGGGGCAATACCGGCATTGCCATCCAAATCCCAATTGGAAAACTAATGAATCAGGCTTCATTACATCGACTATTGTCTTCAAAATCGGAAGATCAATCTCCAGAATCCTTTTTTCAACTAAGGATGGCAACCAACCTTAGTTTAATTCAAAATTTATTTTTTTCCTTATATCCCGAAGAAAAGCATGCCTCCTCGTTTGAACACTTGATGGTGCTTTTACCCAAATTATATGAAACCAGACCAGAAGAGTTAAAACTTCAAGATATGGAACGCGTTTCTTCTGGCAATTGGTATCAATCTGAGCAAATGGTGGGAATGCAGATGTATGTGGAGCATTTCAACAAGGATTTAAACGGACTACTGGAAAAACTACCCTACCTCAAGGATTTTGGGGTCAACTTTTTGCATTTAATGCCGATTACCACGCGGCCTTCTGGTGAAAACGATGGTGGATATGCGGTAAATAGTTATCACAAAGTTGACGAACGCTACGGAAGTCAGAAAGACCTACTGAATCTGACCAAAAAGTTAAGAAAGGAAGGTATGTACTTGATGTTGGATTTTGTGGTCAACCATACTTCCAATGAATTTCCTTGGGCCAAAAAAGCGAAAAAAGGTGAAAAAAAGTATCAGGACTTTTATTATACATATCCTGATGAAACAATCCCCAAGGAATTTGAGAAAACTCTACCAGAAGTGTTTCCAGAAACATCACCAGGAAACTATACCTACATCCCCGAAATGAAACGATGGGTAATGACCGTTTTTAATTCCTACCAATGGGACCTGAACTATACCAATCCCGAAGTATTCTTGGAAATGCTTGAGCAATTGGTCAAACTCAGCAACCTTGGGGTGGATGTTATTCGGTTCGATGCTTTGGCTTTCTTGTGGAAAAAGATGGGAACCATTTCGCAAAACCTTGCTGAAGCGCACATGCTTGTTAGTTTGTTCAGGATGTGTTTGCAAGTGGTAGCTCCTGGCACAATTTTCTTGGCTGAGGCTATTGTGGCTCCTAAGGAAATTGTAAAATATTTTGGTGAAGGCATTCATTATGGAAATGAATGTGAGATTGCCTACAACGCCTCTCTAATGGCGTTGCTCTGGAATTCGATAGCTACCAAAAAAACCATTTTGCTATATAAAAGCTTGGAAAATGTTCCTGACAAACCCAAGGATGGTACTTGGCTAAATTACATCCGGTGCCACGATGATATTGGATTGGGTTATGAAAATCAATTTATAGAAGAAATTGGTTGGAATCCAGGTCAACATCGAAAGTTTCTTTTGGACTATTATTGTCAGCGTTTGGACTGGTCTCCGGCCAAAGGCCTATTGTTCATGTACAATCCAAAAACGGATGATGGAAGAATAACTGGAAGTGCCGCCTCTTTACTTGGACTGGAAAAGGCTATTGAGGAAAACAATGATACCCTCATTAATGCGTCAGTTTCCAAAGTGATTCTCCTACATGGTATTGTATTGGCTTTTGGCGGAATTCCAATGTTCTATGCTGGAGATGAGATAGGTACCATAAACGATTATTCCTTCCTTGAAAAGGATGATAAAAAAGGAGATAGTCGTTGGGTTAACCGACCTTACCAAGATTGGGGAACCATTGAAAAGCTATCAAAAAAGAAACTGCCCCAATCCAAAATCTTCCACACTTTAAAAAGAATGGTACAGATACGAAAAGAGTCACCGGTTTTCGCAGACAAGGTCCAACCTGCACTATATCATACAGGAAATCATCACATTTTTGCTTTTGAGCGCACTGATGCTAGCAGTCAAGGATTATTGGTCCTATGTAATTTCGATGAGAACTCCCAAGTAGTGGATACTTCTTGGATCATGAAACTTGGCTATTTCGCCAAAGGAGAACCCAAGGATTTGGTATCCAACAAAAAAGTGTCTCTGCAAAGTGGTCTCTTGCAATTGGACCCATATCAAATTCTTTGGTTGAAGAGGGCTTAACTGTATTTTACCTTGCGCAGAACACGCAAGGACTCTTTAAGGGACTGATATATTTTATCATCCGTTTTTTTAAGTAAAGGTCTTGCCTTTTCCATCTGCTCCCTTGCTTCTTCAAAACCATTTAGATAACATATTAGATAGGTCGCCGGAAGATGTTTCAAATCGTTTTTTTCACTCTTGTTCAATGCAATCTGCTTGTCCAGTTTCATCATGATTGAATTGTTGGAGTTCAACACATGATGCAATGTTTTTTTATCATACTGTGGTGGCTCAAAAACCAACTCACTATTAATGGAATATTTACCATTTTCAGAGAATGTAATTTCCATTTTTTCAAGTGGATAGTATTTCTGTTGAACTCCCAATCCTAACTGCACATATTCTAGGGTTGAAAACGAATCTTCGTTGTATTCAATAGTAATCTCATCCAAGGCAGAATAGAATAATTTTACCTGCTCATTAATAAGCTCAATATCGACCCGTGAAAAATAGATTTGATTTTTAACCCTTTTCGCATTACCAGCCCAACAGACCACAAACTGTTCTTTGAAAACTTTATAGTGACTGCTTAAATCGGCATGGCGCATATTCATAAAGCTCATTACCGCATCCAAGGTTAATTCGATATTATTTCTTGCATGCTGTTCAATAGTTGCCACTGCTGCTGAATTGATATCCTTCAACTCAATATCAAATGCTTTGGGTAGACTAATACTGCCTTCCCTAAAGAAGACGGCCCCACCATAATATTTCCAAATATTTTTTCTAAGGGCACATACCTTTCCATTTGATTTTATGGTCACCAATCCAACCACTTTACCATCCGGAAGATGTGGAAAAGGAATGTTTTCATAAGAAATTAAAGGGGGATTATCCAAATAAGCATTCACCAAGTTTTGAATTCTACTGTCATCAAAAAAATCAACTCCAACAATTTCATTATCCTCATCCTCTACGCCAATTACAATGAATGAGTTGTTTTTGGGATTGCTGTTGGCAAGCGCACAAACATGTTTCAAAAATTTGGCCTTGCCTTCTTTTTCACCTATGGAAATGAATCGCTTTTTGTCATAAAAACTGTTCTCGTCATTATGAGCCAAGAGGTTCTTTACCAAGAGGCGTTTATTAATCATAGCACTTTCTTCACTATGGTGCTGCTGGCTTGGGCAGTGGGCATAACAACCAAATCGGCAATGTTTACATGAGGTGGGCGGGTAATAGCAAAATGAATCAATTCCGCGATATCCTCAGGAAGTAAAGGCTGATATCCTTGATATACTTTATCCGCTCGAGCATCATCCCCTTTAAATCGTACTTGACTAAATTCAGTTTGCACCAATCCTGGATTTATCGCTCCAACACGAATTCCATAGGCATTTAAATCGATACGCATACCCTGATTGATGGCGTCCACGGCATGCTTGCTAGCACAATACACATTCCCATTGGGATATACTTCCTTCCCTGCTGTAGAACCAATGTTGATAATATGTCCGGACTTTCGTTCAACCATTCCTGGAAGTACTGCCTTGGATACGTAAAGAAGTCCCTTTACGTTGATATCCAACATTGCGTCCCAATCATCTATGTCACCTTGATCAATAGGGTCGAGACCATGGGCATTCCCAGCATTATTTATCAGGACATCAATCTTTGAAAAGGTTTCCGGCAAGGATTCAATGGCAGAAATCACCATATCACGATCTCTTACATCAAAATTTAGTGTATGAACTGGTATTTTTGATTCTAAATCTTTTTGAATTTCTTCCAAACGTTCTTCTCTACGTCCGCAAAGAATCAGCTTAAGTTCATGCTGTGCCAACAAATTGGCAGTTGCTCTTCCTATACCACTAGTGGCTCCAGTAATTAAGACCGTTTTCATTTTTGTTGTAGTTCATGTTTACAAAGTCACCATCTGAACCCCCCAGAGGTAATCAGGGAACCCGAAAAGAGAATAGTGATTTTTAATGCAATTTCTTTTTAATCGAGATTAGGTTAAAGTATAAAAATAAACCCTTAAATACTTCCCAAAACTAGGGGTTTAGCGTTTTTTTTAACCATTAATTAACAGCCGCTTTTTAAATTAATTTTCATTTTGCACTGCTTAGAAAAATCACTATCATTAACCTTTTGGGATAAAAATTTTGTATGGAAGAAAACACTACTATTGATATTAGTGCTGTGAATGAAAAAATTACACATGAAAGTGCTTTTATTGATTTGCTCACCTCTGAAATGAATAAGGCCATTGTAGGTCAAAAACATATGGTAGAGCGACTGCTAATTGGCCTTCTGGGACAAGGTCATATTCTTTTAGAAGGGGTTCCTGGTCTTGCCAAAACCTTGGCTATCAATACTCTGGCAAAAGCAGTTAAAGGAAGTTTTAGCAGGATTCAGTTTACGCCGGATTTGCTTCCTGCGGATGTTGTAGGAACCTTGATCTACAACATGAAGGAAAATGATTTCTCCATTAAAAAAGGCCCCATATTCGCCAATTTTGTTTTGGCAGATGAAATCAACAGGGCTCCAGCAAAAGTGCAATCCGCACTTTTGGAAGCAATGCAGGAAAAGCAGGTGACTATTGGCGATGAGACTTTCAAATTAGATGCGCCTTTTCTTGTGATGGCCACACAAAACCCGGTTGAACAAGAAGGGACATACCCTTTGCCTGAAGCCCAGGTGGACCGTTTCATGCTTAAAACGGTTATTGACTATCCAAAGCTAAACGAGGAGCAACTTATCATACGTCAAAATTTGAGAAGTGTTGCCTCTGAACCTGTTAATCCTGTGGTTAGCTTAAAGCAAATTTTAAGTGCCCAGCAAACCGTCCGAGAAGTATATATGGACGAAAAAATTGAGAAATATATCCTGGATTTAATTTTCGCTACACGATATCCAGAAAAATACAACCTAGACCAATTAAAACCCCTAATCAGCTTTGGAGCTTCTCCTAGGGGAAGTATTAATTTGGCAAATGCTTCCAAATGTTACGCATTTATTAAAAGAAGAGGATATGTTGTTCCTGAAGATGTTAGAGCCGTTGTTCATGATGTGCTGCGACATCGAATTGGAATAACCTATGAGGCAGAAGCGGAAAATGTGACATCTGAAGAAATTATCAATAAGATAGTCAACGAAGTCGAAGTACCTTAACCCAATGTGTAATTAACGATGGCCAATCAACCCAAGTAGGAACCTTGGACCAAATTGAACATTGTAAGGTTGTTAATTGAACACATGGATACAAAAGAACTACTTAAGAAAGTACGGAAAATAGAGATAAAAACCAGACGTCTCTCTGACCACATCTTTGGTGGGGAATACCATTCTACCTTTAAAGGTAGGGGTATGACCTTCAGTGAAGTTCGACAGTATCAATTTGGGGATGATGTTAGAAGTATAGATTGGAACGTAACCGCTCGCTACAATGAACCTTTTGTAAAAGTATTTGAAGAGGAACGGGAACTCACCATGATGTTGATGGTTGATGTGAGTGGCTCAGAACTATTTGGAACAACCAAGCAGTTCAAAAAAGAAGTTATTACTGAAATATCAGCTACTCTAGCTTTCTCCGCCCTACAGAATAATGATAAGGTTGGTCTTATTCTTTTCTCCAATGAGGTGGAACTTTTTATTCCGCCAAAAAAAGGGAAAAGCCATGTCTTGCGAATTATAAGGGAACTTTTGGAATTTACTCCAAAAAGCAGCGAGACCAATATCACCGAAGCCTTTAAATTTTTGACCAATGTGATGAAAAAGAAAGCCATCGTATTCTTGCTTTCGGACTTCATTGCGGATGATTATGATACCACCCTTCGTATTGTGGGCAATAAGCACGATGTGACCGGTATTCGGGTCTATGACGAAAAAGAGGAGTCTATGCCCAATCTTGGAATGGTACAAATGCAAGATGCAGAAACGGGCTTACTGGAATTGGTAAACACCCGTTCTAAGAAAGTGCGAAATGCCTATGGGCAATTTCACAGGAATAAAGTAGAATACTTTTCAGATTCCTTTGCTAAATCAGGTAGTGGGGTTATCCATTGCAGGGTTGATGAAAGTTATGTGAAAAAACTGCTGGGGTATTTTAAGAGAAGAGGATAATGATGTTGAAAACCTACATATCAGGAATGGAAAAGAGTACATTACAACTCTTGATAGCAATTGTCTTTGCTATTTTGCCAATTCTGGTCTTCTCCCAAAACGACTCCAAAGTTTCTTCGAAAATAGATACTACCTCTATAAAAATCGGGGAGCAAATACAATACACCATCACAGTAGAAACGGATTCTACTAACCTTGTTCATTTTCCGGAAGGACAGACTTTTTCACCATTGGAAACGGTTGAAGCTTTGCTTACAGATACCATAAAGGAAAACAACAGAGTTAAACTTCAGCGTATTTATGCGCTTACGCAGTTTGACAGTGGCTCTTATACCATTCCTCCGCAGCGAATTGCCATAAACGAACAACCTTTTTTCACCGATTCTTTTCAAATTAAGGTAGCTGATGTGGTTGTAGATACCAGTAAACAAAAAATGTACGATATCAAACCGCTTATTCAGGTGGACCGAAGCTATGCAAAGCTTTGGTGGACCATATTATTTGTGGTTTTGGCCCTTTTGATAGTTGGTGGGTTAGTGTATTGGTTCTTTCTACGAAAAAAACCCTTGACCGAGGAAGAAAAAGAGGCCTTGCTTCCTCCTTATGATAGGGCACTTTTAGAACTAAAAAGACTAGAAAATTCTAGATACCTCATCCAAGATGAGTACAAAAAATACTATTCTGAACTGACAGACATTGTCCGTTCTTATCTGGAAGAAGATGCAAATGTCAGTGCTTTGGAAAGCACTACAGATGAGCTAATTGACAAGTTGGAACTCCTGAAGGATGCAGGAGAACTGGAATTGGGTGATGACACAATCAGACAATTTCAAAAAATATTACAAACTGCGGATTTGGTGAAGTTTGCGCGTTCCAAACCCTCTACTTCAGTAGCAGAACAAGACCGTAAATTGGTTGAGGAAATTGTGGTCAAAACACACGATGCCCTTCCTGAGCCTACAGAAGAAGAACTCCTTTTGAACGAGGAATATTTAGAAGAATTAGCGAAAAAGAAGCAGCGCAAACGGATTTATTGGGCTGCAGCCATTTTCGTAGGCTTACTAATTGTGGGGAGCACATTTTCCCTAATTTTCTTTGGGGTAAAGGAGGTAAGAGACACCGTTTTTGGCTATCCAACCAAGGAATTGCTCGAAGGAGAGTGGGTGTCCAGTTCTTACGGGTATCCACCCATTGAATTGGAAACTCCAGATGTATTGATTCGAAAAGAGGCAGAATTACCTCCAGAGGCACAAGAATTGGTAAAAGAGCTTCAACTTTTTACCTACGGAAGCTATGTAGGGCTATTTGGTATTGGCAGCAGCTCTGTCACCTACAAAGAACAGACCGAACCTAATTTTGATGCGGCCATAGCAGGTACCTTGTCCACTTTCGAAAGCCTTGGGGTAAAAAACATAATCACAAAGCAAGAAGAATTCACAACAAAGTCTGGGGTTCGGGGACTAAAAACTTATGGGTCTGGCAATTATAAAAATCCATTAAACAACGAATCGAAAAAAGCCAAATATAATATCCTATCCTTTGGTGGTAAAGGCTTTATGCAACAGGTCATTATTACTTGGGAAGATGGTGATGAATATGCGGAACAGATTGTTGATCGCATATTGAGCACTTTGGATGTAAAAACACAAGCGTAAGGAATGTTTGAGAATGTAGAATTTGCGAATCCACAATTTTTCTGGTTGCTTCTCCTGCTTCCCCTGGCCATCCTATGGTATATTTTGACCAGAAAACAGGAGGTTGCCTCCTTGCGAATTTCTAGCATCAAGGGTTTTACCATAAAAAGCATCGCTTCCAAACTACGGCCCTTGTTATTTGCCCTTCGGCTTTTGGCCCTTGCCGCAATAATTACTGCCCTTGCACGTCCACAGACCGAAGATATATCTACGAGAACCAAAACCACAAAGGGGATTGATATTGTCATGGCCATTGATGTATCCTCCAGTATGTTGGCCAAGGATTTAAAACCGGACCGTCTCACTGCCCTCAAGTTGGTTGCGGCAGATTTTATACGAAAAAGACCTAACGACCGCATTGGATTGGTGGCTTATGCAGCTGAAAGTTATACCAAAACGCCCATCACAAGTGATAAAGCCATTGTTTTAAATGCACTGAGAGAAATAAAGCATGGAGAACTTGAAGATGGTACTGCCATTGGGATGGGATTGGCTACCTCTGTCAATCGCCTAAAGGAAAGTAAAGCCATCAGCAAGGTTATTATTTTGCTGACAGATGGCGTAAACAATTCTGGTTTTATTGAGCCCTCGACTGCCTCGGATTTGGCTGTAGAATATGGCATTAAAACCTATACTATCGGTTTAGGAACTAACGGAAACGCCCTTACCCCGATAACCTATAACCGGGATGGCTCTTTTCGATTCGGTATGCGTCAAGTGAAAATTGATGAAAAACTCCTAAAAGAAATAGCTACAGTCACCGGCGGAAAATATTTTAGGGCAACCGATAATGAGAAACTGGAGGAGATTTATGATGAAATCAACAAACTTGAAAAAACAGAAATAGAAGAGTTCAAATATTATAAATACGACGAAAAATTTAGGCCCCTTGTTCTTCTGGCAGGAGTTTTGCTCTTACTGGAATGGGGGCTTCGTAATTCCATATTCAAAAGCTTTATCTGAGGTTAATGATTCAATTTGACGAAAAAACATATTTCTACTTATTAGCCATCCTGCCGGTTATGGCTGCAGCTTTCTTTTTTCTTCAGATTTGGAAAAGACGGACGCAAAAACAATTTGCGGAATCTAGGTTGTTGCGGAAATTAGCCCCTGATAAGTCTCAGTTTAAATCCGCTTTGAAGCTCCTATTTCTACTTGCCGGTTTGGGCTTTTTGATTTTAGGGTTGGTGAATCCCAAAATCGGAACCAAACTCGAAACAGTGAAGAGGGAGGGCGTGGATATAGTATTTGCCATTGATGTTTCCAAAAGTATGCTAGCGGAGGATATTGCGCCCAACCGGATGGAAAAAGCCAAGCGCTTGGTATCTGAAATTATCAACCAACTGGCCAGTGATCGTGTGGGAATCATCGCCTATGCAGGTCAAGCGTATCCCCAACTGCCCATAACCACAGATTATGGGGCGGCCAAAATGTTTTTGCAGGCCATGAACACCAATATGCTGTCATCTCAAGGAACTGCCATCAATGCGGCAATAGATTTGGCCAGCACCTATTATGACGATGAGGAACAAACCAATCGAGTGCTATTTATTGTATCAGATGGAGAAGACCATTCAGAGCGCTCAACCATTGATGCCGTTGAATATGCTACTCAGAATGGTATACGCATTTTTACCTTGGGTGTTGGGAAATCCAAAGGCTCACCCATCCCCATTAAACGAAACGGTGTTGTTGAAAGCTTGAAAAAGGATAGTCAGGGTGAGGTAGTCATTACTAAATTGAATGAGGCAGTACTTTCCGAAATAGCAGACGAAGGAAATGGGGTTTACATTGATGGCTCGAACACTGACAAAGCCGTTGAGTTCATTAAAGAACAATTGGCCCAAATGGATAAAAAGGAGTTTGAAGCCAAGCAATTTGCTGAATACAAAGACCAATTTCAGTGGTTTCTGGCAATCGGACTATTCTTTTTATTTTTAGACGTTTTCCTTTTGGATAGAAAAACCAAATGGTTGAAAAAACTAAATCTTTTCAATGAACATGATGATGTATAAGAAGTTAAGATTGATATTCGGAATCTTCTTGCTTTTGGGCTTTGTCGGCCAGGCGCAGGAGAATGAGGTAGAAAAAGCTGCTGAAAAAGCATTGAAAACTTCAAAAAATCTTACTTGGGAAGCCAATAAGGAATTAACAGCCAATGACTTTGCAGGCGCAGAATCCGACTACAGACGCGCTATTTCCAAGAGTAAGCAAAATGCAGTGGCTCCCTACAATTTAGGAAACGCCTATTATAATCGAGAAAGTTTTGGCGAGGCGTTTGGTCGTTACAAACAAGCAGGAGAGACGGCTACCTCCAAGGATGGTAAGCATAAGTCGTATCATAACATGGGCAACGTATTCATGAAAAACAAGGAATACGAAAAAGCAGTGGAAGCCTACAAAGAAGCCTTAAGAAATAATCCGAAGGATGAGGAAACCCGATACAATCTGGCCCTCGCCAAAGAGATGCTCAAAAAGCAACAGGACGAACAACAAAACGACCAAAATCAGGACGATAAGGACAAACAAGATCAGCAAGACCAAAAAGATAAAAACCAAGACCAGAACAACGAAGGGGATAACAATAAGGATAACGAGGGAGAACAGGATCAGGACAAAAACAAGGATGATGGTGATGAAGGAGAAAATGGAGAAAATAAACCTGAGGAAAATTCTGAAGGTGACGGTGATAAGAAAAAAGAACAGGAGAAAAAACCAAACGAAGGCGACCAGCCTAATGAGCAAAAACAGCAACCCAGACCTAATCAGCTTTCTAAACAACAAATCCAGAATTTGTTAGAAGCCATGCAAAATGAGGAGAAAAAGGTGCAGGAAAAGATAGAGGCCCGCAAGGTTCGAGGTAAGAAAATCAAAAACGAGAAGGATTGGTGATGATAAAGTGGGGCAGTTTTTTTGTTACTCTGTTTTCTTTGGCTTTGTTTCTGAGTCCAAAAGTCAGTGCTCAGGATGAAGTCACTTTTGAACTCAAGCTTAGCAAGGAAAAACTGGGCATCAACGAAAGGTTGAGGGCCGAGTTTACCATGAACAAAGATGGTGACAATTTTAACCCTCCCTCTTTTGATGGCTTTAAGGTGGTAATGGGGCCATCCCAATCCATTAGCTCTTCTTGGGTCAATGGGAAAAGAACGTTTTCAAAAACCTATATCTATATTTTGGTGCCAACGGCAAGGGGAAGATTTACCATTAAGCAGGCCACAATAGAAATTGCAGGTGAAACCTATAAGACTTTACCTAAAACCGTTGAAGTCACAGCAGCTGTGGATAAGCCGAATGACCAAAAGACTGTGGACGATGTGGCTGATGAAAGTCTTCACCTTGTTGCTGAAGTTTCCAAGGGAAATCCGTACTTAAATGAAGCGGTTACAGTGATTTATAAACTCTATGTAAGTCCCAACATTAATGTGACCAACTATCGTTCTCTTGACAGTCCCAAGTATGATAATTTTTGGAGTCAGGATATTCCTGTAACTAAACACACGGCACAAAATGGCACCTACAAGGGGAAACCCTACCGATATGTGGTACTTAAAAGAGTAGTCTTATATCCTCAAAAATCAGGGAAATTGGAAATTGAACCCTTATCCCTTGAAATTTTTGTCGATGTTCCCACGAATCGCAGGGATTTCTTTGGTGGTCGTATCTACTCCCAAACCAGTAAGACGGTATCCGCAGGAAGACGCACCTTATCGGTAAAACCACTTCCTGAAGCCGGAAAACCAGTAGATTTTGGAGGTGCTGTAGGTGATTTTGATTTTAAGGTTACTTCAAGCAAAAAACAATTGAACGCTTCGGAATCACTGCAGGCTAGAGTAGAAGTATCCGGTAAAGGAAATCTCAAACTATTTCAACTGCCGGAACCTGAGCTTCCAAGTGCACTTGAAGTATATGAACCTGAGTACAAAGAAAATGTACGCACAAATGTTTCCGGAATGGAAGGAAAAGTGGTCAACAACTACACAGTTGTACCCGCTTACAGGGGAAAGTATCCCATTCCCAGTATATCCTTTAGTTACTTTAATCCCAAGACATCAAAATACGTAACCTTAAAGTCCGATGAAATTAACATAGAGGTTTTGGAAGGGCCTGCTGGAAGTGAAACAAGTGCGCCTGTGGCTGCCAACGCAAATAAGCAATTGGTTGTGCCTACAGGAAAACAATTCCACTTTATAAAGCTTAAACCTAATCTTACCAAAATTGGCACCAATCATTTTTTTGGTTCCAATACGTTTTACCTCCTGCTTTTTGCGCCTATTCTCCTCATTCCGATTGCTGTGTTCTCCTTTAAAAAGAGAGAAGCTATAGCCAGTGATGTTGAAGGCAACAAGATTAAAAGGGCCAATCGTTTAGCAAAAAAGTACCTATCCACGGCGAAGAAGGAGTTGGGAAACAAAGAAGGATTTTATGTTGCCTTGGAAAAAGGTTTGCACAACTATCTGAAAGCCAAATTAAAAATTGAAACCTCAGAGTTCAGCAAGGAAAAAATCACAACCATCTTAGAAGATAAAGGTGTGGACACGCTAGACATAGAAAACTTCATAAGTCTTTTGAAAAACTGCGAAATGGCTAGATATAGCCCTTTTTCTGATGTGCAAATGCAAGAGGATTATGAAAAAGCAAGTGAGGTCATCTCAAAACTGGACAAACAATTATGACGTTGAGAATATGGGTCTTGTGCGTGGCACTGTTCACTTTTTCCTTGGGCATTTCCCAGAATACCCAATTGTTTGCACAAGCCACCGAGCAATACAACAAAGGGGAGTATACCAAAGCTATTGAAAGCTATGAGCAAATACTCCAAAATGGCCTACACTCCGCGGAATTATATTTCAACTTGGCCAACTGCCATTATAAATTAAATGCCATCGGTCCAAGCATTTATTTTTATGAAAAAGCCCTTTTGCTAAAGCCAAACGACGCAGAAATCAAGAACAATCTGAAATATGCCCAAAATATGAGGTTGGATGCCGTGGAAGAAATGCCTCAGACAGAAATTGGCAAAGCTTATGCATCCATTGTCAACTTATTTTCCTTTGACGGATGGGCATACCTCTCCGTTTTTTTAATGATATTTTTTGTCTTCTGCTATTTGGCCTACTACTTTCTACGCAATGCTTCACACAAAAGAATAGCTTTCGTTACCAGCATCTTTTCCATGATTTTAGGAGTAATTGCCGTATTACTGGCCTATTTGCAATACCAAGAATTTAAGTCCAATAATCCAGCAATTGTCTTCGCCAAAGAAGTGAAAATAACTTCTGAGCCCAACGAAAACAGCGAAGCAGTTTTTATTCTTCATGAGGGCACCAAAGTCAATGTGCTTGATGACTTGAATGATTGGAGAAAAATAAGATTGGCCGACGGTCAAACCGGCTGGCTCAGAAATGAACATGTCAAGCTATTAAAGGACTTTTAAACAAAATTTAACTAAAAACAATAGCTTTGCTATTATTTTTGTTTAAAACCTAGCAGCTTTTGAAGAAAGTTTCCTTTCCCTTAATCGCCCTTTTTTTGGTGTTTTCCATATTGACTCCATCACTTATCCCAATTATTGATGAAAGCGGTGATGCTTTGGTTTTAACGGACATGAACGAGGAAGAAAAACAGGGAGAAAAAGAGGCTGAAAAAAGTTTTGATGAAAAAGATTTATTCTTAAACAATTTTAATCTTACAGGCTCCTCCCCTGTTCAAAAACAGAATCATTCGCATTCGAAATTTACCGTTCTTAGTTCGAGTTTCATAGTGGACATTCACCTTCCTCCACCCAGAATTTCATAAGGACATTCCACCCTTCTCTTATAACTAATTCAATCATTATCTCCATAAATATTAAATTGGAGTTTAAAACCTATATCACATCATGTTTAAGTACTTAAAGAATGACTTACCGGCAAGTATTGTAGTTTTCTTTGTGGCTTTACCCTTATGTTTAGGGATTGCCCTTGCCAGTGGCGCACCACTCTTTTCCGGTCTTATTGCGGGAATTGTTGGTGGAATCCTAGTAGGGTCACTCAGCGGCTCCCAAATTGGAGTTAGCGGTCCTGCAGCTGGTCTTGCAGCAATTGTTTTGGCGGCAATAGCCTCATTGGGCTACGAGAACTTTTTGGTAGCTGTAGTCCTGGGTGGTGTTATTCAGCTTTTGTTTGGCATACTACGCTTAGGAATTATTGGTTATTACTTCCCTTCTTCTGTAATTAAAGGAATGCTTACCGGTATCGGAATTATTATCATCTTAAAACAGATTCCCTACTTCTTTGGATATGATAAAGATCCTGAGGGAGATTTTGCCTTCTTTCAAATTGACGGTGAAAATACGTTTTCAGAAATCTTTAATACGATAAGTGGAATTATTAGTGGCAACTATAGTGCAGGAGCAACAATAATTGCAATTATAGCCATGTTCATCCTAATTTTATGGGGAAATGTCCTTTCCAAAAAAGGAAGATTTTTTCAGTTGGTTCAAGGGCCTTTGGTTGCGGTTGTGGTTGGAATTATTTTTTACGTACTCACAAAAGATGGAGCACTTCATATTACCGAAGACCATCTTGTGGCGGTTCCTGTACCCGACGGTTTCGAAAGTTTTATTGGTCAATTCAGTTTTCCTGCTTTTGGTGCCATTGCCCAGGCTGAAGTTTGGATTGCTGCATTTACCATAGCATTGGTAGCCAGTTTGGAAACGTTGTTATGCGTGGAAGCTACGGACAAGCTAGATCCCCATAAAAGAGTAACACCTACAAATCGTGAGTTGTTGGCACAAGGTAGCGGGAACATTGTTTCTGGGCTAATTGGAGGGATTCCTATTACTCAAGTAATTGTACGAAGTTCAGCAAACATTCAATCAGGGGGGCAAACCAAGATGTCAGCCATTATCCATGGCTTCTTTTTACTGATATCTGTAATGTTGATACCTACACTGCTGAATAAAATTCCACTTTCTGTTTTAGCAGCAGTACTTTTTATAGTGGGTTATAAGCTGGCAAAGCCCAAATTATTTAAAACCATGTGGGACTTGGGATGGAAACAATTTCTACCTTTTATTGTAACCGTTGTGGTCATTGTGTTTAAAGACTTGCTTTGGGGAATTGGAATTGGTCTAGCCGTAGGTATTGTTGTGATTTTAATCAAAAGCTATCAAAATTCCCACTTCCTCCATATTGAAGAAAACACGGATGGTAATAAATTCAAAATGACCTTGGCAGAAGAAGTGACTTTCTTTAATAAAGGTGCAATAATTAAAGAATTGGATAGGTTGCCAAAATCTTCATATCTTGAATTGGATGTACGGAAGACCCGGTACTTGGATAATGATATTATTGAAATTCTGGAAGATTTCTCACATAAGGCGAGGGAACGGAACATAAGCATCAAACTAGTTTCGGAAAGAGGTATTGTTGAAAACCCCCCTAGCTATATTGAATTTTTTAATCTTAGAAAAAAAACACAAGCATAGATTATGATTACACAAACTAAAGAAACGCAAGCTGCGCTCACACCAAAATCTGCTTGGGAACTTCTCAAAGAAGGGAATAAACGTTTTGTTGAAAAAAAACAGGCGGATAGAGACCTGCTTCAGCAGGTAAAGGAAACTACCACGGGGCAATATCCTTTTGCCACAATTTTGGGTTGTATTGATTCTAGAGTTTCGGCAGAATTGATTTTTGACCAAGGTGTAGGTGATATTTTTAGTGCTAGAGTGGCTGGAAACATTGTAAATGAAGATATCCTAGGCAGTATGGAATTTGCCTGCAAGCTTGCCGGGACCAAAATTATCGTGGTGTTGGGACACACTAGTTGTGGAGCTGTTAAAGGAGCATGTGATGATGCAAAAATGGGCAATCTTACCGAATTGTTGAGCAAAATTAGGCCAGCGGTAGAGGCTATCCAAGAACCTTCGGATGCCAGTCTGCGTAACTCCAAAAACATTGATTTTGTAAATAATGTTGCGGAAAAAAACGTCACGATGACCATTGAAAATATTCGTAAGAAGAGTCCGGTGTTAAAAGAAATGGAAGATAATGGCGAGATATTAATCGTTGGTGGAATGTACGACATCGCTGATGGGAAAGTCCACTATCTTGACTGATTCCTAGGTAAAGCTTGAAAGACACAAAGGCTAATGATTAATATTTCGTTGGCCTTTTTTAATTTCTAGAAGCGATTGCCTTGAATTAATATCCACCCTATCTACGTGAATGTTTGTGTATTTCGTAGTAAGTAGGCATATAGCGCGCAATACAATGACATTCCGCTAGGGCATATTTTATGGATTTTGATACCTTTGTCGGCTGACAAACCAATCACCAATGATTGATACGCTTAAAAAACACCTAGCTGACGTTGAGGCTTTTTCCTCTACCTCTAAGGACGAAATAGAAGCTTTTCGAATTAAGTATTTAGGAAAAAAGGGGCTTTTGAACTCTTTCTTTTCTGAATTCAAAAATGTCCCCAATGAGCAAAAAAAGGAATTTGGCCAGGTAATCAATCAATTAAAAACCTCGGCTAACGAAAAGGTAAATACTTTAAAACAGGCCGTTGAGTCCCAAACCGAAACTCTGGGAAAATACGGTGATTTAACCCGTCCCGGTGAACCTATTGAAATTGGGGCGAGACACCCTATTTCAATCGTAAAAAATAGAATAATCAATATTTTTTCCCGTATTGGATTTAATGTTTCCGAAGGACCGGAAATAGAGGATGATTGGCACAACTTCACTGCGCTCAATTTACCGGAATATCACCCGGCAAGGGATATGCAGGATACCTTTTTTATCCAAACCGACCCAGATATCTTGCTACGTACCCATACCTCATCGGTACAGGTTAGATATATGGAAAACAATCAACCCCCTATTCGAACCATTTCACCAGGGAGAGTGTATAGAAACGAGGCCATATCAGCACGATCACATTGCTTTTTTCATCAGGTAGAAGGACTTTATGTGGACAAGGATGTTTCTTTCGCAGACTTGAAACAGACCTTGCAATATTTTACTTCTGAGATGTTCGGCAAGTCCAAAATAAGATTGAGACCTTCCTATTTCCCGTTTACTGAGCCAAGTGCAGAAGTAGATGTGTATTGGGGATTGGAAACGGAAACGGATTACAAAATGACCAAAGGAACAGGATGGCTGGAAATCATGGGGTGTGGTATGGTAGACCCTAATGTGTTGCAAAACTGTGGTATTGACCCAGAGGTATATTCTGGTTTTGCCTTTGGAATGGGAATCGATAGGATAGCTTTATTGCTTCATCAGATTCCGGACATACGACTCTTGAGCGAAAACGATATCCGCTTTCTAAATCAATTCAAATCTTCCCTCTAGTTTGTTTAAGAACATTATGATGTTCAATTGAGGCACCTTTTTGGGTGTATTTTTTCGGAAGTTTACATTTTAACCCCTCCATTTTTATGGAATTGTTATAGGATACAATTGCCTAAGCTATTAATTTAGAGGTGATTGCTAATTTTAAAAAGACCACCTATGACCACCAAAAACATTTCCAGAAGAGACTGGCTAAAAAAAGGAGCCCTCACGGCAGGGGGAGTTCTTGCAGCTCCGTATTTGGGATATTCCGAGAACCTTAAGTCTCCACTAGCCCTAGATTCAAATGGAGACGCTATTTATAGTCCTTTTTTCAAGGAATACCTCCCAAAGGAAGTTCGGGAATTTCCTGTTTTTGATGCTAAGCTCAACGCAAATGAAAATCCCTACGGCCCTTCACCAAAAGCTTTGGAAGCATTTAAAAGTGCGGCGTCTGGAGGAAACAGATATGCGTGGAAAGAACTTTTTCAATTAGTTGATAAAATAGCTGCCTTTGAAGGGGTTACTCCAAAAAATATAATGATGGGTCCAGGATCATCCGACCTTCTGGAAAAAACGGCCATGGTATTGTTCATGAATGGTGGGAATGTAGTTTCTGCAGACCCTGCATATATGTCATTAATTCGAGTCGCTGAGTCCGTGGGTGCAACTTGGAAGCCAGTTCCATTGAAAAAGGATTGGTCCCACGACCTCAAAGCCATGGAGGATGCAGTCGATTCCGATACAAAATTGGTCTATATCTGTAACCCTAACAACCCAACAGGAACTATTACCGAGCATGAAGAGTTGGTTGACTTCTGTTCCAGAGTTTCTGAAAAAGTTCCAGTTTTTGTGGATGAAGCGTATTTGGCGTTTATGGGTAATGGCCTTAAGAAAAGTATGGTGAACCTGATAAATGAAGGCAAAAATGTTATCATCGCCAGAACGTTTTCCAAAATTCATGGAATGGCAGGACTTCGGGTTGGTTATATTGTTGGACAAGAATCTACTTTAGCACAACTGCAACAAATCACCAGAGGTGGAATGGGTATTTCATATCCTTCGGTGTTTGCAGCTATGGCCGCTATGGATGACACCGCGTTTATAGACAACTCCAGGGAATTGAATGCGAAATGCCGTGAATATGTGTACGCAAGTCTTGATTCAATGGGATTTGATTACGTAAAATCCCATACGAGCTTCATGATTTTTCCAATTGAGATGCAAGGCAAGGATTTTCTTCAAAAAATGACTGACCTCAAGGTTGGGGTACGTGCATTCCATTTTATGGATAAAGATTGGTGTCGTGTAAGTATGGGTACCATGGATGAAATGAAACTATTTACCTCTGCTATTTCTAAAGTTTTAGTTTAAAATCCCATGGATTCTGGATTATACAAAACGATTACGTTTGTATGCTTCATCCTGATTGGTGTTTTTCTCAAAAGCAAAATCAAATCCAAGGATGAAAAAAGTGGGATAAAGGCAATTATACTAAACTTAGCCTTGCCAGCCACTATTTTTATCGCCCTTTTGGGGGTAAAAGTCCAATGGAACTTGTTGTTCTTGCCGATTATGGCTTTGACCTTGAATGTAATTCTGTTTTTGGCCACTCCCTTTGTTCTTCCATTGGTAGGCATTAAAAAAGGTTCCGCGGAATTCAGAACTGCCAGATTACTTATTCCTTCCCTGGCTCCTGGTCTTTCGTGTTTTCCCTTCGTATTGGAATTTTTAGGAGAAAATGCCTTGGCCAAAGTAGCCATGGCCGATTTGGGGAACAAAATTTTTGTACTTGTTATACTATATGTTGTTGCCATGAACTGGCACTATCAGCTCAGAAGTATTTCCAAAAAAGGTAATGGCAAATTAATGTCTTTACTCAAAGTGCTTATTTCAGAACCGGTAAACATATTTATTGCTGCAGCTCTACTATTGCTGATGTTCGGGTTTACAATGGATTCACTGCCCATTTTATTTAGTGACATTCTTGAAAAATTGAGCATTATCATGACTCCTTTGGTACTTCTGTTTATTGGGTTAGGAATCAAACTGAAAAGGAAACAGTTCTTTCAAGTCTTTTCCGTGTTGTGTATACGTGCTGGTCTGGTATTTGCTTTGGGAGGAGTCTTTGTTTGGGTTTCAGGGATACAGTCCTTGGAAAGCATTCTTTTGCTTTTGGCATTTGGTTTGAGCTCCTGTAGTTTTTGGCCTTATGCCCATATTTCAGCAGTAGAGCATCTTGAAATTGCGGATACCCAAAAACGTACGTTTGACGGTGATTTCGCCCTGAACATACTGGCGCTTTCCTTTCCTCTATCCACAGTACTTATTTTAGGAGTATTGAACACGGGAACTTTCTTTGCCACCAACATTAATATCCTATTCGTGGGCGGTACTCTATTTGCTGTTGGCTTGATTTATCCACTTTTAAATGGACTCAACAAAAAGGTGTCACTTACTAAAGTAAGTAAAGCCAAAATAGAGAGAACGACCCCCGAACATATATAAGTTAGCTTATCGTAATGGATACCCTTTTGCGACCCACCAAGGATGAATTTCTATTTCCAACCTTTGAGCCTTAACCATGGGGTCCAAATTCGCCAAACTATCTGCCATTTTCAAAGTTGGTACATTATAAATGGTGATTCCCCGTATTTCTCCATCGTCCCCAAAAGGTCCTGAAATATCGGCATACCCCTCAACATACATTCGCTTTAGATGAGCCAAATGGAGTGCTTGCAAACTATCTAGTTCTGATTTACTTTGATCTCTATTCGGTCCGCTTTTTAAGAAAGCCATGAAGTATTGCTGCATTAAAATGGTATCCCTGGTCTCTTCGTCCACAAAATCAAAAATCTGAAACCCCTTATCAGTCAATTCTTTTTTGAGTTCAGCTACATTTTCTTTTTTTTGACTTTCAACCTCGGTAACATTGGGAGCAACTTCTTGTTTACAGGATAGTATGGTAAGTGACAAAAACAAACATAGAATTTTCAAGTTTTCCATTGGTTGTATGGTTTTTTAACGAGTTGTGAATTATAATATGCAATCTCACCTGTTACTTCTTTTCCAAGCCAAGGGGGCTTTTCAAAGGTTTCATCTTCGTACTTCAGTTCAAGTTCGGCAATTATCAATCCTGAATTGTCCCCTAGAAACTCATCAATCTCAAAAAGCTTTCCCCTAAAAGTGAACTCGTAACGGTGCTTATCAATAATGCCAGGTTCACAAATCGCCATTAAGGCAAAAGCCTCCTCTTTTTCAATTTTCTTCTCCCATTCAAAGCGGGAAGTTCCAGAATCATTGGATTTCCCTTTTACAGTTAAAAATCCATAATCTCCCTGTATACGAATCCGAACAGTTCTATCTGGATGGGTATTCAAAAAGCCTTGCACAATTCTAGTTTTTGATGCTGCCTGTTCCCGATATTCTAGGGATTTGACCAAAAACTTACGTTCAATTTCCAAGTGTTCCATCCTATTAAATATAGCCATAAATTTGAGTGTGGCCTTTGATTTCCCATTACGCAAAATAATCCATGTGGATATGGATGCATTTTATGCATCTGTTGAGCAACATGACAATCCTGAATTGAAAGGAAAACCAGTTGCAGTGGGCGGTGGTTCAAAACGCGGTGTGGTTTCAGCTGCAAGCTACGAAGCTCGTAAATTTGGGGTGCGCAGTGCTATGGCTGGTTATATTGCCAAAAAAAATTGTCCTGATTTGATTTTTGTTCGTCCTCGTTTTGAACGATACAAAGAAATCTCTCTTCAAATAAGAAGCATCTTTTTTGAGTATACCGATTTGGTGGAACCGCTCTCTTTGGATGAAGCCTATTTGGATGTTACCCAAAACAAAAAGGGAAATCCTTCTGCCACTTTGATAGCCAAGGAAATTCGCCAAAAAATATGGGATAAAACCGGGTTGACCGCTTCTGCAGGAATTTCAATTAATAAATTTATTGCCAAAGTGGCCAGTGATATCAACAAACCCAATGGCCAAAAAACCATTAACCCCGAAGAAGTCATTGTTTTTCTGGAGGACTTGGACATTCGCAAATTTTATGGGGTTGGAAAGGTCACTGCAGAGAAAATGTACAAGCTGGGTATTTTCACTGGAAAGGATTTGAAGCAGAAATCCTTGGAGTTTTTGGATAAGACCTTCGGAAAAAGTGGACGATATTATTATGATGTGGTACGAGGGATACATACCAGTGAGGTAAAACCTCATCGCATTCCAAAATCGGTAGGGGCCGAACGTACATTCTCGGAAAACCTGAGCAGTGAAGTCTTTATGCTGGAAAAATTGGAAAACATAGCCTCGGAACTTGAAAGAAGGTTTCAAAAGTCCAAAATTGCTGGAAAAACGGTCACCTTAAAAATAAAATACAGTGACTTTACCCTAAATACGAGAAGCAAGACGCTTCCCTATTATATTTCAGACAAAAGTCTTGTCTTGGAAACTGCCAAAGAATTACTATACCAAGCTCCCCTTAAAGACTCCGTTCGACTGTTGGGAATTTCATTGGGTAATCTGAATACTGAAAAAAAAGAAGTAGAAGAAAAGAAAGAGAAAGACGAAATTTTGGTGCAGCTTCGTTTTGACTTTTAATTCAAATTCCATTGGTTGAGAAGACAGCTATTAGCCAAACAATCAAGGATGAGAAAAATATTCCGGTTGTATTTGCCATAAAGGCTTGCTTCCTTTCAATTCTAAAGAGGTAGGATGCTATCGTACCGGCATATACTCCGGTACCCGGCAATGGAATCATGACGAAAAGAACCAGACCTAGAAAGCCAAACTTCTTTATTTTATCCCCTGAGCCTGTTTTAGCTCTTTTGGCTACAAAAACTGCCGATTTTTTATAGAATCTCCACTTTAGAAAATAATGGTTAATCCTATCTAAGAAAAACATCATGAGCGGGAATACCGCAATATTGGCCGCAAGGCAAACAATGAAAACCAAATACTCGTTTAGTCCTTTCATAATGCCATAGGGTATACCGAGTTTGGCCTCCCCAAATGGTGACAGACTCCACAATATGGCTATTATCAAATCCAGTATCACAGCTTTTTTATTGAACTGCAAAAATACCTCCCTAAACCATTTTTTCTTTTTCCCTAAACATTAAAAAAAATATAAAATTTTTAGGGTGAAGGTAGCTACGCTGCAATGGAACAAGAACCCAATTCTGTTGTTTAATAGCTCTTGATATACTATCCGGACCTGTCTTTTTTTATCTTTATGCCATGCAGAAAGATGCCTTACACGAAAAAATCATTATAACCGCGGGGGATCTCTTTTATACTAACGGATACAATTCCACCGGGATTAATGAAATAATCAGCAAATGTGGTATTGCAAAAGCTACACTTTATAGCCACTTTAAATCTAAAGAGGAAATTTGTATTGCGTATTTGACACAGAGGCATGATGAATTCCTAAACGATTTAAAACAGTATGTAAGTAGAAGGAAAACAGGAAAAAACCAGCTTTTGGCCATTTTTGATTACTTGGCGGATTTTTATCGGGAAGATGTTTTTTTTGGATGTTGGGCTTTAAAAACCTTAGGGGAGCTTTCCGCCAAACAGCAACGTATTTTTTCTACTATCCAAAAACACAAAAAAGAACTATTGCTATACTTGGGTGAGGTTGTACTGGAAAACATTCACAATGTCTCCAAGGCTGAAGTAGAAAAAGTTTCTGGGGGTATCTACATGCTATATGACGGTGCCATTACGGAAGCATATTTGCATAAAAATGCCTGGCCTATCTATTTGGCCAAAACCATAGCTCCATCCTTTTTCTCTCATCTGGAGATGGAATCATAAAAAAAGCACGCTCAAATGAGCGTGCTCTTCAACTAAAAAAACTTCAATCAATTATTTCACTATCAAGGTGTTGTCGGTAGAAGTTGGATTCAAAGGACAAAAGTATACATACTCACCTTTCTCCAATGTTGTCGCTTTAGACGTTTGGGAAGCGCCAGTTTTTACTGGTTGAGTCACATATGCTGTTTGAATGTGGTTTTCAGGTTTGCTGATATCCAATCCTTTTTTCACCAACACAAAACCAACATCGTGACCTACTCCGTTGTTTGAAATATCAAAAACATACGTTCCTTCTGAAACCGTGATTTGTTTTTGGGTAAATTCACCAGAAGTCTGTTCCAAAGCGATGGTCTTTACTTCCTTGTCTTTCATCGCGTCTTGTGCCTGAGTTGTAAAAAGGGCTCCAAATGCAAAGGCTAAAACTAAAATTGCGTTTTTCATTTTTCTATTATTATAATTGGGTTTTTGTTTTATTATTTAAACTGTAGCTTCCAAAGGTTGCGCTACTGGAAAATCTACAGGTACTTGAGTAGTACTGTGGATGTAGTTGGAAATGGTTTTATCTCCTACCAAAACGATAGTGTCAATCAAATTTTCCTTAGTCCATCCTGCATTCAAGAAATTATCCACTACCTCAGCATCGGTTGCTCCCCTGTTCTCTGTAATATTTCTAGCTAGTCTAGCCAAAGCATCCAACTTGCTGTCAAAAGAAGCTACACCGGCTCTTAGCTCAAGGATTTGATCATCTGTAAATCCGTTCATCTTGCCAATGGCAGTGTGTGCAGATAAACAATAAATACAATTGTTCACTTGGCTTACAGCAAGGTTTACCACTTCTTTTTGCTTGGCGTTCAATGAGGTCTTTGCGTTGGAAAAGGTCAAGTAGTTTTCCAAAGCATTTTCGGAATGCGCATAAGTTGCGAATAGGTTGGGAACAAAGCCTACAGCTTTTTCCAAATTGTCGAATATAGCTTGATTCTTGCTGCTAACTTCTTCTCTCGTAGGTACATTAAAAGTGCTCATAATCTTAATTTTTATAAAATGTGTTATTGTTAAATATTAAAGATTGGATACAAAGGGTTTCTCTGCATCACAATAGAAATCATGATGGTGTCTTTGCTCACAATGTGTCTTTGGAGTTATCGTATCGAATTCAGGTTTTCTGTTGTTACCGAAAACCTCGATTAGATTAAAAATTGATTTTTCCGCTGTTTTCATCTTTACCTTTCTTTTAATTACAGTGCAAAGATGTGGCGAAAGAAAAGGCGAGTGTTAGCAACAATTTCCCGACCGCTTGTCGAAATTTCCCTTAGGCTGCAATTATCTTGTTTTCGCGGTATTCCGAAGGGGTCATATGGGTCATTTTCTTGAAGAATCTACTAAAATGGGCTGGGTCATTAAAGCCCAACTCATAGGCAATTTCTTGATTCTGCTTATCCGTAAAATGCATCATTCTTTTGGCTTCGAGGGCAATACGGTCCAGAATAATCTGCTGAGGGGGTTTTTGGTTATAGATGGAGAATAGATTGGAAAGGGTTTTGGGTGACTTAAACAGTAGTTCGGCATAGTCACTTACCTTTCTTTTGGTCTTATAATGTAAATCGACTAAAAAATTGAACTTTCTTATGGTATCAACTTGTTCATTATTCAAGCTTTTTACAATGTGCTGTTCTTTTGCCAAACGCGTACTCATAATAATCAATCGCTTCAACAGCATTTGTAGCATATCTCCCTGAATATTGTCCGGGGTGCCGAACTCCTCGGTAAAAACCTCATACCACAAATCAAATTTCCGGTTTTGATCTTCCCTTATATTAATAATGGGAATGTCCTGGGTTCCAAAAAACAATATACCGTTACAAGATACTTCGCTATCATGGTCAGATATGCAGTAGAACTCTCTATTGAACAAGATTCCTGTCAATGGAAGTTGTGATATTTCAAAGGATGTATTGTGTAAATAGGTAACCGTCATTAAATGGTTTGGGGGCAATTCTATTGGAATATTATCCACCGTGAGTTTAACGGATTTTTCATTTCTATTCCATAAAAATTTAATGGTGTTTTGGGTAATGGAAAAGTGGTTAATATTCTTTTGAATGTCGTCTGTGAAACCAATTATGGACCCTAATTTTGAATCTTTATACTCGTATTTCATGCCCAATATTGTTTTGTTTAATGTTTGGGAAAACCCTGAATTTATTGCTATTTGTCCCCATTTCTTGTTGATACTTACAAGTTTTTTTACCCTTATTTTGACAAAATGATTAAACAGAAATGTTAATATGTACACCAGATTTCAGCACCAATCAAACTTTTTATAGTATTGGGTATGGAAAATACCAAATTTTACGATGAAGCCTTGTGTAATTTCTACAGTAAATTACAAATCAGCTCTTACCCAATTAGCTCTCTGGACATATATGCCCAGCACTTTAATAAGGTATGTAAAAACCTAAACGATATTGCAGGTTTAACAAATTTGGCCAAACGACAGGACTGGAAAGAAAGCCTTCCGCTCCGTCAAGAAATTATGGATAAGGAACATGTTGTAGTTGTTACGGATGCCCAGTTGAACATAGTATATGCTACCCAAAATATTTTCTCAATGAACGGGTATTCTCCAGAGGAAGTTGTAGGAAACAAACCTAAAATGTTCCAAGGAGAAAAAACATGTCCTGACACCTCCAAGAAGATTTCGGCAGCGATAAAACAACTAAGTCCTTTTGAAGCCACAATTACGAATTACCGTAAGGATGGTTCCATCTACAATTGTTGGATAAAAGGCCAACCTATCTTCAATAGAAAAGGAAAAGTCGTCAACTTTATTGCTTTTGAAAAGGAAGTAGCTTAAGGCTACCTTTTCATTAAATCGGACAGGTCTCTATTTCAGTCACTCTTAAGGTATTTACCATCCCTTTATCCTTGATAGGCATTGCCGCAAGGCTGATTAACATGTCTCCAACATCCAAAAAGCCTTTCTTGCAAGCGATATTGTTAACGTCTTCAATGGTTTCGTCCGTGGTCACATATTTGTCGTAGTAGAACGCCTTCACCCCCCATAACAAGTTCAATTGGGTAAGAATCCTTTTATTGGAAGTAAACACAAGAATGTGGGCTCTAGGTCGCCATGCTGATATTTGAAAAGCAGTATACCCACTATTTGTTAAGGTTGAAATGGCCTTGGCTTGAATCTCGTTTGCCATTAAAGCTGCATGGTAGCAAACCGATTTGGTAATATACCGTTTTGTCTTAATGTGAGGTGGTGTTTGCGGGACATTAATCAAAGCAGAACCTTCCACACTAAATAGGATACTAGCCATTTTTTCAATCACCTGTACAGGATAATTTCCCACCGAAGTCTCTCCGGAAAGCATCACAGCATCCGCACCGTCCATAACAGAATTGGCAACATCGTTTACTTCGGCTCTAGTGGGTGTCAAGCTGGTAATCATGGTCTCCATCATCTGCGTGGCAATGATTACCGGAATTCTTGCTTTTTTGGCCCGTAAAACCAATTGCTTTTGTATTAAAGGTACTTCATGGGCTGGTACCTCAACGCCCAAATCCCCACGGGCCACCATCAAACCATCACAATAGGCCACTATCTTATCTATGTTTTCTACTGCTTCCGGTTTTTCTATTTTAGCTATGATTGGAATTTTATGTTCAGAATGTTGATTGATAAGATTTTGTAAATCAATCAAATCTTGACTGTGCCGAACAAATGACAAGGCAATCCAGTCCACTTCTTGGGAGATTGCAAAAACAGCGTCCTTAATATCTTTTTCAGTAAGTGCCGGAAGGGAAATATCCGTGTTCGGTAAGTTTACCCCCTTTTTGGATTTTAATGGCCCCCCTTGAACTACCTCTGCAGTCACCTCGTCTTCGCCATTGGTAGATTTAACCTCAAAGATGAGTTTGCCGTCATCAAGAAGTACCCGTTCCCCTGGTTTTACGTCTTTTGGGAAGCTGGCATAATTCATATATACTCTTTCAGCCGTGCCCTCAAAGGGTTCTCCTGTCGCAAATTTGACTTTATCCCCTGGGGCAACCACTGCTTCTCCTCCCATTACACCAACCCTTAATTTTGGCCCCTGCAAATCTGCCAGTATTGAGGTATTCAAGTCCAGCTCCTCATTGAGATCCCGAATCATCTTAATGCGCTTAGCCACATCGTCATGGGAAGCGTGAGAGAAATTTATCCGAAACACATCGACCCCAGCCAATATCATTTGTTTCAAGGTTTCCCTTTTACTGGTGGCGGGACCAAGTGTTGCTACAACTTTAGTCTTCTTTCTTGTCGGCATTCTTAAAAGATTAAATTGTTTTTTGATTTTAAAGCGTTTGGGTCCATAGAATAAGCGGTCACCACCTTGGATATTTTGTTAATTCCCTTTACCACATGGTCTCTTATCATGCCATCATCAGTATCTATTTTCAAAAAATAATCAACCTCCTTTTGTTCCGAGACCAAAAAACTGGTTTTTTGGGAAATATCATTGGTAAAGAGACCCTCAGAAATTCCTATTTCTTGTTCACAGGTATTTGAATAAAGCACCCAATAATTTTGGTTGATTTCGTCTTCCCAATCAAATATGGAAAATGCGAGATTTTCACTATAGCTTAAATCGATTTTGGTTCTCTTTAATCGAAGACCACAACTCTGGTTCAGTGAATAGGCTAATGAAAAATCTTCCAAACCACTATGAATGGCAATCAATTGAAAATCATCATCGTAATACGCCTCTATTATTTTTCGGGTGGCTGACATGTCCTAAACGCGAAATGTAAATATACTCTTAATACGCAATACTGCCTAGATATATACAAATCATGCCGAGGAAAAAGTTACGAAAACGTTTGAGTTTACCTTTTTTTAAAGTTATGATACGTTCATTCGGCTCTGAAGTGCGAAGTAAGCCCTTTTGGAAGCTTTTTCTTCCGCCTTCTTTTTGGAGGTGGCTCTGGCTTTTGCCAAAATCTTGTCGCCAATGGTCAGCTTTACGGCAAAATGTTTGTATTCATCATTCCCTGTATCTTCATACACTTCATAATTGAAGGGCTTCTTTTGTTTTTGGCACCATTCTATTACCAAGCTTTTGTAGCTAATGACCTTTCCTTCCAACTGTTCTATATCCACATACGGATGAATGACTCGGTCATAAATGAATCTTTCGCAATAGCTGTATCCCCTATCCAAATAAATTGCTCCGACCAAGGCCTCAAAAACATTACCATGAATGTTCTCTCCAAAATGGGATTTGGGTATTCGACTTTCCACATGTTCCAGCAATCCCAAATCCTTTCCCAGTTCGTTTAGATGTTTCCTACTTACAATCTTGGAGCGCATTTTGGTAAGATATCCCTCATCGCCCTCCGGGACCTCGTTATACAGATGTTTTGAAATGATGGTTCCAAGCATGGCATCGCCCAAAAACTCCAGTCTTTCGTAGTTCTTAGGGTTCCCTTCTTCATCCTTTACGTTCATAGACCTGTGAAGAAAAGCCCTCCTGAAAATCTCAGTGCTTTTAGGTTTAAACCCTAGTATTTTTTTCATCGCCAAAAAAAAATCCCCATCCGTTTTCGGAGGGGAGTTAAATATTTTTGACGTTAATCTCATGTTCTGATTACCCTATATTTTTTTGAAAAGTACACAAGCATTATGCCCTCCAAAACCAAAAGTATTGCTCATGGCAACCTTTACATCTCGCTCTTGTGCTTTATTTAAGGTAAGATTAAGTGAAGCATCTATTTCCTCATCCACAACACTATGATTAATAGTCGGTGGAACTGTTCCATGCTCAATGGCCAAGATTGAGGCAATCGCCTCTATGGCTCCGGCCGCTCCTAATAAGTGCCCGGTCATTGATTTTGTGGAATTGATATTAATATTTGACGCATGACTTCCAAAAACCTTAGATATCGCTTTCAGTTCAGCTACATCCCCAAGCGGAGTAGATGTTCCATGCGTATTGATTGCATCCACATCTTCTGGTTTTAAGCCTGCATTTTCCAAACAGTTTTCCATCACTCGAACCACACCAATTCCCTCAGGGTGCGGTGCTGTCATGTGGTGGGCATCACTGGAAAGTCCTCCTCCTAAAACTTCAGCATAGATTTTGGCTCCACGAGCCTTAGCATGCTCATATTCTTCCAAGATAAGTGCTCCAGCACCTTCGCCAAGAACAAAACCGTCCCTAGTAGCATCAAATGGTCTGGATGCAGTTTCGGGACTTTCATTTCTTGTGGAGAGGGCATGCATGGCATTAAAACCACCCATACCTGCAATGGTAACAGCAGCTTCACTTCCTCCCGTTACAATTACATCACAATGCCCTAAACGGATATAGTTCAAGGCATCAATAAGTGCATTTGCAGAGGAAGCACATGCCGAAACCGTGGTATAATTCGGTCCCATGAATCCATGCTTAATAGAAATATTTCCGGGAGCAATATCTGCAATCATCTTGGGAATAAAGAAGGGATTGAACCTTGGAGTTCCATCTCCATTGGCATAGCCAATGACTTCATTCTGAAAAGTTTCAAGACCTCCAATTCCAGCACCCCAGACAACACCTACCCTAAACTTATCAACTTCGTCGAGATTAATTCCAGAGTCTTGAATGGCCTCATCAGAAGATACTAGGGCATACTGTGCAAAACGGTCCAGTTTTCTGGCTTCCTTTCTGTCAAAAAAATCTTGTGGATTATACCCTTTAAGTTCGCAAGCAAATTTGGTCTTGAACTTTTCCGTATCAAAATATGTAATGGGTGCCGAACCGCTTACGCCATTCTTTAGTCCTTCCCAATAAGCTTCTAAATTATTACCGATTGGAGTCAACGCTCCCATTCCGGTAACTACTACACGCTTTAACTGCATTGAACTACGTTTTACCCTTAAAAACCTAAATTAAAAAAAAATTATCCATGCGATTGGTATCGCATGGATAATTTACATCATTTGATAAAATATCATAAATTATTTAGCTTCTTCTATATAGCTAATGGCTTGACCCACGGTAGCAATATTTTCAGCTTGGTCATCTGGTATTTGGATGTCAAATTCTTTTTCAAACTCCATGATAAGCTCAACAGTATCCAAGGAATCTGCACCTAAATCGTTGGTAAAGCTAGCTTCAGCTACCACTTCATTCTCATCTACACCTAGTTTATCAACGATGATAGCCTTAACTCTTGATGCAATGTCTGACATAATTATATTGGTTTTAAAAATTTAAATCGGGGCAAAAATATAAAACTTTGGATTAAATACACTATTTGTCGATAAAATGTGGTGAAATCAAACTTCTTACAAATGAGAACATTACTTTAGCTTTTTGAATTTTGCCCATTCGAAATTGTATTTATTTAGATGAATCGAATAGTTATTCTTGCTTCAGGCAACGGCTCCAACGCAGAACGGATAGCCACCTTTTTTGCGGATAATGGGAAGGCAGAAATTGTAGCTATTCTAACCAATAAACAGACCGCCAAGGTGATTGAGCGGGCGAAAAGGCTTCAAATTCCCGCATTTTATTTCACCAAAACCGCATTTTCGCAATCAAATACAGTTGTGAAGCTGCTTCAATCCCTAGAACCAGACCTTATAGTTTTAGCAGGGTTCCTTTGGAAAATACCCTCCAATATCATTAGTGCTTTCCCCAACAAAATCATCAACATTCATCCAGCACTACTACCAAAATACGGGGGTAAAGGCATGTTTGGAAGTCATGTTCATCAGGCAGTAAAGGACAATAAGGAAATGGAGACAGGGATAACCATACACTATGTAAACGAAAATTATGATGAAGGGGGCATTATTCATCAAGCCAAAGTGTCCTTGGAATCCTCAGACGATGTTGAATCCATAGCCGATAAGGTTCATCAATTGGAATATGAACATTTCCCCAAAGTCATTGAAACATTGCTAGAGAACTAAAATGGCAAAAAAAAAGAAGTTCTATGTGGTCTGGAAGGGTAAGAAACCCGGAATTTATGAATCCTGGGATGATTGCAAAGCCCAGATTGAAGGGTATAAAGGAGCCCAGTACAAGTCCTTTCAAGATTTTTCCGAAGCAAAAAAGGCTTTCAACAGTAATTATTTAGAATACAAAGGAAGTTCCAAAGGCAAGAAAGAACTAAGTGTAGAAGAGCGCTTAAGAATAGGAGAGCCCAATTACCATTCCATTTCGGTTGATGCTGCATCCAGTGGAAATCCGGGAAAAATGGAATATCAAGGTGTAGATACCAAAACCAAAAAGGTACTTTTTAAACAAGGCCCTTATACAGAAGGAACCAATAATATTGGAGAGTTTCTTGCTTTAGTGCACGGACTGGCTTTTCTGAAACAGAATAAAAGCAATCGCATTATTTATTCCGATTCCCGCATCGCCATAGGTTGGGTCCGAAAGAAAAAATGTGGCACCAAACTGAAAAAAAACCAAAAAAACGCAAAGTTGTTTGAGCTTATCAAACGTGCCGAAGAATGGCTTAAAAAAAACAGATACAATACTCCCATCGTAAAATGGGAGACAAAAGCATGGGGGGAAATTCCAGCAGATTTTGGCAGGAAATAATAACAAAAAATGACCTTATTTCTAAATACCCCTTTCAATGTTCTAAATGCAATATGTAACCGTATATTTGCAGCAAAATTTTGTGAATGGGCAAACTGTTGATTGTTGGATCAATCGCTTTTGATGAAATAGAAACCCCCTTTGGAAAAACGGGAAAAATATTAGGCGGCGCTGCAACATTTATTGGACTAGCCGCCAGTCAGTTTGAGGTAAATTCAAGTGTGGTCTCCGTTGTTGGAGATGATTTGCCAGAAGAATATCTCAATCTTTTAAAGGATAGAAACATTGATGTTTCCGGGGTGGAAATTGTTAAAGGTGGAAAAACTTTTTATTGGAAAGGAAAATACCACAACGACCTGAATTCCCGGGATACGTTGGTAACTGAGTTAAACACCTTGGCTAATTTTGACCCCATAGTTCCAGAAGACTATAAAGATTCTGATGTGGTTATGCTTGGAAATCTTCATCCCAATATTCAGCTTAGTGTAATTCAGCAGATGAAAGAACGACCAAAGCTTATCGTTTTGGACACCATGAATTTCTGGATGGATCATACTTGGGATGAATTGATAGAGGTTATTAAACGCATTGATGTTATTACTATAAATGATGAGGAAGCCAGACAGCTTACCGGGGAACATTCCTTGGTGAAGGCTGCAGCTAAGATTCAAAATATGGGTCCAAAATATGTGGTTATCAAGAAAGGAGAGCACGGAGCTCTTCTTTTCCACAAGGAACATATCTTTTTTGCACCAGCACTTCCTTTGGAAGAGGTATTTGATCCCACTGGGGCAGGGGATACTTTTGCAGGTGGATTTGCAGGATATTTGGCACAGGCCAAGAACCTTTCATTCGAGAGTTTGAAAAACGCCATTGTTCAAGGTTCCAATTTGGCCTCATTCTGTGTGGAGCGTTTTGGTACGGAACGAATGCTGGATTTGAAGAAAGAAGAAGTCGACCAACGGTTGGCACAATTTAAAGAATTGACGCAATTCAATATAGAATTAACATAAGCATGGCCCTGAAAATTTTCGGGGCTTTTTTATTTTTTTGTTATGAGTGACCCTATTAAGCACGAATGCGGAATATCACTGATCCGTTTGCTTAAACCTCTGGAATATTACAAAGAAAAGTATGGTACGGCCTTCTATGGCGTAAACAAAATGTACCTCATGATGGAAAAGCAGCACAACAGGGGACAGGATGGTGCTGGATTTGCAAGTATAAAATTGGACATGAACCCGGGTGAACGCTATATGAGTAGGGTTCGTTCCGTTCAACAACAACCCATTCAGGACATTTTCGCTCAGATCAATGATCGTATTAATAATGTACTTGCCCAACATCCGGAGTTTGAAGAGGATGTGCAATTGCAAAAAAAGAACATCCCATACATAGGGGAGCTTTTATTGGGTCATGTTCGGTATGGCACCTTTGGAAAAAATAGTATTGAAAGCGTACATCCATTTTTAAGACAAAATAATTGGATGCATCGTAACCTTATAGTTGCGGGTAACTTTAATATGACCAATGTAAATGAACTCTTCGAGAATCTTGTGGAACTAGGACAGCACCCGAAGGAGTTGGCCGATACCATAACTGTGATGGAAAAAATCGGTCATTTTTTGGATGATGCGGTAGCTAAAATCTATAAGGACATTAAGAAAGAAGGGTTCAACAAGAGAGAGGCTTCCCCAATAATTGCCAAGCGACTCAATGTTGCCAAAATTCTAAGGAAATCCTCCAAAAATTGGGACGGTGGATACGCCATGGCAGGATTGTTGGGTCATGGTGATGCTTTCGTCTTTCGGGATCCTGTGGGAATACGTCCGGCATACTACTATAAGGATGATGAAGTGGTGGTTGTCGCTTCAGAAAGACCTGTGATACAAACGGTTTTCAATGTGCCTTTTGACAAGGTCAAAGAATTAGATCCAGGTCATGCCATAGTTATCAAGAAAAAAGGAAGTGTTCATCTGGAACAAATCATAGAGCCGAAGGAGAGAAAGGCTTGTTCCTTTGAACGTATCTATTTTTCCCGTGGAAGTGACCAAGAGATTTATGAAGAACGAAAAATGTTGGGGAAACTGGTCTTCCCACAAATTCTGAAGACCATCAATAATGATTTGACCAATACCGTTTTCTCCTATATTCCGAATACTGCTGAAACCTCCTTCTTAGGTATGGTGAAAGAAGCCCAAAACTATCTAAATCGAAAGAAAGAAGAGCAGATATTATCACTTGGGAGCAACATTGATAGGGAAAAACTGCATGAGATTCTTGATGTCCGACCAAGAATTGAAAAGGTAGCTATAAAAGATGCTAAGCTTAGAACTTTCATTACTCAAGATAGTAGTAGGGATGACTTGGTTACCCATGTTTATGATATTTCGTATGGTTCAGTAAAACCTAGTGACAATTTGGTCATCATTGACGACAGTATTGTTAGAGGAACTACCTTAAAAAAGAGTATTCTAAAAATCTTGGATAGGTTGTCCCCAAAAAAAATAGTGGTGGTTTCCTCCGCCCCACAAATTCGTTACCCCGATTGTTATGGTATTGACATGGCTAAATTGGAAGACTTTGTGGCTTTTCGGGCCGCATTGGAATTGCATAAGGAACGAGGTACTATGTCATTGGTAGATGAAATCTATAACAAATGTGTAGAACAATCCAATCACAAGAATAACGGTGCAATTAATCATGTAAAGGAATTCTACGCTCCTTTCAGTACAGAAGAAATATCACGCAAAATAGCCGACATCCTTGAACCTGAAGGCATAAAAGCCAAAGTGGATATAATTTATCAAGATATTGAAAATTTACACCAAGCGTGCCCACAAAACTTAGGAGACTGGTACTTTACCGGAGATTATCCCACACCAGGAGGAAACAAGGTAGTCAACAAAGCTTTTATTAATTTCTACGAAGGCAAAAACGAAAGAGCTTACTAAGACAGTCAATTAACAATAAGTTAATGTGTGCATTTCGTCGATGAAACCTGCATATTATCGGGTTTTTGACAATCAGGTAAATGTCAAACCTACTTTAGTATTGCCATAGCATAAGTAGGTTAAGTTCATGGTAAGATTTGGGGCAAAAAAGGTGGAAAATTTTCCACCTTTTTTATTTTCCGGTCATCTTTCTTTCTCCCCCGTAGTCCTTTTCTTTGGTATTCGTGTCATCTCTCCACACAAGTGGTAATTCAACCAAATTACTGGGGTTTCATCTAAAAGCTTTTCAGCAACAACTGCATCGCCCTACTTTTGGAGAACCATAGCATAAGTAGGTTAAGTTCATGGTAAGATTTGGGGTAAGAAGGCGGAACAATGTTCCGCCTTCTTTTTGTTTGACGCCCAACGATTTATCGATTTTCTCTTCTTTTATTTCCCAGCTACAATCAAAAATTTCTTAAAAAACCTTTGTTATTTCTCACAATACCAGTAATTTAGTTTTGCCATAGCATAAGTAGGTTAAGTTTATGGTAAGATTTGGGACGAAAAGGGTGGGAGCTTTCCCGCCCTTTTCTATTGGTTCCATTTGGACATAAAAAAAGCTCGATAATCCTACAATCATCGAGCTAATACTTTCAGAAAAGTCTTATCTAAAACCTTCTATTTGTTTTCGTTATAATATTCGGATACTTTATCCCAGTTAATCACATTGAAAAAAGCGGCCACATAGTCCGGTCTTCTATTTTGATAGTTTAGGTAGTAAGCATGTTCCCAAACATCCAATCCTAAAATTGGGAATCCTTCACATCCCGTCCCCGGCATCAATGGATTATCTTGATTGGGAGTAGAGCAAACTTCTACTTTTCCTCCTTTGTGGACACAAAGCCATGCCCAGCCAGACCCAAAACGAGTTCCAGCAGCAGAACTGAATTTTTCCTTAAACGCATCAAAAGAGCCAAAAGCTTCATCAATGGCAGCAGCCAAATCCCCAGAAGGAGCTCCTCCTCCATTGGGTGACATCACTTCCCAAAACAAGCAGTGGTTGTAAAAACCTCCTCCGTTGTTTCTAACAGCACCGTTGGACATGTCCAACCCAGATAAAATATCCTCAATGCTCTTACCTTCCAAGTCAGTCCCTGCGATTGCACCATTCAACTTAGTGGTATAACCATTGTGATGTTTTGTATGGTGAATTTCCATAGTTCGGGCATCTATATGAGGTTCAAGTGCATCATACGCGTAAGGCAAATTGGGTAATTCAAAAGCCATAATTATATTGTTTTTAAGTTATTAATTGCTTCCCGTAAAAATACGGTTTTATCCTCTATTTATTAGTAATCAAGAGTGAACTTAAAACCGGTAATGCGTAATTTGCAAAAAAAACTTTTGAAGGACTCCAACTTTGTCATTTATAATGCTTCTGCAGGTTCTGGTAAAACCTATTCCTTGACCAAGCGATACCTTCAACTTTTACTTTCCGGCAACTCTACTCTCCGCTTTAAACGTATGCTTGCCATAACTTTTACCAACAAAGCAGTCGGAGAAATGAAATCGAGAATATTGGATAGTCTTTTTCTATTCTCGCAAGCCAATATTCTGGAAGATGAGCACCCTATGTTTAATGAGCTGTGTTCGGAATTGGCCCTAAGTCCTCAACAAATGCAGAAACGATGTGAATTTGTATTGAAGCAAATTTTGCACAACTATGCGTTCTTTGAGATTTCCACTATAGACAAGTTCAACCATAAAATAATCAAAACCTTCGCGAGGGATCTTCAAATTTCCCAAAATTTTGAAGTTGAGTTGAATGTGGAAGCCCTATTGGAAAAAGCGGTCTCCAGTTTATTGGACCGAACGGGGGAAAATCCAATTTTGACCCAAGCCTTACTCGACTTTTCATTGGAAAAAATTGAAGAGGACAAAAGCTGGAACATCGCTTTCGACCTAATGGGTATTGGAAAGTTATTGTTTCAAGAAAACCACTTCTCCCACTTGGAAAGTTTTAAAGAGATATCCATAACGGATTTCAAAAAAGAACAATCTAAAATAGGGAAACACATTGCATCACTTGAAAAAAAAGTAAAATCAACCGCCCAATCTGCATTGGAAAAAATTCTCGAGTTCGGATTTGTCCCCAAAGATTTTCCACGGGAAACTTTGCCCAACCATTTCAGGAAGATTACGCAGGGAGAATACAATCCAAGGGTTCTGTACAAAAATCAGCTTGAAGATCAGCTCATCAATACCAAAATCCTAAAGGCCAAGGATACCAGGGATGTTTTTGATCTCTCGGTAGCCCTATTGGATTGTTTCACTTCCATCAAACAGAATTTGTATCAAAGGATATTGCTGAAGAACATATATTCAAATATAGTTCCCTTAACGGTGCTTAATGAAATCTCCAAAGAATTGAAAAGGTTGGAGGAAGAGGATGATGTCATTCCTATCTCTGCCCTCAACCAACTCATTTCAAAGCAAATTAAAAATCAGCCTGTACCTTTCATATATGAGCGTTTGGGAGAAAAGTATCGTCATTACTTTATCGATGAGTTTCAAGATACTTCTAAAATGCAATGGGAGAATCTGGTTCCCTTGATCTCCAATGCACTTGAAAGTCAGGAAGGACAAGGAAAAAAGGGATCTCTTTTTTTGGTGGGAGACATCAAACAAGCCATATATCGTTGGAGAGGTGGAAGTTCAGAACAGTTTCTAAAACTTTTAAATGCCCGGAACAATCCTTTCGTGCTTGCTCCCACAATTGAGCGCTTGGAAACCAACTGGAGGAGTCACTCAAACATCATCGAATTCAACAATTCATTTTTCTCACATGCTGCGAACGCCTTCCAAAGCGAGATGTTCCGTAGCCTTTTTGAAGAAAGCTGTATCCAAAAACCCAATAGTACCCAGGGAGGTTATGCAAACATAGGTTTTATAGATGGTCCATCCAATGACAAGGACCAGCTATACTGCGGAAAAGTACTGGAAATAATAACTGAGCTTACTGAAAAAGGATATGCTTTTAAAGATATTTGCATCCTGGTCCGCAAAAACACCACTGGTTCCACCGTAGCCCATTTCCTCTCCCAACAGGGTATTCCCATTGTATCGTCTGATTCACTATTGTTGGCGCAAAATGACATCGTAGAGTTTTTGGTGTCATTACTGAAGATGATTGATAATCCCAAAGACAAAAATTTTGTTTACGAGGTTCTGTCCTTTTTGTTCACATTGAGGCAAAAAGGAGAAAAACACGACTTTATAACCGCCCATATTGACTCGCCTATCCCATTCTTCTTAGATAAGTATAATTTCGATTTGCTCAAATTTTCGAATAAATCGGTTTATGAAATACTGGATCATGCCATTTTACAATTTGATCTTTCCGAAGGTTCTGAAGCGTTTATTACCTTTTTGATGGATGAAGTAATCGAAGTGGAGAAGAAAGATGGGTCAAGTATTATGGCATTTTTAGACCATTGGGAAAGAAAAAAGAGCTCGCTCTCTGTCGCTGCGCCCAACTCATTGGACGCGGTACAAATTATGACCATACATAAATCAAAAGGCCTGGAATTCCCAGTAGTAATCTTTCCTTATGCCAACTCCAAAATCAACGAAAACAAAAACAAAATATGGGTAGATTCAGAAGAACTGGAGCTGGACCTCAACTTGGAGAAAGTATTGGTAAATACTAGTTCAGAAACCTCTCTTTTTCCCGAAAGGATAAGAGAAGCCCATTTAGAAGAGCAACACAATATTCAAATGGACGCGATGAATGTGCTTTATGTAGCGCTAACACGTGCAGAAAAGGCCCTCTACGTCGTCACGGATAAAGAAAAAGTCAACCCTAGCCAAAAACATGCAAACTCGTATGCACAATTGTTTCAACTCTATTTGAAAAATGTAGGGCTATATTCAGAAGAGTTGCTTGAGTACCACTTTGGTGAACTCCCCGAAACTTCTTCTTCAAAATCAGATAAAATTCTTTCTGGCCTTAACATTCCTTACCATATACGGCCCTTGACGGAGAATGATCTTTCGATATCAACAATACGAGGTCAGCTATGGGGCACCGAAGTCGGGGAAGCTATTGAAGTTGGAAATTTGGTCCATTACGCTTTGGCCCAAATAGAGTATCAAAAAGATATCCCTGCTGTTTTGGAAGAACTTGAATCTGATGCTCTTTTTCAGGGGCATGATTTCGACATATTGGGTCACCGTGTTAAAGCAACGGTTTTTCACCCTTTAATCGCTCCGTATTTTTCAGAAAAAAATACCATATATAAAGAACAAGAAATTTTAACTTCGAGTGGTCAAAAGCTTAGGCCTGATAGAATTGCAATTTTAGACAACGAAGCCACTGTTCTTGACTTCAAGACCGGCAAGCAAGACCCAAAACACAAAACACAGATAATAAAATATGGAGAAGCCTTAAAACATATGGGTTTTTCAATTAAGAACACTATTATTGTATACATTGGAGAAGACGTTCAACCGCTCTTCCTTTAAACATTAAAACTACCCATGTACGGAAAAATCAAAACCCATCTCGCCAAAGAACTGGAATCCATCAAAGAAGCTGGATTGTTTAAAAAAGAAAGAATTATTACCTCCCCTCAAGACGCTGTTATTACCATCTCGACAGGAGAAGAGGTCATCAATTTTTGTGCAAACAATTATCTGGGTCTGTCCTCCCATCCAGACGTAATTGAAGCCGCAAAGGATACTCTGGACAGTCATGGTTTTGGAATGTCTTCTGTTCGTTTTATCTGTGGAACCCAAGATATCCATAAACAGCTGGAGGAAGAAATTGCCAAATTTTATAGCACTGAGGACACCATATTATATGCAGCAGCTTTTGATGCCAATGGAGGGGTCTTTGAACCCTTATTGACCGCAGAAGATGCTATAATTTCAGATTCATTGAATCATGCCTCCATTATAGATGGTGTTCGCTTATGTAAAGCCAAAAGATATAGATATGCCAATAATGACATGGCCGATTTGGAAAAGCAATTGAAACAAAGTCAAGAGGATAGTGCTCGCTTTAAAATCATTGTTACGGACGGTGTCTTTTCCATGGACGGTTTGTTGGCACCCTTGGATGACATCTGTGATTTGGCGGATAAATACGATGCCATGGTGATGATTGACGAATGCCATTCCGCAGGATTTATTGGAGCTACAGGAAGAGGGACTTTGGAAGAAAAGGGAGTTTTGGACAGGATAGATATCATAACTGGGACTTTAGGAAAAGCGCTTGGAGGGGCTATGGGAGGATATACCACCGGCAAGAAGGAGATCATTGAAATGCTTCGCCAACGCTCCCGGCCCTATCTGTTTTCAAATTCTTTGGCCCCTTCGATTGTTGGGGCGTCGATAAAGGTATTTCAGCTTCTTGGGAATGACACTTCACTTAGGGATAAGCTTCATGATAATACTGCTTATTTTAAAGAAGGACTCAAAAAGGCTGGTTTCGATATTATTGATGGGGATTCTGCCATTGTCCCAGTAATGTTGTATGATGCCAAGCTATCCCAGCAAATGGCTGATATGTTATTGAAAGAAGGCATCTATGTAATCGGTTTCTTTTATCCCGTAGTACCAAAAGGAAAAGCTAGAATACGGGTACAATTATCGGCGGCACACGAAAAAGAACATTTGGATAAAGCTATTGCAGCCTTTATCAAAGTTGGAAAGGAGCTAAAAATCGTTTAAATGCTCTTTTTTGTCTATATAATGCGTTAAAAAAAATGAAAAATTGATTTTGTTAATAGTTCTTAACAACTTACATTTGCAGCTGATAAACACTTAAACTTAAAATTTTGAACATGAAACATCTGAGCAAATTATTGGTTGTTGCCCTTGTATTTATAGGGTTCAACAACATCCAAGCGCAAGACGAAAATAATCCATGGCAAGTTAGTTTTGGTATAAATGCGATTGACGTATTTCCTACCAACGACGAGGATGCCTTGAGTAATTTCGGTTTCCAAGCAGGTGGTCTTTTTGACGAGTACTTTAATGCTAACGACCACTGGAACATCTTGCCTTCGGTTTCAACCGTCTCTGTGTCCCGATACGTAGGCGATGGTTTTTCTGTTGGTGTCAGAGGTTCCTTAAATAGAATTGAAAATTTAGGAGATGTAGAGGTTGATGATCTTTCTCTATATGCAGTTGATGGTACCATTAAATACAATATCCTTAAAAACACTACTATCGATCCTTTCGCAGAAATCGGAGGTGGTTATACTTGGATAGACGAAAGTGGTGCTGGAACTGTAAATGGTGGTATTGGTGTTAACGTATGGTTTACCGACAACATCGGCTTCACACTTCAAACACAATATAAGCACGTATTCGAAGACAATGTGCCAAAACACTTCCAACATCTAGCTGGTCTTAACATCAAATTTGGTGGTAAGGATACTGATGATGATGGAATTTATGACAGAGACGATGCTTGTCCTGAGGTTGCTGGTCTTCCAGAATTCAATGGTTGTCCTGATTCTGATGGCGACGGTATTGAAGATGGCAAAGATAGCTGTCCAAATGAGGCAGGTACTGCTGAACTAAATGGATGTCCTGATGCTGACGGTGACGGTATCGCTGATAAAGATGATGCTTGTCCAAACGAAGCTGGTCCTGCTGCCCTAAGCGGATGTCCTGATGCTGATGGTGATGGTGTTGCTGACAAAGATGATGCTTGTCCTAACGAAGCTGGTCCTGCTGAAAACAAAGGATGCCCATGGCCAGATAGCGATGGTGACGGTGTATTGGATAAAGACGATCAATGTCCTGAGGTAGCTGGTACAGTTGCTAACAACGGTTGTCCTGAAGTTACTGAAGAGGTTCAAAAGCAATTGAACGATTATGCTAGAACTATCCTTTTCGATACTGGTAAATCTTCTATCAAAGCTGAGTCAACTACAGTAATGGTGGATATTATCCAAATCTTGAACGAGTATCCAAATGCTAAGTTTACTGTTGAAGGTCACACTGATAGTGTAGGTAGTGCCAAAACTAATCAGAGACTTTCCGAGGAGCGTGCTAACTCTGTTAGAGATTTCTTGATCGATAAGGGAATTGGTTCTGACCGATTGACCGCTATTGGTTACGGAGAAGATAAGCCTATTGCTACCAACAACACAAGATCTGGTAGAACACAAAACAGAAGGGTTGAAATCAACCTTGTGAAATAAGTAAAAGAAAATTAATTTTCTTCAAAAAAGGCTCTGCTAATGCAGGGCCTTTTTTATTTTTAGATATGCAACAGCCCTTCATTGAGTACGTTCTTCAGGATTTAGTTCGCGAGGGCTCCAGTATTGAAAACAACCTTTACATTCTTCCCAGTAAAAGGTCTGGTGTTTTCCTAAAGCATTATCTCAGTAATATTCTTAAAAAAACCGTATTTACTCCACGAATTATTTCTATTGAAGAATTTGTTCAAGAAATTTCTGGAGTTAAAAAAGCATCAAACATTGATTTGCTCCTTACGCTATACGAATCCTACCAAAGCTCTCCGGCCAAAGAAAAAGATGACTTTGATACTTTTTTAAAATGGGGAGAGACCTTATTACAAGATTTCAATGAGATTGACCGATATCTTTTGCCCGCCAATGATATCCTTAATTATCTAAAATCAATCAAGGAACTTGACCATTGGTCTCTTCAGCCCCAAAAAACGCCCTTGGTACAAAACTATCTGGACTTTTGGGAACACATTGAATACATATATCACGATTTTAATAGCAGACTAATTGCTAAGAACCTTGCGCATCAAGGTCTAATTTACCGCTTGGCAACCAATAACATAACCGAATATGCTTATGAGAACTTAAAGAATCCCATAGTCTTCTTGGGCTTTAATGCGCTTAACACCGCCGAGTCCCAGATTATTCAACATCTTCTTTCGAATACGCAATGTGAGGTATATTGGGATATTGATGCGTGTTTTTTGAACGACCCGGTACATGATGCTGGACTTTTCATTAGAAAATACCTTAACGAATGGCCTCATTATAAAGAGAACAGGCCAAAAGGGATTCACGGCCATTTCCTAACGCCAAAAAACATCGAAATTACCGGAGTTCCCAAAAGTATCTCACAAACCAAATATGTGGGGAACACTCTCAAAAAACAACTAAATACCAACCCAGAAAAAACGGACAATGTCGCTATTATACTTGCGGATGAATCCCTCTTATTCCCTGTGGCAAAATCAATTCCTCCAGAGATAAACAAGATCAATATTACCATGGGTCAGTCCTTAAGGACAACCCTTCTGTATTCATTTTTTATTTCTGTTTTCGAGCTTTTTGAAGGAAAAACCAAGAAAGGTTGGTATTATAAAGAGGTATTAAATTTTGTTGGCAACCCTTACTTTAAAATGTCAGCCAATACTAAAAACCCTGATTTCGTTAATCACCTTACTGGTTTAATCAAAGCGAATAGCACCACGTATATTGATGCTCAGAGCTTACGGTCCCTGTTTGTACAAAAGGATGTGGATTTTAAACTATTTCCTTCCCATGCTTTCACCCCAAACACGATAATTGAATACTGCCTTTCGTTGCTTTTACGGTTGCAACAAATCTTTCGAAAAGAAAACAATGCTGTTGAATTGCAGTATGCCTTTACTTTTTACAACCTTTTTCATCAATTGAAAAAACAGCTCGCAAGCATCGGTTTTGTGAATAACATAAAAACCGTAAAACGATTTTTTAAGCAACTAGCCACAATGGAGGTTATTGATTATATAGGGTCTCCCATTGAAGGACTACAACTTATGGGTGTTTTGGAAAGCAGGACCTTGGACTTTGAAACCGTTATCATTACTTCGGTAAACGAAGGTATTCTGCCTGCTGGAAAAAGTAATAGCTCCTTTATCCCTTTTGATGTTAAACGAGAATATGGCCTTCCTACATACAAAGAAAAGGATGCCATTTATACGTATCATTTTTATCGTCTAATTCAGCGAGCCAAAAATGTCCATATTATTTATAACACGGAACCGGACGTTCTGGAAGGTGGAGAAAAAAGTAGGTTAATCTCCCAATTGCTTACGGATAACAACATAAAACCCTTTGTTACCCATAACATCGCCTCTCCCAACATTAGAATTAAACCCCTAATCAAAGAGCAAATCAAGAAAACACCTTTGCTAATTTCAGATTTGAAAGACTTAGCAGAAAAGGGACTTTCACCTTCCTCTTTGAGCTCCTACATCAAAAACCCCATGGAATTCTACAAAAAATACGTCCTTAGGCTCCAAGATTCGATTGAGGTACAAGAAGATATTGCGGCCAATACTTTTGGGACCATTCTTCATGAAGCCCTGTTTTTGCTATATCAACCATATTTGGGCAAGATATTAATCCAGGACAACTTTTCTTCAATGCGCGGCAAGGTGAATTCCATCCTTAGGGAATCTTTCCATAAACATTTACCGAACACCGATTTAAGCAAGGGGCGATATTTATTGATATTTCATGTGATTGAAAGATACATTGAGAACTTTGTGCTTATGGAGTCGAAGCAAATCAAACACCATCAAATCAAGTTATTGCACCTTGAGAAAAAGTTTGAAACAACCTTGGACTTTGACGAGTTACATATCCCCATTAAATTCAAAGGGTTCATAGATCGTATTGACGAATTTGACGGAACAATCCGTGTTATCGATTATAAAACAGGTAAAACCGAGCCTTCGCAAGTAAAGATAAAGTCATGGGAAGAACTTGACACCAGCTTTTCAAAAAGCAAGGCCTTTCAACTTTTGTGCTATGCCTACCTTCTAAACAGAACGGATACTATGACCTCCTGTATTGCTGGAATCTATGCCTTGAAAAATTTAAAAAATGGATTCATGCCGTTTTCTTTCAATAGGAATTCAATACTAGATGAAGGAATGATGCACGCTTTCCAGAATTCCCTAAAAAAACTCATTCTGGAAATTTATAACCCTGAAATTCCTTTCGAGGATAAAGAATAGTCTGTGTTATTTTAAATCAGGACGGGTAGGCCTAATCTCAATCTTGCTGGGTAGGGTCCTAGGATGCATTTTGAGCAAATCAATCACAATTTGTCCAATATCTTCTGATTGAATTTTCCAAGCGTCTTTTTCAGAAGGTTCGTTATTGTTGAAGTAGGTAGCAACAGAGCCTGGCATTATGGTACTTACTTTGATGTTGTATTTTCTCAAATCAAGCATTGCCGCTTGGGTAAATCCCACTACCCCAAATTTCGTGGCATTATAGCCAGCTCCTTGAGCAAAAAAGTTGGTTCCAGCTAGGCTGGCCAGGGTAATATAATAGCCTTCTGACTCCTTAAGAGGACCGAATGAAGCCTTTAGCGTATGGAACACCCCATTCAGGTTAGTGTTAATCATTTGGTTCCACTGGTCCTCTCCCATTTCATAAATGGGTGCAAAATGACCTACTCCTGCATTGGCTAAAACAACATCCAACTGGCCCCATTTGGTAATAATGGTTTCGATTGCATTTACTTCGTCCTGAAAAACTGAAACATCAGAAACGATTTCCAGTATATTTTTAGAATTGCCTAAGCTTTGTTTTGCCGCAGCTAAACTTTCTTGATTTCGACCACTGATGGCTACTTTCATGCCCTGGTCCAATAGTGCTTTGGCAACACCCAATCCAATTCCCTTTGAGCCCCCAGTGATGTAAGCTACTTTTTCTTTTATATTCATGAAATAAATTTAAAAAAGTAAAACGGTAACACCTCTATCTTTTAAGAAACCCTTTGGAATTAGTAGTTTTTACCAAGGAAATTATGATTTGTTGTCTTTAATCCAGTCAGATTTATCCAGTGTATAACGAATGAACTTCTCGTTTCCAATGTCCAGTTCCCGCTCCTTTTTAAAACCTAAATGCAATAGGCCCTTGATTCGCGTTCTTGAAGGTGGAAACAAAACCTGAACCGTAGCTATATTCAACTCGTAAAACGCTCTGCCAATGATTTCCTTGTACAAAACCTTGCCGATTCCCCAAAAATCAGGGTGCAATACCAAAGCAAGGTCCGCCTCTCCATCTTCGGGTTGTATTCCGCCCCAGCCAGCAAATTGCTTGTTTATCACAAATGCCCAAGGTCCAAAACCATGTTCTTTCCACATCCGCTCTTTGGAAGCAACAAACTTTTCACAATCAGCCTGATTAAATTCTCCTTTCAATAATGGCATTTGCCTTCTTACCAAGGGATTGTTCATCAAATCAATAATTTTTGATTTTTCAATCTCTGCCAAGTTGGCAAATACAATACCCTCCTTCCCCAATTGATTTGTTTTCATGTAACCCCAATTTGGTCTCTTAAAGTACTGCTTTTTGATATTGCTAACTCCTTTTTGTCATAGTTAACGGCATCTACCTTTCCCTTGGGCAAAAACGTAGGTAACATTATTTATTTTCCACTTACCGTTTGCTAGGTTTTGAATATTGATGGGATAATAGTTGGTTTTTCCATAGGCATCCAAAATTTCAAGATAATGTGCCCCTTGATATTCCAATACCTTCCACTGTCCCGAATTCTCTGCAACTCCTGCTCCGTAGGCCCTGTTATTTCGGTTTGAAGTGTTTTGGGTTCCCTTTACCGTGTAAGAACCATCATAACTATAATGATAGATACCGCCAGGACAAAAATCCACATAGGTGATTGCACTGGCACTATTGTCACTCAGATAGGAAGACTCAGAATAAATGACCAGTTGACCATTGTTGATATATTCGGTCAACCTATCGGTAATTTCCTGGGCGCTCGCACACATAAGGCCAAGCATAAATACAAGTATGTATGTCAGTTTTTTCAATTGTTGTCTCATGATGGTCCAAAAGTGCCCAAAGGACACCCTTGGACCTGTTAATTAAACTTGTGGCGTCAATCTGAGATAAGGCTTTATCTCAGTGAACCCTTTCGGAAACATTTTATCAGCTTCTTCATTACTTACCGATGGCAGTATCACACAGTCCTCCCCCTTACTCCAATTAGCCGGAGTAGCGAGTTTTTCGTATTGCGTCAACTGCAAAGAATCAATTACCCTTAAAAGTTCCTCGAAATTTCTTCCTGTCGAGGCCGGATAGATCAAAATCAGTTTCACTTTTTTGTCTGGAGCAATGATAAATACCGATCGTACGGTCGTCGTTGCTGAGTCGTTTGGGTGAATCATTCCATAAAGTTCAGAAACCTTCCTTTCATCATCAGCAATTAAAGGGAAGTTCACCACCGCATTTTGGGTCTCCTCAATGTCCTTAATCCACTTCTCATGGGAATCAAGAGGATCTACGCTTATAGCGGCTACCTTAACATTTCGGCTTGCAAATGCCTCCTCATAATTAGCCATGGCGCCCAATTCTGTGGTGCAGACTGGAGTAAAATCCGCAGGATGTGATACCAACATCCCCCAGCTATCTCCAAGCCATTCATGAAAATTAACTTCACCTTGTGTACTATCAGCCTTGAAATCAGGAGCTGTGTCACCTAATCGTATTGAATTCATTTTTTGATGTAATTATTGATTAAAATTTTTAATTGATTTTGATTTAATTCAAATCCCACGGTACTTTTTCACTCGTAAAATCTGAAATCAATCTTCAGAACTGTCTATATGTGTGTCATTTTGATCTATAGACTGTTCTCTTTCGTCATCGAACGGGTAATAGGAATCTTCGTCTTTGTTGCAAGAAAAAAAAGACGCTCCTATTACGGCAAATGCCATTATGAATACTAATTTTTTCATTTTGTGTTTATTTAAGATTACTGGACAAAATTAGAGGCGCGGTTGTTCAAATTTTTAACCGTAAAAAGGCAAAAATGAAAATCCCTGAAAACAGGTAAGGGAATGTTGACACCAATGTCTCTCTCGCCATAGACAAGCGAGAAGAAATCCGATAGTTGTGATGTGGGTTAATTTTCAGCAATAAATTTCTTCATCTAAAAAAAGAATGAAAGCAACCTTAATTAAGTAATTTTTTCCGGTCTATGACCTTTCCATTTTTTATAATGGCATCAATAGTTCTTGTATTTTCAATATTGACCAACGGACTCTTTGCAAGAATCAATATATCTGCCACCTTACCCTTTTCGATTGTACCAAAGTCATTTTGCATATGTAATTGATAGGCACCATTTTTAGTTGCCATTATCAAGACATCACTATTTGGTATTCCAGCTTTTGATAGTAGAAACATCTCGTTGTGAATGGTATTGCCATAATCTGTCCATGACGTCCACGTATCTGAGCTAGTCGAGAGCAGTACTCCCGCCTTATGGGCTTTTAATACGTAGTTGTTGTGATATTCGGCCATTTTAGGGTTCTTTTTAAAAATATCCTTTTTATATTCCGAAAGCATTTGCCACATTTCCTTCAATCTTTCGGGGGCACAATCGAAGACTTCTTTTAATTGTGTATTTCGTCCGAAGGAAGTATCTCCAAAATATCCATACCTCATCGCTAAAGTTGGGTCATTTGGTATTCCCTTCTCGGCCATTCTTTTTAAAACCTCTTTTACATGGTCAGATGACAAATCCATCATAGGCTCATTACCGTATGGAGTGTGCACGAGGGCATCAATGTTCATTTCTATGGCTTCCAGCCAGGTAGTGGATTTAATATGACCTGCTACCTTTAAATTTAACCGATGAGCTTCGTCTATTGCAGCTCTACTATGCTCGGGTCTTAAATTGAATAGAAGTTTGACATAGTCAACGCCTAAAGCCTTCATCTCTTTTACATATTCCCGGGCTTCTGCCGTACTGTTGATTTCCTTTACAATGGCAGGAAATATCGAGGGCCGTTCAGACATAAGTTTGCTGCACGCCAATATTCTTGGAGATTTTATTTCTCCTACTCTTTCTTGGTTCCTCAATTTGACCGAAATCTCAGGGAACCCACCAAGTTCTCTTAAATTGGTTATGCCTTGGTAGAGCATCATTCGTAGGTGCCATTTAGAGAGTTCTTCATCCGCATAAACATCTAATGAAGGTAAGCCCCACCTTGTGGTTATTGTATCAACGAATGCGGTAACATGACTGTGTGTGTCAAAAAGTGCGGGCATAACAAACTTTCCCGTCGCATCAATTTTCTTATGGGACCAATATTTGTTGAGACCAGTACTAAAATCTTCTATTGATTTTATTCTTCCGTCATGTACAACAATTATTTTATTGTTCATGACCAAGCCACTCTGGGCATCAAACAAGGATCCAGCCTTGATGATTAAATCAACCTCTTCCTTCTGTGAGAAATCACAGGAAGAAAGTAGTAAGCCCAATAATGTAAAAACCGATATAAAAGGTATTTTTTTCAAGATTCTTCTTTTAAAGATTTAAACCGCTAGTAAATATGCTGTGTCTGTAGTTTTAATTATAATCAGTATTGTTAGAAAACAGTTAGGACAGCCAGGAGTTCACGAGACAATATGTGCAGTAGCTACAAAGGCGACCATCCCCTAAAGAAAAGCTTGTATTCTCCTTTTTCCCTGGCCCATATATTCAAATATTTACGTTTACTAGAAGTTTCTTCATTTTCCAGAATTTCGAAGTGGCCAAATTCAAACAAACTATCCCCTAAATCTGCACATCTATCAACATTCACGGTCCACGAGGTCACATCATTCTTTTCCAAAAAAGATACTATCAACTTCCCTACGGTGTCTTTTCCAGAAAAAGCCTTGCCGGATGGAGGATAGAACATAACTTCTGAATGCAACATTTGGATGACGGCCTCCAAATTTTCTTCAAGGATAGCTTTACGATAGGCCTCTGAAAGTGCTTCTACAAGGTGCACTTTGTTTTTGGTTTCAGTTTGTGCTTGAATAGCGAAACTGAGAATCAGAAAGACGACAAATGAAATTCTTTGGATTAATCCCATACTTTAATTTTTACAAAAGTACCTCGCTGGAATAAAGAGAAAATCCCCATAAAGGGGTAAATCGGGAATTGGTAGAATATAGGTAGGTGTATGCTTCTATTGGTAAATAAGCCCTTTATGGATGGCATATTTTACCAAGGCAGCAGAATTTTTTAAATCCAACTTGAGTAATATATTCTTACGATGGGATTCCACCGTGTACTTGCTCAAGTATAACTTTTCGGCAATTTCGTGGGTAGTGTTCCCGTCCGCTATAAGCTGTATCACCTCCTTTTCCCGCGGCGATATGGCCGTTGGAAGGGTATCCTCCTTAAGAAGGTCCATCACAATATTCATGGTTTCCGGAGAATGATAGCGGCCCGTAAGATATAGGCTCTCAATGGCTTCCAACAACTTGGTTTTTCCAGCGTCCTTAGGAAGATAGCCACTGGCCCCAGCCATAAAAATATTCTTTATGAACTGTGGGGAAGAATGCATGGTCAACACTAAAGTTCTGACAGCCATTGGCATTCGTTTTAGGTGCCGTAAAACTTCAAACCCATCCATTTCGGGCATTTCGATGTCCAATATGACCACATCAGCTGATACTGCGCCAAGTAGTTCCACGAGCTCCTTACCATTATTGGCTTGTCCGACAATCGAAATTTTATCATCATTTGATAACAGGGAAACCAATCCTTCCCTGAACATGGTATGGTCATCTGCAATGGCAACTTGTATCATATTATGTTGGTATTTGAATACTAATGGTTGTTCCCCTTCCTATACCTGAATCTATGTTCAATGAGCCTTTAAGTTGAGAAACCCTTGATTCAATATTATTAAGACCTATTCCTGAGGTATTTTTGTTATTACCCATTCCCATGCCATCATCTTCAACCATGAGGCTAAGATGCTTTTTGTGCTTATTCAAATAAATACTCAACTTACTGGCCTGGGCGTGTTTGATTACATTTTGAATAGCCTCTTGAACAATCCTGAATACATGAATCTCTTTGGTGGGATCAATACGGTCTTCCATATTAAAAGCATACAAATGGGCATCCAATGAGGATTTTTCCAGTTGGTCAAGGGTGGCATGAATGGCTGTAACCAATCCGAACTTGACCAATTCTCCTGGCATTAAATTATGTGATATTTGACGTACTTGATCCGCTGTTTGCACAAGAACCTGGATGGAATCTTGGATGTTTTTATTGTCTTCATCAAGATTATCGTTCACAAATTGTAGCTTATTGGTAGCCATGGCCAAAGAACCTCCAACACTATCATGAAGATCTCGCGCTATACGATGTCTCTCTGCAATCTGGGTTTCCGCTATGGTCTCAATCAATTCCTTTTGCCTACGATTTTTGAGGTACTGTAGGACAAGTACACTCCCTATCCCCAAAATTACAATAGCCCCAATGAGAAGATAGGACAATTGCCTAATTCTGGTTTCCTGTTTGTCAATTTGGGCATCACTACGCAACTTTTCCTGGGAAAGCAATAAAATATCATTTTCCTTTTTCTTTGTTTCGTACTTGATTTCAAGTTCGCTAATACTTTTAAGGTGATCTTGGCTAGTGATACTGTCTTTCCAGCTACCATATAACTTCTGGTGTTGCAATGCCAATTTAGGGCTTCCGTAGCCTTCATACACTTGAGCCAATCCCAAATGATTATCTCGTATTACATCTTTGTTGTTGAGTTTTTCCGATATAGCAAGACTCTTTTCATAGTTATCCACGGAAGCATTTAACTTACCTTGCTCCGCGTACAGACCACCAAGATTGTGCAAGGCACTGGCCATGGTCGACTCATCTCCAATTCTTCTTGAGGTTTGAAGACTTTTTTGAAAATTATGTTCGGCCAGGGATTGGTTTCCCAGTTTTTTGTAAAGTGCACCTATATTGTCAAAATTTCTTGCCATTCCTCTTTCATCCTTCAGCTTGTCCAATAGTTTATTTGACTGTTGATAGGCTTCAATCGCAGCTTTGAAATCCCCTTGATTCTTATTGATAATTCCAAGATTGCCCAATGTGAAAGCCATTCCTCTTTCAATATTGAACGCTTTACACAGCTCAAAGGATTTACCCATATATTCTTTGGCTTTGGGCCAATCTTCCATTTTGATGTATGCAATCCCAATATTATTGAACACCTTGGCCATTCCTGTTTCCATCTTATTGGCTACGCATACTTTTTCAGCTTCTCTATGGGCTTGAATGGCTTTTGCATATTCGCTCTTGTAATAATGTGCAGTTCCTTGCATGGAATACACATCCACTAGAAGTTTGGGATTAAGGTGCCCTTTTAGTTTAAGTGCTTTGTTCACATAATTAAAGACCCTATCATAGTCATTGGCAATCAATAACTGTTCAATTTGGGATACATAAATTCTTGCGGATAACGAATCGGATAAGGCCCCCTGATTTAATTCAATAGCTTTTTCCAAATGCAGTTGGGCTGAATCTGAATGCATTCGTCTCAAGCTTTTATAAAGCGCTAAATTTATATTGGCTGTATCTTCTTCGCTTTGTGATTTTGCAAGCGAATTTCTTAGACTATCTATGGTACCTTGATATTGACATTGCAAGGACTGCAACGAAAATAGCATCAGGGCCAAATTGAAATATAGGAATACTAAACGCATGGCTGGTTGCCTACTGAAAATCGCCCAAATCTAGTTACATGAACTATAAAACTTTTGCTAAACTGTATTGACTTAGGTAAGAGGCTTATAGGTGGTAGGCTATATTGTATAGATAACATATTGCCTGATACAAGAAATTCGATAATAACACCAATCCATCACTGTCCGATTACCATATTCCGTGATACCAAATAAAAAACCCCCACCAATGTGAGGGTCTGAATGTCTTGAGTGGAGAATACCGGATTCGAACCGGTGGCCTCTTGCCTGCCAGGCAAGCGCTCTAGCCAACTGAGCTAATCCCCCAAGCGAGCGCAAAGGAAATACATTTTGGGATAGTTTCAAAATTTGGGCAGGACCCTTAATCCTTTTTAACGCTTAAAATTAGTACAGGTATAGGAACGAAAAACTCCGATTTAGGAATGGTGTTCTTTTCCCATAGCTTTTTGAAAAAACCTCTCTTTCTTCTGAAGACACAAATCAAATCAGGATGCTGGTTTTGATAATACTCCAAAACTCCCAAATAGGTATTTGCATTTTCCGAAATGATAAGCTGTTTACTTAAATCCAAAAGTGCTGTATTCACCTTCAAGTCGTCTTCTGAATACCCTGGTCTTTTCACTAGTAGCAAGTTAACTTCGGACCTAAATTTATCCTTTATGGAAATCAAAGGATTCAGAACCCGATTACGCTTCAAGATACCTGATCCAAAGGCAGTCATAATATTCTTAATTGGCTTGAATTCAATTTCCTTGGGAACAATCAATGTAGGAATATTCGTTTGCTTAACGATTCTTCCCGAAGTATTGCCCAAATAAAGCTCTTCTTGGATATCGTTGCTTTTTGATGCTATAATGATTAGGTCTATTCCCAGCTCCTTATCAATATCATTCAAACCATCAACCATGTCTCCATTATACGTGGCAATTTTAATTTCCACATTTTTGGTATTGACACTAGCGATGATTTCCTTGATATGTTCTTTACTGCTTTTTGCAATTTTCTCTTCTACATTGGCAAGGCTTGCAGCAGCAGATGACACAGAAAAGACTTCCATAACAAAAACCTGTGCTCCAAAGTTAGAGGCAAAATCAATTGCGTATTGCAACGTCTTGGAAGCATCAGGGGAAGTTCCAATGGGTACCAGTATATTATTCATTGTTTGGTGGTTGTGATTATACCTTAAATTTACAACTTAATTGAACGGAATCAATGATACGACATGCAAAGTTACCTGAAATTAAGGACATTCTGAAAGTAACCCGAGCTTGTGCCCAAAAAATGGTGGACAACGGAATCTACCAGTGGAACGAACATTATCCTACAGAGCAAGCATTTCTTGATGATCTTAAAAGAGACGAACTCTATGTAAATAAGCATAACGGTCGAATCATTGGGGCTATAGTTATATCCACACATATGGATGAAGAATACATTCCCATAAAGTGGTTAACCCCAAATGGAAAGAATACTTACATTCACCGGGTTTGTATTCATCCTGAATTTCAGGGAAAGGGGTTTGCCCAGGCCATGATGGATTTTGCTGAGGACTTTTCTAGATCGAATGGTTTTGATTCGGTTCGACTGGACACTTTTTCGCAGAACAAACGAAATCAGCAGTTTTATGAGCAACGGGGTTATCAAAAATTGGGTGATATTTTCTTCCCGAAACAAAGTGAACATCCCTTTCATTGCTACGAACTAGTGTTATAACCAAATCTCATTGAGTACTCAAATCAATTTTAAATCCATCAATCAACTGGCTGTCCCGGCAACTATTTCAGGCATTGCAGAACCTTTGTTGTCCATTACCGATACGGCCATAGTAGGGAATATTCCAGTAAATGGTCTGGAGTCGTTGGCCGCTGCTGGAATAGTGGGGTCTTTTTTATCCATGCTCATTTGGGTTTTGGGACAAACGCGAAGTTCTATTTCCGCAATAATATCCCAATATTTGGGAGCCGGAAAATTGAAAGAGGTGGAAAATCTCCCTGCCCAAGCCATCTTTTTCAATGTCTCCCTTAGTGTGGTCATTTTACTATCTACTGTCTTTTTTATTGAGGATATTTTTAGATTATTTGAAGCCAAAGGAAAAATATTGGAGCTCTGTGTTTCGTACTATGCCATTCGTGTTTGGGGATTCCCTCTTACCCTGTTCACTTTTGCCATTTTTGGGATTTTTAGAGGTTTGCAAAACACCTATTATCCAATGATAATTGCGCTTATCGGAGCAGTTTTAAATGTGGTTCTGGATTTTGTCCTGGTCTACGGAATCGAAGGATGGGTTCCAGCCATGTATTTGGAAGGTGCTGCCTGGGCCAGTCTTATTTCTCAGGCTGTAATGGCCCTATTGGTTTTTATCCTACTTCTGAAAAAAACGAGCATCCGGTTGCGTTTGACCTTTCCACTTAACAAAGAGATAAATAGGTTAATAGTAATGAGTCTTAACTTATTTGTCAGGGCTTTGGCTTTGAATGCTGCGCTAATTATCGCGGTCAGGGAGGCCACAGCCTTGGGAGATAAATACATTGGAGCCCATACCATTGCTATCAACCTTTGGTTGTTTGCCGCTTTTTTTATTGACGGATATGGTGCGGCAGGAAATAGTATGGGCGGAAAACTTTTGGGTGCCAGAGACTATAATGGCCTATGGAAACTGGCCAAAAAAATCATTCAATACGGCCTGGTGGTAAGTGTAATTATTATGGTGACGGGCTTTGTTTTTTATTATTCCATTGGGAGGTTGTTCTCCAACGAAATGGTGGTTTTGGAAACTTTTTATAGCATTTTCTTTATCATGATTCTTGGCTTGCCCATGAATACCTTAGCCTTTGTTTATGATGGTCTTTTTAAGGGTCTTGGTGAGATGAAATATCTTAGAAACGTACTACTGTCAGCAACCTTTTTGGGTTTTATTCCCGCTTTATATCTAGGTAAGGCTTTGGGGTGGGGTTTTTATGCTATCTGGATTGCATTTGCCGTATGGATGGCCATTCGAGGGTTTTCCTTGGTTTGGAAATTCAGGAGAAAATTCAGGCCCTTGGTACAAAACCCGTAATTTTGTCTTGGTATTGATGTCTGATGTCTGATGTCTGATGTCTGATGTCTGATGTCTGATGTCTGATGTCTGATGTCTGATGTCTGATGTCTGATGTCTGATAATTGATAATGAAAAATTAAAGATGCCAACAAATAGAATCAACGGAAACTTATATACTTCCATTCAAAATAAGGTGGCCACAATAGAATTTGGGCATCCTGCTAGCAATTCTTTTACCTCGGAACTTCTTGCGCGTTTAACCGAAGAGCTGTATGCTTTGGGCGACAATAAAGAAGTATCGGTAATTGTCTTGAAGTCAGAAGGTGAGCGTGCCTTTTGTGCAGGAGCTTCTTTTGATGAATTGGTCGCTATCTCTAATTTGGAAGAAGGCAAAGCCTTTTTTAGTGGTTTCGCCAATGTAATCAACGCCATGCGTGGCTGCGGAAAAATTATCATTGGAAGAATCCAAGGTAAGACCGTCGGCGGAGGAGTTGGCTTAGCTTCAGCATGTGACTATGTGTATGCCACTGTAGCTGCTTCGGTAAAACTTTCTGAGATTTCCATAGGAATTGGCCCATTTGTAATCGCACCAGCTGTGGAGCGCAAAATTCAAAAATCAGGATTAGCGGAACTTTCGCTATATCCCACAGAATGGAAAAATGCCTACTGGGCCAAAGAAAAAGGACTTTTTTCCAAAGTTTTTGATTCTATTGCTGAAATGGACAAAGAACTGGATATACATATCTCCAAATTGGCCTCTTACAATCCAGAAGCTCTAGCTGAAATGAAGCGGGTGCTTTGGGAAGGTACTGAACATTGGGATACGCTTCTATTGGAAAGAGCCGCTGCCTCAGGTAAGCTTTCACTTTCCCCAGAGACCAAGCAAACGCTGGATAAATTCAAAAAGTAATCATGGACATTCTTAATTTTCTAAATAGCGATATTGTATTTCCCATAGCGGCATTCTTGGTGATTGTGGTGTATCTCGTTACCCGAGTCCGAAATCGTAGACGGTTTAAAAGGTGACTTCGTATCTTTAAATCCAAATGAAAAAACTGAACCTTCCAAAAGGCAAAAAAATCTACTTTGCTAGTGACAATCACTTAGGTGCACCTACATCAAAGGATAGCCTGCCTCGTGAGAAGAAGTTTGTCGCTTGGTTGGATAGTATCAAAGAAGATGCCGGTATCATTTTTCTTTTAGGGGATCTTTTTGATTTTTGGTTCGAATACAAAACTGTAGTTCCCAAAGGATTCACACGTACTTTGGGAAAGTTAGCAGAGCTTACTGATGCTGGAATTCCTATTTTCTATTTTGTAGGTAACCACGACCTCTGGATGAATGGCTATTTTGAAGAAGAATTGAATATTCCTGTGTATCATAAACCTCAGCAATATTTGGTCAACGATACCACTTCTTTTTTTATCGGTCATGGTGACGGTTTAGGTCCGGATGATAAAGGATTCAAACGCATGAAAAAAGTGTTTACCAATCCGGTGGCGCAATGGCTCTTTAGATGGTTGCATCCCGATTGGGGAGTTCGTTTGGCACAACATTTATCCATAAACAACAGAATTATTTCTGGAGAAGCCGATGCCCAATTTTTGGGAGAGGACAAGGAATGGCTGGTTCAATATGCCAAACGAAAATTGGAACAACAACACTATGACCATTTCATTTTTGGGCATAGACATCTTCCTTTGGAAATTCAACTGAATGAGAAATCCAGGTATACTAACCTTGGGGATTGGATAAGCTATTTTACCTATGCAGTTTTTGATGGAGAGAAATTGACTTTGGAAAAATTTGAGAATTCGTCACCCTAGCGTCGGTTCGAGTATTTCCGCAGTGCTTGCATGTAGGAAATGTATCGAGAACCAATTCAGAAATGAAATTCACAAAGAGGGCTACTTCTCGATACAATTTTGATTTCATCAAAATCACTCGAAGTGACTTGGTTTCTTTACTCATTCTCCTGCTCCTCAACATCAGCTGTTAAATCCAGCTTTCTGAACTTGGGGAAAAAGGCGGCCATACCCCCAACGGTCAATAGGGTCATACAACCACCAAAAACCACTGCGGGAACTGTTCCGAGAATTTTGGCAGCGAGACCACTTTCAAAAGCCCCTAGTTCGTTGGAAGAACCCACAAAGATGGAATTCACTGAGGCAACACGACCTCTCATATTATCAGGAGTTTTCAATTGAAGAATGGTCTGACGGATAATCATTGAAACCCCATCAACAGCCCCACTCAAGAACAAGGCGGCCACGGAAATCCAGAATATCTTGGACACCCCGAAGATAATGATGCAGATTCCAAAGCCAAACACGGCCCATAAGAGTTTTTTGCCTGCTTTTTTGTGAAGCGGAAATCTAGTAGAACCCAACATGGTAATCGATGCTCCTACCGCAGGAGCGGCTCGCAATATGCCAAATCCTTCAGAACCAACATTGAGTATATCTTGTGCATAAATGGGCAATAATGCTACCGCACCTCCGAACAGAACGGCAATCATATCCAAGGTCAGCGCGCCGAAAATAGCTTTGCTATTGAAAACAAATTTCAATCCATCTTTTAAACTCTGTAAAATGGGCTCTCCAATTTTTGGGTTGAGAATGGGTTTTCTGGGAATTCGAAACAAAAACAAAAGAGCCATCAATGAGAATCCGAAAATGACGCACATAGACCAATGAACTCCAATCCAGCTAATGGAAAATCCAGCTAAAGCTGGCCCCAGAACTGAGGCCAATTGCCAAGTGGAACTACTCCAAGTAGCGGCATTAGGATAAATCTTTTTGGGTACAATCAACGCAATCAAAGAGAAAATGGTTGGACCGATAAACGCCCTTACCAACCCCCCTAAAAATACCAAAGCATAAATGGAGTAGAGAATGGTCTTGGAGGACATCGATTCTTCCAAATCTGGGTCACTCAGAAAAAAAAGTCCCAAACTAACCACCGAAAAACCTAGAATACACTTCACAAGCAAATCGCGCTTTTCTGTTTGGTCCACCACATGACCTGCAAAAAGGGCTGTTCCCACTGCGGGAATTACTTCCATTAAACCAATAATTCCCAAAGAAAGAGGGTCTTTGGTCAAGGAATAGACCTGCCACTCAATCACAATAAACTGCATGGACCAAGCAAAGACCATGGCGAAACGAACCAATAAAAAAATGTTGAATTCTTTATATCGAAGTGCAGCGTATGGATCCATTAAAGCTATCGAATGTCCCTGAGTTTCAACTGCAAGCTAACATTTCCATTCCATTCATTCTCATCCAAAGAGAAAACAATATCAAAAGGCTTGTTATTTGTGATTTTATCCTTGCAATTTCCTAGGTTAAACCCGATAGCAGAAATAGGTGATGAACCGTCTTGTTTTACTGAGACTTTAAGATGCTTCTCTTCTTCTCCTACACACCTTCCATAACCGGTATCTGTCACTTTGGAAGTCATGAACACAGGGGTCATATTGCCCGGTCCAAAAGGGGCAAATTGTTTTAAAATTCGGTAGAGTTTAGGAGTAATCTGATTCAATTCAATTTCCGTGTCCACAGAAACTTCAGGTACCAAAAGTGTGGTATCTATGGTAGACGAAACCACGGACTCGAATTGCTGCTTGAATTTTTCATATTGCCCTTCCATCAACGTCAACCCTGCTGCATATTTATGTCCTCCAAACTGTTCCAGATGTTCGGAACAGGCATCTAAGGCGTTGTAGACATCAAAGCCTTTTACGGAACGGGCCGAAGCTGCCAGTTTATCCCCACTTTTGGTAAAAACCAGAGTAGGCCGATAATAGGTTTCGGTTAATCGGGATGCCACAATACCTATCACCCCTTTATGCCAATTTTCATCATACACTACTGAGGTGAATCTATCTTCTTCAGCGTTTTCCTTTATTTGAAGCAAAGCTTCTGCGGTAATTTCCTGATCTAACTGTCTTCGGTCCGAATTGAACTGTTCAATTTCCCCAGCCCATTTTTGGGCAGCTTCCAAATCTTCCTCCACCAATAGTTGGACAGCATGTCCTCCATGTTTCATACGACCCGCAGCATTAATTCGAGGTGCAATCACAAAAACCACGTCCGAAATACTGAACTCTTTCTTTTTCAGCTGACCAATGATAGCCTTAATTCCAGTTCTTGGAGCAGAATTAATAACCTGTAATCCATGATATGCCAAAACTCGATTTTCCCCTGTCATCGGCACAATATCCGCAGCAATGGCGGTGGCCACCAAATCCAAATAAGGCACTAAATCTTCAATGGTTTCCCCCCTCCTTTCAGCTAATGCTTGAATCAGTTTAAAACCCACTCCACAACCGCACAACTCTTTATAAGGATACTCACAATCCTCTCGTTTTGGGTCCAAAACAGCCACAGCCTCAGGGAGCGTTTCTCCGGGGCGGTGATGGTCACAGATAATAAAGTCTATTCCTTTTTCATTTGCATATTTCACTTTGTCAATAGCCTTTACTCCACAGTCGAGGGCAATAATCAACGTAAAATCGTTATCCGAAGCAAAGTCAATCCCTTGAAAAGAAACTCCATAACCTTCTGTGTATCGGTCAGGGATATAGGTGGCCACATTTGGGTAGGTTTCTTTAAGAAAAGAGGACAACAAAGCCACAGAGGTAGTGCCGTCCACATCATAATCGCCATATACTAAAATACTTTCCCCAGCTTCCATAGCTTTTTCAATACTTTCTACAGCTTTGTCCATATCCTTCATGAGAAACGGAGAATGGATGTCCTCCAGACTAGGTCTAAAGAACCTTTTGGCTTCTTCATAGTTGGTAACACCCCTTTGCAGCAACAAATGAGCAATCAACTTATCCACTTTAAGAGATTCGGAAAGGGACTTAACTTCTTGAGGTGTGGGGTTTGGTTTTAGGGTCCAGCGCATAGTTAATTTTGATTTGGGTAAGCGTCAGTTCGAGTATTTCCGTAGTGTATTGCACCAAGGAAATGTATCGAGAACACCTTATTGAAATTTCTTTTTTGAAAGATTGGGTAATGCTTCATAGGTCTTATTGATCAAAGCTTCTTTTTTTACTCTTGACCACTTCTTGATTTGTTTCTCCTTTTTTGTCGCTAAACTAATGTCGGTAAATTCAGCACAATAAACCAAGACTACCGGCCTTCTGAAAAAAGTATAGCCTTCTTGATGTTTCCCATCTTGATGTTCTTGTATTCGTTTCTCAAGGTTAGAGGTTACTCCCGTGTAGTAGGTTCCATCAGAACATCTCAGCATATAGACATAAGATTTTTTCATACTAAAGTGTAAACACTTCTCGATACAATTCTGACTTTGTCAGAACCACTCGAAGTGACATTAACTTATGTAAGGCTGAAAAGTATTTATAAATGTAAGGTATTTCTTGAACTTGTGCTTGAGCTTTAAACCTCAACCTCTTTATGATGAAAAAAGGTCTTGATTTCCAACTCCGCAAATTTTCTGAACATTTCCATTACCCCACAGTATTTTTCAACAGATAGGTCGACTGCTTTCTGGAGTTTGCCTTCATTCAAATTGCTTCCATGAAAGTGATATTCGATGACCACAGAATCATAATATTTGGGATGCTCGTCTGTTAGATTGGCGATGGTCTCCATCTGAAAATCATCCACATCCAGTTTCATTTTTTTAATGAGTGAGGCCACATCCAAGCCAGAACAGCCTGCCAAGGAAGACAGCATCAACGCTTTGGGACGTAGGCCTTCCCCTGCCCCTCCATTTTCTGGACCAGCATCAATGGTTAAGGAAAGCCCCGAAGGATTGTTGCTTTCAAAGGCCATTTCGCCAAGCCACTTGGTGGTAATATGATTTGTCATGATAGTAAATTTTCGTTTCTTGTAACCTTCAAAAATACGATTAAAAACTGCACTTATGGCCCTTGTACAACCTTTGGACCCGAATCATGATCCAGATACCAAAAAACTAGCTGAGTTCTTTAATGAGACTTTAGGCTTTTGCCCTAATTCCGTGCTCACCATGCAGCACAGACCTGCTATCTCCAAAGCCTTTATTAACTTGAACAAGGCGGTTATGGCCAATGAGGGAAGGGTGACTTCAGCTCTAAAACGTATGATTGCGTGGGTAAGCAGCAATGCCACTGGGTGTCGCTATTGTCAAGCCCATGCCATTCGGGCGGCAGAACGCTACGGTGCAGAACAAGAACAATTGGACAACATTTGGGAGTACAGAACCCACCCTGCTTTTTCTGAAGCCGAACGTGCGGCACTCGATTTTTCATTGGCAGCCTCCCAAGTGCCCAATGCAGTAAATGCCGAAATAAAAGAACGACTTTACCAACACTGGAACGAAGGTGAAATTGTGGAAATGCTTGGGGTTATCTCCTTGTTCGGATACCTCAACCGTTGGAACGATTCCATGGGGACTTCCATAGAAGATGGAGCGGTGGAAAGTGCCGAACAGTATTTGGGCAAAACAGGCTGGGAAAAAGGGAAGCATGATGGATCGGTTTACTAGATAATTGGACCGCTTTGCTTTTGGATTTTTGGAGAACGTCAGTTCGAGTGTTTCCAGAGTGCTTTGCACGAAGGAAATGTATCGAGAACTGCTTTTTGACATAAATTTCACGAATTGACACCAATAGCTGATTACTGATTACTGATTACTGATTACTGAAAATACGATTTCTTGACCTGTATCAAGTTTTAAATCATTATCCTGACTGAACTTTGCTGTAATCAAAAAACGAACAGTTATGGCAAGCTTAATCTTAACTCCCGAAAATCAAATTCAGCGATTGAATGGTATCCTCACCAAGGTAGAATCTATTTCAAAACTAGATATAGAAGAACTTATCACCGCTCCCAGACCAAAATCATGGAATGTAGTAGAGGTAATTGAACACCTCAACATGGCGTACCGCATCTATGTACCCAAAGTTGAAAATGCCCTTTCCGAATCTCCGGATGTACAAAAAGAAACGGAAGGGTTTAAAGCACGTGGGTGGCAAAAGTTTGTGATTCAAGGGCAGCTATCAAAAGATGGTAAGCGCAAAATGAAAATGAAGACCCTAAAGCGCTTCACTCCCATATTTAACACTACTGACCTGACCCAAGAAAAAATTGACGCTGTTTTTGCTGACTTTTTTGAGCTAAACAATCATCTAAAGCAAGCCATTTTGAGTAGTCGCAGTAAAGATGTATCGAAGAAAAAGTTTTCCTCGGCCATTGGGCCCATTGTGAATTTTTATTTACCCGAAGCTTTTGAGTTTTTGCTTTGCCATATGGAACGCCACATGGTGCAGATTGATGAGATTTTGGGATAACCCACATTCTGCTAAAAAGGTTCCAATTGATGCCCAGTTTATTCCACTAATTTCTTCCAAAACACGATTTTGTCATCCCCCTTTTCATAAAATTCTGGGATTACCGCCTGTTGAACGTAATTACATTTGATGTAAAACTCCCTGGTCATTTCAAACTCTGGTTTTCCTGAGGTTTCTACAATTAAAATTCGATTGTGGTCTTGTCTTAGCTTATTTTCAATATACGCCATCATCTGCTTTCCAATGCCATTCCCTTGTTGGTCTTTGTGAACGGCAATTGCGTATAGGTTATACGTTCCTTCGGTCAATCTTTCTGGGGCGCAATAGCCAATTGAAATTGGTTTACCCTCGTCCGTTGCAGTAAACCAAATGTCTGCAGATTGTTCGTTATTCAAATAGTCACGTATCATATCGTCAAGCAACTCCGAAGGGAACAATTCACTTGAATCCAGCACTAGCTTTAGTTCTGGGATATCCTTTTTAAGCACTTTTCGAATTTGCCTGCTCATCATTCTTTGTTTTGATGGCAAAATTATGGTGCTAAGAAAGGCTACGCTTGTAAGGTTCTGCTATTATACGCACGTGAAGGACTTACTCCCAATACATTTTTGAAAGAATTGCTTAGGTGTGCTTGGTCAAAAAAACCGCTTTCTAAGGAAACGCTTGTTAGGCTGTCGGGTTCCTCTAAATACAAATTAATTGCCTGCTTTAACTTGTTCCAAACCAGGTATTTTTTAATTGAAACGCCAATATGCTCTTTAAAAAGATGGGAAAGTCTACTCTCGGATAAAAACGCTTTTGAGGTCAAATGGGATAGAAGGTTTTTGTATTCAAGCTCGTTTTGTTCAATAAATTTGATGCAGTCTGCAACTCGCTTATCAACAGGCGTTTTTAAATCGGTAGTTCTTGCAAACTCAATAACCTCTTCCATCAATTCATTTTTGATATAGAAATTAGCCCGTGAGAATGCTCCGTTCTCAAATCTTATCGCCTTACTTTCAAAAAAAAGGAACAATAATGGATTATGACTTTCTACCATCAATATTCTCAACTGACCATTCTTAGAAACAACCTTATGCTCAATGTTAGAATCAATGATTGCAAAAACCAAATTCTTTTCAGAATGTCCATTTACTTCCAATGAAAAAGTTCCGTGTTTAGCGTTAATAATTTCAACAACAGGGTGTGAATGGTTTTCGGTATTCAAGTCATTGAATTCGAAGTGATATATCCCTTTTTCTATGTCAAAATCAAAAATTTTCATCCAAAGATTTGGTATTGAAGTTACACCTTTACAAGGTAAGATTAAAGAAAATCCATGGTCCTATCGAAATTCTTTATGGTCTACAAAAACAATCACAGCTGCTTTAAAAAGTTATCCGAAGCATAGTTTCCGATTTTGGCACCTAGTTTATTCCCTTCTTCGGAATCATATCGAAAATGAATGCCGAGATAGACCCGGGACATGGATGCTTCCAAGCCCGCTTCGGAGAAGCTATTGAAGTTTCGTGTGGGTGGGTCCATCTTCATATGCCCTGAAAAAAAGCCTGCACTGTCCACTTCTTTTTGAACCATTGTAAATTTATAATCATCCCCTTTTCCAAAAGTGTTGGCCAAAACCGTCATGGCAGCTGTGCTTGCCGTTCCATGTGCTGATGGATATGAAGGAAAGGGGTAGGTATATTTATGTAAATTGTTCCATTCCGCATCTGGTTCGGTACTTTCATTTCCATCATGGGCTGCCCAACGAATTGCCGTATATGGTCGCCAATGGTTATAATGGAATTTATTGTAGAATACATTCACGTATCCGTCGAATATGACCATATTCATCAGTGCAAAACTGCGAGTAGCATCCCAAAGGTTTGGGTTTTCTTTTTTTATCAGGTCGCGGAGTAGATTGTTGTGCGAGCTTTCCCCAAATTCCTTCCACCACATGGCCAGATGGGCTTGATCCTCCGTTCTGGTTTTACTGTCAAACCTACCGACTTCTTTCACCTCATTGAAGGCTTTAGTGTACGCCTCACTGTTGATTTCCGGCGGTGGAGGGGCTTTAAAATGGTCATAATTTGGCAACAAAAACGGTTTGATTACGGCAAGACCCGCCCCAAAAACAAATCCTTCCGGAGTGCCACTATGTTCATTGAATTCGGCGTAAACCCCAGGTGCCATGGGATGAAATGTATAATCAGCTTCGCCATTCCATTTATCACCGTCCCTTTTTTTCAGGATGGCTTCAGCAGCAGCCTCACCCAATGTTTTGCCCTTGGCCTTGCTTTCTGAATCTTCAAGATTGGAAAGCTGTTTATCCAGAATCTTTTTGAAGCTTTCCTGCTTATCGGGATATTGATTTATGGCCACCGAATAGGCCGCATAAGCAGCGGCAGTAATGGGGTCTGCATCCGGCGCTTCGGTATGGTATGCGTAATATTCATATTTGGGCACAATACTATTCAATGCGTCGTGCATGGCCACATGCATCATAGAAGCCGAACGCACCCCTTTCATGGTTAGCAAATTGTCTTCAGCAATTGCTGTTTCGATAATCAGTTGATTAAAGTCTGATGCCAAGCTGGCATTGTAATCTTCAATACGTATATCTTGAGAGGTACAGCTTTGAAACGCAAACAGTACCATCAAAACCATTAGGATAAGCCTTATGAACTTCATGATTAGATATTTTTAATGTTTACGGCAAGTTAGAACACGTCCTGCTTAAAATATATTCCAGAAAACTCAAAAAATGTTCTAAAAATGTCAAGCCAAAATCGCCTGTTGCTCTAGCATTCTCTTATACCGTAATGGGGGATGTTGGTAGTGCTCCCTAAAGCACTTGATAAAATGGGAGGTGTTTTCAAAACCAATATCCAGGGCAATTTCGTTGATGTTCTTATCTGAAGTTTCCAATAAGAACTTTCCATATTCCACCCTTCTTTTCTTTATCCATTTTGCCGGGGTCATATTATATATTTTGTAGAAGTCGCGGTTGAAGGTTGCTAAACTCCTCCCGCTTAGTTTGGCCAGTTCCTTGAGTTTTAAATTGAACATAAAATGTTCTTCCATGATGGGTTTTAAACTTCTTTTGCCATCTGTATTCAATTCATTAAAATAGCCCGTAGCCAACGGATTATGCCCGCTCGTGGCGATGTTCACAATGAGTTCCTTGAACTTAATGGTCAAAAGACTTTTGGAAGGTGGGTTTTCCAAGGAAAAATAGCCCAACAAGGTGTCAAAATAATCCTTTAAGGTCCTGTTCAAGTTGAGGCGGATTACTGAATCCGTATCCGCTGCAGTGCCGGCATTATGATTCATTCCACATTCCTGTTTCATTACCGAAGCGATAAATTCATCAGGGACCATAATCAACAAAGCGCAGAAGTCGCCATTAAGGATTTTGTAGACTCTATGCGCACCCTTCTTAAGAAATGCTGCATCGCCAGCTTTTAGCACATATTCTTCATGGGGTGTTTTCCAACGACCCCCACCTACAAAAACATAACAGAAATAATTGGTCTTTATCCAATAATCCACGGGCGAACCCTCAATGGGACAATCGTAGGCCGTGAACAACAAATCGTCCACTTTAAACTGTTTGAACAGGGGATTCCCATCCACAAATTCATAAAAGTGTACCATGTCTTTTCGTCTCATGGGCTTCTGTTTTTTTGATTATACCTCAATTAAACGCATTGTTGGACTGGTTGCCAACACTTAAACGATGTCTCGTTTCAAAGGGGGGAGTTTTGGATACATCAAGGTACAATTTTTCTATAAAAAGCTCAAGATTAAGGTTTTGGGAATCCTATTAGTAAAACACCTCAACGTCTGGGAAAGTATGCTGTATTTTTTGGTACTGCTCCAAGGTCATTCGCCAGATCATGGTGTCTCGGGGTTCACCTTCGGGGCTTGTGGTGTTGTGTTGGAGTACCTCGACCAAATCAAAGCCCAGCTTTTTTGGGATTTTTAGACTGGCCATATTCTCGGGGTCGCAGTGGATTTCAATTTTGTTTATGGCGTGATGCTCAAAACCCACTTTAATCAACGCTTGGGTGCTTTCTGTGGCATAGCCTTGTTTTGCATATTTTGAATTTATCCAATACCCAATTTCGCGAGCATCTGCACCTATCCGGGTATGCAATCCTGTGGAGCCGATTAGGACATCTTCTTGTGTATTGAATATCCCAAAAGTGTAATCGATGTTTTCCAGAAACTCTTGTTCAAACTTTTCTAAAAGCTCTTGTTTAGATTTCAAGCTAGAAGGTTCGTTCTGCGCCCAGGGCATCCACTTTTTTAGCTCATCCAAGCTGTGGGTGATGGCCTCCAAAAGCATGGGAGCATCGCTGGGATGGTAACAGCGAATCAGTAGCCTTTGGGTACGTATGCCATAGGTGATTTGTTTTTTCATGGGGTTTTCGGGATGGTATTAAACCACAAAGTATAGTGGCTCGCTTTGCAATCTTTATTTATTCGTAATATTCTATTTGCCTTTCCCAAACCATTCCTAACTCTCCATTGGAACTCCTTCTTTTTGAAATCCAATTTCCCTTTTTGTCATAGACATATTCAAAAGATGTTTGGTGTTTTTGTTCATCTTGTTCGTTGTACCAATTTTGAACCGTCAAATTATCCATCTCATCATATTCGGACACGAATTTCGTAAAACTTCCATCAGGATTGAATTTGAATTGCAAATTCTCATTTCCATCTTCATCGTAAGAATAAGTTCTTCTGTCTTTCAAACTCCCGTCAGGTTTATATCTAAATTGTTCAATTTTTTTGTTGTCAAAATTGTATTTGTAAATGTATTTCCAACCTTTTTTACCTCCCGGTCCATTTAATAACATCTCAATGTTATTTCCGTTTTCGTCATATTTATTTGATTGGACATTTGTCAAATTGTTATCAGAATCATACGTTTTAACCTCAGTCATATTGTCGCTAGAATCGTATTCATAAGTCCAATAGCTTTTTATTTCTCCAGCCGAATTCTCTTTTACCGCTTTTTGAGCAACTCCTTGCCCATTCCTTTCATAAATGGTCTTTTCGTACAATGAACCATCACGTCTATACTTCGCACTTTCTATCACTTTTTCATTTTTGTCATAAATCTGATATGAACTAATACCAGAGGTAAAAAGATTTTCGCGGCTTTTTAATTCCCCGTTTTCAGGTTTGTACAAAACTTCTTTTACCATTTTCATTTTTGGTTTAAGAGCATCAACAGTCGATTGAGCAATAAGATTTGCACTTGAAATTGAAATCAGGAATCCAATTGTAATTAGATATTTCATTTGTTTATTTATATGCTGCAAAACGGCAAAGGCATTTCTATTTAAATGAAGTTACACCTTTTCCATCTAAAGCTCAAGACTAACTTTGGGCAGATTGATGGGGTTTTGGATGGCAATTCCTTCAACTAATCCTATTCCAAAACATCTCCCATATTTGGTTTAGCTATTGCAAATGCCCAATTCACATATTCTGGAACATTGTACTTTTCAAAATAATCATCTTTTAATTCAATGATTTGATTTCGGAAATCATCAATTTCAAGATTCAATTCTTCATCGACATGCAATGCAATACCATTGCTGAAATAAATAGATTTATGCTTATCCATTTTAAATATGTGCCAACGGTTAGGCTCCAGTAAAGATTTTCTGTTTACAATTAGTTTATCCGAAGTCTCATTTTTTACATAAATCTCAACAAATTTCTGCTCAGCTTTCCTATCAAAATAATCCATTGTGGTTAGCCCCATTTTATTCAAATCGATAGGATTGCTGTTCAGCACTTTTTTCTGTTTTGATTTTGAAGTAATTAGATAAACCAGATAAGGAAGAACTAAAGCCGCGGCAATTAAGGATGGCCCGGGTGGCTCAATATAATACTTAGAAAATATATGCCCTGTAGGTCTTAAACCAAACTGCAAAAACAGAATTATTATTCCTGCCATAGCAAAAACAGAGAGTATCTTCGGAATTAGTTTGGACATTCGATTCTTTAGGGTCATTTAATTGCTATGGTAATCATTTTAATTTACTCCTTTTCAATCTAAAGCTCATGATTGTCCTTTGGGGTAGATAAATGAATTTTTAGCGTACCATGATAACAATAGTTATACATGGCTTAATTAAGTCTTAAGTTTTTTCGGGATAACGCCATTAAGAAGTAACGAATAGAAGTAATTGGTGACTGATTACACCAAGCCTCAGCTATAAATGAATCCTTACTTCCCATTAAAAAAAGATGTGGATTATATCTCAATATACTGCTTAAAACAAAAGCTATTAAATAGTTTGATAGTAAAGGATGCCAGACTAATTCTTGATTGTTTAAAGTTACTTTTGGAACAAATATCCAAAAAATTGTTCTTGCGGTGGTTTCATCCGCCGCGGGCATAGGTAGATAATAATCTTTGAACAAGATATTTACCTCATCTTGTAGATTTTGAAATTGAATTGCTTGATTTGTCTGATTAAATGGTTTTTGATTTATCCTGACCAGTGAATGATTTCTTAAACTAGTTGGCTTTCTATTATACGCTGTAATCCATTCATCTTTATCATTTTGTGTCATCTGAGGAAAATCAGTAATTATACCAACAGATGTGCCAAGACTACTTTGTAAAATAGGAATCGCCCTATTGGGCGCCAATAATTCAAGCCACATTTCATTGTTCAATAATCTAACAATTGATTGTATTAAGAAATTTTTTCCTTGGATAGCATAAAAAGTATCAAATTCATGACTGATTTCATCGCAATAGGAAATTATATCTTTTATCTTTATTGTTAGTGGGCTATTAAATGGCCAAGGATTATCAGTCAGTTTTTCATAAAAAACGGCGAAAATATTTTTCTTGTTCCTATGTGATTTTGGGTGAATTTGAAATTCGAATTCAGATAAATTTGAAGGATTTTGAGGTTCATTGGTAAGACCATGATAAATACTTGTCGATTTAAGCTTGCTTCCGGAAATTGCACGCTGTGAAACAACGAACGCTTTAGCTAAATTTAGGAAACTATAATAATAAAGTAATCCTCCTGATTTCCAATTTGAGTTTCTAGCATCTAAATAGTAGGTTTTGGCTTGGTCAATGTAAGAAGAGGTTACTTTTTTTCCATAGATACCATCTGCGCCTTCATGCCTAAGCATTGTTAATTCCTGCCAAATTTGAGAAACTTTGTCCATCGTAGTGGTAATATCTACACATCTTTTTCCCCCCGCTGGTACGTATCTCACATGTGACATTTAATCCTTAATCTTTTGATTGATTCATTTTTACAAATTATGTGTAAAGGTTTGAATATGTTCTTCTACTATGAAGAAGACAATCCATTAAGTAAAGTTACTTGTTTTTGAAATAGAAATCTTACCATTCTATTTTAAACTATATCTTTGAGGTGCGAAACACATCTTTATTCTTACGCCTACAACCTCTCGTGTCGTAACAGATAAAATTGGATAGGCAAATGGGTGCGAGTCCCTAGACCAATCAAGGCGTAGCTTTGATGTGTTTCGCGGTGACCTATCCTCATTTATTCACTTTTTTATCACTTTCTTATGCGAAACACAGAAGGTTACCAATCTTGCCCGCATTGCAATGCGTCCATGACTAAAACGCTGAATCCAGCACAGTACAAATTGTTGGACTATGTAGATGCCCTAGATGGCCCAGACCGGGTTAAGGCTCTTAAATGGGTGCACGATGTGGCCCTATACGAATCCCACGAACCCCTGTACCGAGAAGAAAAAGAGGCGCTCTACCAAGTAAAGGTGCTTTGGGAGCTTATTGAGGCGACTTTGGTGGAGGAGGGTTAATTCAGGGTGATAGACTTCTCGATACAAAATCCCTTCGGGATTTCACTCGAAGTGACGGCTTTAGGGATTGACAAAGCTAAACTTCCGTCAGTTTGAGTGGTTTTCTGTCAGATTGAGCGCACTAGTGTTGCTGAAGCTTTAGCGTAAGCACAGTCGAAATCAAAGAAAATTGTATCGAAAACAAGGAAGTTTTGGTCCCATTTGACTAATGGGCTACCCTTCTTCCGTACAAGACTTCGGAAGGGGACTCGAAGTGATTGGGTTTGATTATCGAATACTTCTCGATACAAAATCCCTTCGGGATTCCACTCGAAGTGACGGCTTTAGGGATTGGCAATGCTAAACTTCCGTCAGTTTGAGTGGTTTTCGCAAGAAAAATGTATCGAAAACGAGGAGGTTTAGTCCCAATTGACTAATCGGCTACCCTTCTTTCATACAAGACTTCGGAAGGGGAGAAATGCGTTTGTATTTTCATCCTGAGCAGCTTTTTCGAGCTTGCCCAGGATGAGAATTTATGGTTACTGAACTACCTTAATTGGCTAAGACCGGCAAAATATACTCTTGTAAAATATCCCTAGGCTGGTTGCCCTTTCTGTTTCTAAAATTCCCCGAAGTGACCACCACTACAGCTTCCAACTCGGGAAGGATGAAGATAAACTGCCCGCCAGCGCCCCGGGCTTCAACGGCGGCTATGGTCTTTCCCTTCACCTGGTAGGTATCGTGCCACCAGAGATAACCATATTCGTTTTTGTCTCGGGTATCTTGCAATCTTCCATACTTTCCAAAGGATTCGGCAACCCAAGCCTCGGAAATCACTTGTTTTCCGTTCCATTGGCCTTGGTTCAAAAACAGCTGTCCAAATTTGAGCAGGTCCCGTGAGGTCAGCAGCATCCCACCACCAAAATAAGGTATTCGCTCCGTATCATCCGTCTGGTTGATGTAGTTGGTTATCCCCAAAGGCGCAAACAGTTTTTCGTGCATATAGGTCTCCATGGGCATATCCAAACGTTCGTTCAAACACACGCCCAACAAAAAAGGATTGGCAGACCCATAATCGAAATAGGTGCCCGGTTCGTTCACCATGGGTGCTTCTAAAACGGTTTGGAGCCAACTGTTGGGATTGCTCGGGTTTTGATAGTAGTCCTCACTGGCTAGGTTGTTCACATCCATGCCTGAACTCATGGTGAGCAGGTCCTTTATCCGAATTTTGGATTTTTGGTCGTCCTTGGTGTGCTGGTATTCCTTTGGAATAAAACTGTACAAGGTTTCATCCACACTCTCGATAATCCCTTCATCAATGGCAATCCCAATCACCGCCGAAGAAATACTTTTTGAGGCCGACCTGAGGTCGTGGGGAATGTTGGCATTGTGCCCATCAAAATAAGATTCAAACACCAAATTGCCCTCTTTCGAAATCAAAACGCTGTGTGTGTTCACCAGCTTTTGCGCATGCACATCTTGGATGAGTCTATCCAACTGTTTGATGTCTATTTTAAAGTCTTTGCCGTTGGCCGTTACCCAACCATCACTTAGCTGTGCGGGCGTCTCAGTACTTGCAGTTTGGTCCACCGCATCCGAAGAATATTCCCAACCCTCCGTGGTATGGGCTAAGCTGGTCTTGGTTATCAAAACATCGGTCAGAAAAATTTCGAGGTCTATGGTTCCTTCCAAAAGTTTGGCCCTGAAATTAAGCCCCGTGTTCCCATCTTTAAACAAGAGTACATCTCCTTCCCGTTTAAAACCCTCGGCCCAAGCTCCTCGAAACCGTTGATCACCAAAAAAGGGATAGGCCACCAAATTTTCGCCTTCCGTCAATTCTGTGTACAGCATAATATCGTCGGACTGCAGGCCATTATCCACCATAAATGCATTCCAATCGCCTTCGTATTTGTCGCTTTCTGTCTGGGCTAAACGGGTACGGTACAAAAACCTTCCTGATTTTATAAATCCGGTAAGCGCTTGTTGGTCTTCGGCATATTGCAAATCAAAAAACAACTGTTCATTCAGATTGAAGTGGATGTTATCTTCTTCGGATGACCGTACCGTTTTCTCCAGAAGCATTTCGCCATTGCCAATGTTGAGATTGAAGGTGGTGTCACCCACCTTTTCCAAAGACACTGTAAAATTGAAACTGTTTTTGTTGGGTAGGTGTCCTATCCATTCCCCTTCAATAGGCTGTGGAGTGCTTTTTTGGGCACAACTTGTTAAAAGGAATAAGGATAAGACTAAAAGGGATACTTGATGTTTTTTCATTTTTTGATTGATTTGAACCTCAAAAATAGGGCGTTCCCAAACTCCAGAATAGTATGAAATTAACATGGGTGGTTTTTTAGAAAAAAATTGACAACACTCGGAAATCTGATGTCTGATGTCTGATGTCTGATGTCTGATGTCTGATGTCTGATGTCTGATGTCTGATGTCTGATGTCTGATGTCTGATGTCTGATAAACGATAATCAACTTTTTAAAAATCTCTATAACACATATTATTATTTTTGGGAAAAGACCCATTTATGGAGGATACCAACTATTTAAAACTAAAGGCGTTTTTTCCACAAGTTAATTTTGAGGGTTTGGATGAATCTTGGTTTCGCTCGCTTTGGGTTGAAAAAAGCTTTAACCAATACGATATTATTACCGAGGCCGGTTCCATTGAACATTATTTCTATTTCGTGTTGGAAGGCGTGCAAGCCCTTTACATCTTGAATGAAAAAGGACAAAAAGTGGTGCTTGGGTTTTCGTATACCGGAAGTCCGTCCGGGGTTTTTGATTCTTTTATTGCGCAAACCGCATCTTCTACCTTTTTGGAGGCCCTAAAACCTTCCACCCTTTTGGGCATTCGGCTTTCAGATTATCAAAAGCTTTTTGAAATACACCCAGAGTTCCATAAATGGGGGCATCTCTTTTTTCAGGATATTCTGTTTGGGCGCCTCTATCGCGAGGTGGAATTGCTCACCATGTCAGCAGAGCAACGCTATGTCACTTTTATGCAACGCTGTCCGGAGGAACTGAGAGTCATTCCCCAAAAATACTTGGCCTCCTACCTCAACATGAAACCGGAGACCTTTAGTCGGTTACGGGCTTCGGTTATGTATTGATATTAAAGTAAACTTCCGTCAGTTTGAGTGGTTTTCAAGGGAAAACTGTATCGAAAACAAGGAAGTTTTGCGACTCAACCACTTCTCGATACGTTTCCTTCGTACAAAGTACTTCGGAAACACTCGAAGTGACGGGCGTGCAAAGTGAAGGCTAAGATTTTTGGGTTTTTGAAACTCTGTGATGATTTCTTCTGCAAACCCAATATTTTTAAACAAAAAAACCCACCGTAAAAGGGTGGGCTTAAAGTTTTTAAGGGAGTCTGCTACTACTGTGCATTGTCATAATAAAATCGCTCATGCACAATTTGATCTCCTTGCCATTGTTGTACAGCCACCTGCTCCATCTTGGCCCTATGCCCTCCTTTGAAAGTAACGTCCATCGTAGACTCCACAAAAGAAGTGCCCGCTGCTTCGTCAGACCCAACTTTGTTTATTTCCAAACTGTGAAATTCTTCAATATTATTCAAAAATTGTTCCTCATAGGCGCGACATTCGGCTTTGCCAGTTCTTGTTCCTCTTGGTTCGGTCATTACCACGTCTTCCGCATAATATTTATCGAAAGCGCTTAAGAGTTGACCTTGTTGCAGTTGGTTGTAGATGTCCCTTGCTTTTTCTTTATAACTCATTGTAATAGTTTTTATGATGATATAAAACTACAACATTTTTCTATACAACTATTGTATATACAAATGTTTAACATCAATTTATAATTTAAGTATGTAATTCTCATCCAATGTGCTTTTCTATGCTCTTTTTGAGTTCTGGTACAACCTCTTCCTTAAACCAAGGGTTCTTTGCCAACCAAAATCTGTTTCGCGGTGAGGGATGCGGTAGCACAAAATATTCAGGGGCGTAGTTTTTGAAGTTTCTAACCGTTTCCGTTAGGTTTTTTTCCCTTCTTGTTCCTAAATAATGTTTCTGGGAGTACTGCCCTATTAAAATAGTGAGTTGAATATTGGGCATTTCCTTTAAAAGTAAGTCGTGCCATTGTGGGGCACATTCGGGCCTTGGTGGAAGGTCACCGGATTTTCCTTTGCCAGGATAGCAAAACCCCATGGGCATTTGGGCAATTTGGGTTTCGTCATAAAAGGTTTCATCGGTCAAACCCATCCACTTTCTAAGCTGTTTCCCGCTCTGATCATCCCACGGAATACCGGTTTTGTGCACTTTGGTTCCAGGCGCATGACCAATAATCAAGATTTTGGATTCAGGATGACCGGCCAAAATAGGTCTTGGTCCTAGTGGCAAATGTCCTTGGCAGATGTCACATTTTCTGATTTTATCCAACAGCTCTTGCATACCCCTTTTTATATAAATATGGATTCCAACAAATAAATGGTAAGCATGCCCCAAAAGGTTCCGGTCGCCATGCTCAAAATGGCCAAAACAATGGCATGGGGCATCCATTTTTTCTGATACGCAGCTGTCACGGCGGGAGCCGTAGCTATTCCTCCCACATTGGCCATACTGGCAATGGGCACCCAGGCAAAATTTACATTCAAGAGTTTGGCCACAAGGATCATAAAAACAAAGTGTCCGAAAAGCCAAATCACCAAGAATCCAAAAAAGCTTGAATTAAAGCCGAGCACATCAAACTGAAGTTTAAGTCCCAAAATAGCCATGACCACCAATATTAAAATCCCACCCAACTTTAAGGAAAACTGGAAGTTCCATCGGGGAACAAAATTTCCCAAAATCAGTCCAACAATGGAAAGCACGACTACTTTGAGCGCAAACATGTCCAAGATTTGATTGCTAATAAGCACAATACTGCCCATAATCAAAAAGGTCAATGAGATGGACAAAGGTTTTCCCTTTCTTTCCCGAATTTCTTCGGGTAAGCTGATATCCTTTATTTTAAAAATAGTGTTCAAGGTTTTGCTTCGTTTGATGGTCTGGAACATCAAAATCGTCCAAATGTTGACCAAAATGTTGTCCATTACCAAAACAGAAAGGAAGATATTCTCCGGACATTCCACCAATTCTTTAAGGACCAATTGGCTCGTACTACCACCTATCCAGCTTCCTACAATAGGCGGCATACCTTTCCAAAAACCTTGATTTCCCAATGTAGTGGCCACCAATTCTGTGTTTGAAAAGAGCAGCACAAAAACCACAGGGAAAAGGGCAATAAAAATGGAACCAGCTACAAAAACTACGATGGGTTTGTAGCCCACCGCCTTTAGTTGACCCAAGGATAAACTGGCCATAACCGCAACAATGGTCAATGGAATAAAGTAGTCTTTGCTATAATCATGTATGGCATCTTGGGAATAATCCAGTTTAAAAATGAAGGAAATAAGTGCAGGGATGATGTACGCCAGAAGAATAGCAGGAATCCAATCAAAAATGGTTTTGAGATACTTGTTTTCAAAGCGATCCAGAAAATAGATGACCACAACGGTAAAGCAGACAACTGCCCAAGGAATCCAACTTATCATTTGTCTTGCAATATCCCGAGATGAATAATTCGACTGCCTGAAATGGAAACCGGGTTGGTACTTTTTCCAATTACAATTCCAGATTCGGGTGCATCATATTGCTCAACAACCTCGCCAAATGCATTCTTAAGAATAGCTATGGGCTCTCCTTTTTCTACCATTTGCTTCAATTCGACTTGAACTTCCAAATACCCCCCCTTTTGGGTAAAAACCCAATAGGATTTGGAGCACACATGGCCCAGTTTGGGTAAATCTTGTTCTACATCGGTAAACCTAAATCCATTCAAAACATTCAAGATGCCTTTAACGCCACGTTCTACTATTTCAGGTTGGTACACCTGTGGGTTTCCGTACTCCATGGTTATTGAATGTACACCCTTGCTTATAGCAAATGCTCGGAGAGTCAATCCTGAGGCCTCACCAAAACTTGCCTTTCCTTTGTTGGATACAATGATATCTGGTTGCAGTAACTGAAGCATTTTGGCTAAAGTCTCATCCCCCATATTGCCCCTGCCATAAAGACTGTTAACCCTACCAAAACTTGCGGTATGTAAATCGATATGATAATCAAAAAGAGGAACAATCTTTTGGCCAATTTGATAAGCCATTTGTTGGGAACGATTGCCATTGGGTTTACCTGGAAACAATCTATTTAAATCTTGAAGGTCCATGAATTCCCGTTGATTCCTTGCAATGGCTAATGGATTCAATCCGGGAATGGCCACAACCGTGCCTTTCAAGGTTGAAGGATTAATCTCATCAATTAGGTTGTGGACAATGGAAATTCCATTCAGTTCATTCCCATGAATGGCCGCTGTGAGTCCTAAAACTTTTCCTTCTTCAGCGCCTTTTATAATAATAACCGGTACGGTGATTGGATTTCCAAACTCGTTATCTGCGAGTCCTAACCATACCTTGTGAACCTTGCCGTTTTCGAAATTGGCCAGCTTCAATTCATCAAGAATTAAATTCTTTGAATCTTGGGCTTGAATCCCGAGATAAAAAAGTATCAGAAAAAAAAAGAAAGGTTGGTTTTTCATGGTTATAAGCGTGTAAATCAAATATACTTTTTATTTGTTTTCGTTGACTCTCCTTTTCATTTGATATCCAATGACTTTCGACATCCCAAACCTCTACTCATTCCCTTTTCATATACAGGAATTGCCCCAACAAAATGCTGGGGCAATTCTTCATCACACAATCCACCTATCATGAAAACCTCTTATACATGGATTTCAGAGAACTCTAGTTTGCCACTTCTGGTTTATGCAGGCTTACCACAATCAGAACAGCAATACCATTAATCCAGTAATAGTATCCATCCAACCCTTCAAAAGAGAGCGCAAAGGGTGCCAAAATAAATACCACGGCCACCAAAAAATCTACCAACAAATGGTATTTATAGGGAATTACCCGAAATACTCCCAAATGGTGGTCTGTCAATAACGTCAAGATCAATGCTGCTACTCCAACAGCAACCGATAGTTGCAACGCCATGGGATTTGAACTTCCCAAGCCTAGTAAAAAGGGTAGGGCTATCAATGCCAATGCAACTGGATAATCCAAAAATGCATGCATTCTTTTTGTAACGAATTTCATAATCTAAATTTTAGTTGAACTCCCCTACAACTCTAGTTGTAGGTTTTGCTTAATTTTTTCCAGTTGGTATCTGCCGTGCTCTTCAATTTGGCGTTGTTTTTCTCTGCCAACCATAATTGCTTTGCATCCAATTCCACATTGTTCAAGAACAAATAGTATTTGCCATCCTTCACAATAAATTTGTTTGGGTCCACTCTAAACTTGGCTCCGGCATATACTCCAAAGGCACAGTAACCACCATATTGAGGTAAATACTTCTCAGGATTCTTGTCGAATGTTTTTTTCTGATCTTCAGAAGTGAAGTAGTATGCTACCTTCTTGTATTCTGATTTATAGGCTTTGTTTCCTATCTGTGCCAATCCCAAATCCAAGTAAGATACGGGGCTGTAGCCAGCCAATGCAATATTGCTGTTGTCAATGTTGTTCGCTTTTTTGTCTTGTCCAAAAGTGATGGAACTGATAGCTAAAGCAAAAATGAGTACTGTTGTTTTAATTGTATTTTTCATCGTTCTATTTTTTTAATAATTGTTTGTATTTGTTTTTTGTATTCCTATTGAACCGCATGTTAGGATAGGTGAAGTTTTCTACTATCCATGCAGTTCGTTTCTTCGGTGTCAAAACCTAGGGTGGTTGACTTTCTCCATTGGGCTTCCGTAAAAAGGGAACCAAAATCGAAACGTTGTGTCCTGATTAGCCGTCCGTGCCGTTTGGTATTGAAGAAATGCATAGCAAATTCTTTTACTCTGCGTTGAAATATTCTTCCTGTACCACTTCACCGTTTTCATTCCAGATTCTGCGAATGATTTCGTGCCAGTAGATCTTACTACCGTCCTTCATGTTGAAGTCGAAAGTGAACTCTGATGCAGATACATTTCCATCCACGATGGTGTGGTGATGCGTGATGCCGTTTACTTGGGCAATGGCCCCTGCAAAGCCTTCCATTTTTTCAACCATTTGTTGTTTGTCGGTAGTTGCAACCCCATTGTAGTCTGAGGTAGTGGAGTCTTCCGCAAAGAATTGTTTTACTGCGTCCACGATAGCTCCTTGGGCAACTATACTGTCCATTTCTGTTGCTAATGTTTTAATATCCATTGTTGTCAATTTTTAATGTTTATACAATTGTTGTTTGTAATTACATTGCAAATTTCAGCAAGGATGTTAGGCTGGGAGGTACAAAAAAGACGCTAAGAATTGTACTTTTTGGATTTATATAAAGTGGGTGTGGTCCCTGTGTATTTCTTGAAGAATTGGGAGAAATGATTGGCTTCCTCAAAGCCCAAAGCAAAGGCCACTTCCTTTACAGAAGCATCTTGTTGCAATAGCCTTTTGGAAGAAGTGATTACTTCTCCCCGAATCAACTGACCTAAGGAAGCATTCATTTTGGCCCTTGTTTTTTTAGAAAGTGCTTTAACAGAAAGGTGCATTTTATCCGCATAAAACTCAAGGTTGCGCTGTTCGGTATGATGGGTCTTTAATAGTTCGACCAAGTTTTGAATAAAGGTGTCCCTATTTTCGAAGTCAAAATCATTTCGAAACTCCGAAGGGGTCATCCCTGTATTTCTTTTGAATACCCTATTGAAGTAAGCCGGGTCTTTATATCCGGTTTCGTAGGACACTTCCTGAATACTCTTATCCGTGAAAACGATTTTCTTTCGGCCCTCCATCAACCTTTTGTTGGAAATCAAGTTTTTTACTGAGAGTCCAATTTTATCTTTGACCAAAGCCTGGGCTTCGTATCCATTTTCGGTCATTAGCTTTACCACATCATCACCTGAAAAATTACTGAAGTAGTTTTCATCAATAATGTCCTTGACATCAAAAATCAGCTGGTATTCTTTCTTACTGGCCTTAAAGGGATTCTGCCAATACCATTGTTTGGAAGATATATCGATGATATCCGTAGTGTCCTCAGAAAATACGGTATTTGCCAAATACTTTTGGCATTCATCGCATTCATTAAAGTTGATATAGCCCAACGAAATCAGATGTTTAAAAAGTACACGTACTTCCTTCTTTTCAAAAATGGCTCTGTTGGGAAACTCAATCTTTCGAACCACAAAGTCATCTGAAAAGAATTTGATGTACTGCCCTTTTTCCAAATAAATGGCCTTGTCTTGCCAATCCGCATAGTTTTTAAAATCAACCTGGATGGTTCCTGAACCGGAAAGAATATGAAATAAGGTATACTTATTCACAAAGTACACCTTGTTGATTTCAGGATGTAGTTTTTGTACCACTTTGGCTTTCGGTTGTTACCAAATTAATTAAAAAAAGGATAGGATACGAACAACTACTGCTTACCTGCTACCACAATAACAAACTCACCTTTAGGCGGTTTGGTTTCAAAATGTTTTAAAACCTCAGCGACTGTTCCTCGAACCGTTTCTTCATATAATTTGGTCAACTCGCGTGAGACCGAAATTGGTCTATCTGTTCCAAAATACTCGCCAAACTGTGTCAAGGTTTTTACCAATTTATGAGGCGATTCGTAAAAAACCAAAGTTCGTTTTTCTTCGGCCAAAGTTTCAAGTCGGGTCTGCCTACCTTTTTTAACCGGCAAAAATCCTTCAAAAACAAATCGGTCGTTGGGAAGACCACTGTTCACCAAAGCAGGCACAAAAGCCGTTGCTCCAGGTAGACATTCTACCTCAATGTTGTTTTGGACGCAGGCACGCGTCAATAAAAACCCTGGGTCGGAAATGGCTGGAGTGCCCGCGTCGGAAATCAAGGCTAGGGTAGTTCCTTCTTCCAATTTTTGAATAATTGCATCCAACTGTTTGTGTTCATTGTGCATATGATGGCTTTGTAAAGGGGTGTCAATCTCGAAATGCTTGAGCAATTTGCCACTAGTACGCGTATCCTCAGCTAAAATCAAATCCACTTCCTTGAGCACCTTAATGGCCCGGAAGGTCATATCTTCTAGATTTCCTATTGGTGTTGGAACCAAAAATAGTTTTCCCATAGGCCAAAGTTAAGGCCTTACCTTTTTTGCCGTGAAATACGAAGTCAATACAAAAATAAAGGCCAGGAAGGCTCCCATTTGTTGCCCATCGCCGATCATAACATGTGCAAAAAAGGCCAAAACGGAGTTAAAGAAGAAGCCTGCATAAGCCCATTCCCTGAGCCATTTGGAGAAATTACCCCAAACAGCAAGTAGGCCCAAAAGTTTGGCTATAGCCATAGGGTAAATCAAATAGGTAGGATATCCCATGGCTTCAAAAAAGCCACGAATCATCTCGTTATTGAAAAAGTAATTGTACGCGGAAAAACACATGATAGCTGTCAACAAAGCTGTCGACAGCCAATACGCAATTTTGATAAATTTCATCTGTAGTTAGGTTTAGGGATGAACTTCCCTAAAAGTATAAAAAGTAGCCGAAATAGATTTTGGTTTATGCGAATCGCCTTTCTATCAAGGCCATAAAACGGGACTCGTAATCTTCTTTCCCCTCCCAGTTATTGTACTCTGGCTTTACCAAATTGGTGATAAACGCTTTGGACCTTTCTTCGGTGTCAATGGTATTTAACTGATTCACCACTTTTTCGTACTCCTTGGCATTTTCATTGAAAAGGTGCTTAACAAAAGCTAGTTTGTCATTCAAGCCAATTTGATACTCTTTTACGAATGAATCATTCAATGATTTTTTTACAGCAGGTTCAGTATTGGATTCCGTAAAAATCTCCTTGTCATTTTTAGGTTTTTCCGGCTTGGCAACAAACTCGGCAAAAAAGTGCTCCACAGCTTTTTCCGTTGGCATTTCTGAAACCATGTCTTTTATGGTGTCCATGCCTGGAGTAATAATATCCTCATCGTGTGGGTTGTTTTCTGGTACCGCCGTATTTCCACTCATTACCGTATTGGCCAATTTCTCAAATCGAGATGCCAACACATTTTTGGAAACGTCCACCTCAATATCGCTTAATTTCTCATCTATGAATTTCAGCACCGCCAATTTCTCATATAGCTCCTTAGCCTTATCATACAGCTCAATCAACTGTTTATCCTCTCTTGCCGTTATGATATCGGTAGATAGTTTTATCAATTCTTCCCGTAACTTCCTTACCATCACTTAAAATCTTTTTATAAAAATAAGTCCATTTTCATAATCCCTTTAAGAACAAAAGGTTAAATTTTATCCCGAAAACAAGGCTTATTTTTTTAGTAGCTTTGTGTTTTGTCTTTAATTAAAACGAAAGTACTACCCTTTTCGTTTAAAAGTACAGTATGTTTCTCGAAAATACGGTCAACCCTGAAGAACAGTTTGGATGGATAGAAGTTATCTGCGGCTCCATGTTTTCCGGTAAGACCGAAGAGCTTATCCGTCGCCTAAAACGTGCAAAATTCGCCAAACAAAAGGTAGAAATTTTTAAACCCATCGTTGATACTCGTTATCATGAGGATATGGTGGTATCGCACGACTCTAATGAAATACGGTCTACCCCTGTACCGGCTGCCGCCAACATTCGTTTACTGGCGGACGATTGTGATGTGGTAGGTATTGACGAAGCTCAATTTTTTGATGACGAAATCGTAACCGTATGCAATGATTTGGCCAATCGTGGGGTTCGGGTGGTCGTGGCTGGATTGGATATGGACTTCAAGGGCAACCCTTTTGGTCCCATGCCAGCACTTATGGCTACTGCAGAATATGTGACCAAAGTACATGCTGTTTGCACAAGAACTGGAAACTTGGCCAACTACAGCTTTAGAAAAGCCGACAATGATAATTTGGTTCTTCTTGGTGAAACCGGCGAATATGAACCCCTAAGCCGAGCCGCTTTTTACAAGGCCATGCTTAAGGAAAAAGTAAGTAAAATGGATGTAGAGGCCGAAGAGGTCACCCCAAAAAAGAAAACAGCCAATGGATAAAGTTGGTGAGACCATCCTAGAAATTGACCTAGTTGCCCTGGCCCATAATTACCACTACCTGAAATCAAAGCTAGACCCTGAAACCAAGTTTATGGCCGTGGTAAAGGCATTTGCCTATGGAAGCGATATGGTCGGTATTGCCCAAAAAATGGAAAATCTTGGGGTCGATTATTTGGCGGTAGCCTATGTAAAAGAAGGGGGGTTGCTTCGTGAAGCAGGTATCACCACTCCTATATTGGTACTACATCCTTTACCAGTAAATTTTGAACAGTTGATAGCTCATCAATTGGAGCCCAGTTTGTATTCTCCAAAAATCTTAGCTGAGTTTTTGAAAGTAGCACAACGCAAAAAGTTGGAGGACTATCCAGTTCATATCAAATTCAATACCGGTTTGAACCGATTAGGGTTTTGGGAAACTGATGTGGAACACATTTCGAAACAACTGGAGAATCGAAATGAGATAAAAATCACTGCTATTCTTTCGCATCTAGCTGCATCCGAAGACCCAAATGAAAAAAAATTCAGCCTAACCCAAATAGAGACTTTTAAAAAAATAAGTGTCGCGCTCAACCAAAAATTAGGGTACAGCCCTATTCGGCATATGCTGAATACCTCGGGAATCATCAACTATCCAGATGCCCAGTTTGAAATGGTCCGAAGCGGCATTGGTTTGTACGGCTATGGCAATAGTGCAATTGAGGACAAAAACCTTAAACCTGTGGCTCAGCTAAAAACTATTATTTCCCAGATGCATAAAATTGAACCTGGCGAAACCGTAGGCTACAACCGTGCTTTCAGTTCAGACGGATATCGAGTTACTGCTACGCTTCCACTAGGTCATGCTGATGGTATTGGAAGGCAATATGGAAACGGAAAGACCTTTGTAATGGTAAATGGTGAAAAAGCGCCCATTATCGGAAATGTGTGTATGGACATGATTATGGTGGATGTAACGGGGATAGATTGTGCCGAAGGCGATGAAGTTATGGTTTTTGGCGAAGAAAACTCAGCGGAAAGCTTTGCTTCCTCTGCCCAAACCATTTCCTATGAGATTTTAACAGCCATATCGCAAAGAGTAAAAAGGGTAATCAAGTAGGCTCTGTTTTTTAGGCTCTCATTTGCAGCAGAGTACTTTTTTTCTGTACATTGGAATCATTAACCACTTAAAACTATAAAAATGGGATTTCTGAAAGAGTTTAAGGACTTCGCCATGAAAGGAAACCTGGTCGACATTGCCGTAGGTTTCGTTATGGGTGCTGCTTTCAACAAAGTTGTATCTTCCTTTACCGGAGGAATTGTTTCACCACTTATCGGTTTGTTGTTCAATTCCGATTTCAATGACTTAAAATACATAATAAAAGAAGGTACAGTGAATGATGCAGGAGAAACCGTTGGGGAAATTGCCGTGCTCTATGGAGCCTTTTTGACCAATGTGATTGATTTCATCATAGTAGCATTCGTAATGTTCATGATTGTAAAAGGAGTGAATAAAATGAAGAAGAAAGAAGAGCCTGCTCCAGAGCCACCAAAAGGACCAACGCAAGAAGAATTGCTTGCTGAAATCCGTGATTTGTTGAAAAAGTAAAATCGTTTACCCTTCAATAAAGGGTACCGCTACATCACAATTCATAACTTAAAAGCCGTCAGTCTGTTTCGCTAACATGCTGACGGTTGTTTTATTTATAACATTTTGTTATTTTTTATTTTATCTTTCTTAAAAGACTTGGATAAATCCAATTCGCGGATGTACTTTTGTCGCATAAATTGATTTTGATATGAAAGTTGCGGTAGTAGGAGCCACTGGAATGGTAGGCGAGGTAATGTTGCGGGTTTTGGCAGAACGGGATTTCCCAATCTCCGAATTGTTATTGGTGGCCTCAGAACGTTCCGTAGGTAAGAAATTGGAATATAGAGGAACTGAATACACCATTATTGGTCTTGATGATGCTGTAGCGGCCGAACCTGATATTGCCATTTTTTCTGCAGGTGGGGATACTTCCTTAGAATGGGCTCCAAAATTTGCAGAGGTGGGTACCACAGTTATTGATAATTCGTCCGCATGGCGTATGGACCCCACAAAGAAGTTGGTGGTTCCAGAAATCAATGCTTCCGAATTGACAGCCGATGATAAAATCATCGCCAATCCAAATTGTTCCACAATCCAAATGGTGATGGCACTGAATCCGCTACATCTGAAATATCAAATGAAACGTATTGTAGTTTCTACCTATCAATCCGTTTCTGGTACAGGAGTTAAAGCGGTTCAACAATTGGAAAATGAAACCAACGGAATTGATGGGGAAATGGCTTACCCTTATCCTATCAATAGAAATGCCTTGCCGCATTGCGATGTGTTTATGGAAAACGGGTACACCAAGGAAGAAATGAAATTGGCCCGCGAGCCCCAAAAGATTTTGGACGACCGCACTTTTTCCGTGACCGCTACTGCGGTGCGTATTCCAACAGCTGGTGGACATTCCGAATCTGTAAATGTCGAGTTCCACAACGATTTTGACCTCAATGAGGTGAGGCAACTTCTTAGTGAAACACCTGGAATTGTGGTTCAAGATGACCCTTCTACCAATAGCTATCCTATGCCCATTCATGCACATGAGAAAGATGAGGTCTTTGTGGGAAGATTGCGAAGAGATGAGACCCAGCGTAACACCTTAAATATGTGGATTGTATCTGATAATTTACGCAAAGGAGCTGCGACCAACGCCGTACAGATTGCCGAATATTTGGTACAAAAAGGCTTGGTTGTCCAGCAAACTTCTACCATTTCTTAAAATACGTTAAAGGTTTCTGCACTTTCTAAAACGCAAGGGGGATTTGTGCTATTTTTAGCAGATTAAAATCTTTAAAAATGAACAAATTAACCTTCCTAATGGCTGTGCTCATTCTTGCCAGCTGTACCCAGGAAAAAAAGAAAGAACTTATTGCTGTGAACTATCCCGTGACCAAAAAGGTAGACACTGTGGATACCTACTTCGGAACTGATGTAAAAGACCCCTATCGTTGGTTAGAAGATGATCGTAGCGCCGAGACTGAAGCTTGGGTCAAGACCCAGAACGCTGCTACCTTTGGCTACTTGGACCAAATCCCTTTTCGGGAAGATTTGAAAAATCGTTTGGAAAAATTGTGGAACTATGAAAAACTAGGGTCCCCTTTTACCGAAGGAGACTACACGTATTTCTACAAAAATGATGGACTTCAAAACCAGTATGTGGTTTATCGCCAAAAAGAAGGGGAAGAGGCCGAAGTGTTTTTGGACCCCAACACTTTTTCGGAAGACGGAACGACCTCTCTAATGGGGCTAAGTTTTACCAAAGACGGCTCCAAAGCAGCTTATCTCATTTCTGAGGGAGGAAGTGATTGGAGAAAGGGAATCGTGATTGACACGAAATCCATGGAAAGAGTGGAAGATACCCTTGTGGACATCAAATTCAGCGGTATATCTTGGAAAGGAAATGATGGTTTCTTCTATTCAAGCTATGATAAACCGGACGGAAGTGAGCTTTCTGCCAAAACGGACCAGCATAAATTGTATTATCATGCTTTGGGTACACCGCAATACGAGGATGAACTGATTTTTGGAGGAGTGCCAGAAGAAAAGCACCGTTATGTGGGTAGCAATGTTTCCGATGACGGAAAGTACCTTTTTATCTCTGCTGCAATTTCAACCTCTGGAAACAAATTGTTCATGAAAGATTTGAGCAATCCTGACAGTGGTTTGGTAACCATTTTGGACGATACTGAATCTGATACCTATGTGATTGACAACACAGGGTCCAAGCTGTTTTTGGTAACGGACAGAAACGCGCCCAACAGTAAAATTGTGAGCGTAGATGCTGCTAATCCAACTCCAGACAATTGGCAAGATGTAATCCCGGAAACTGAAAATGTATTGACCCCAGGAACGGGCGGCGGATACTTTTTTGCAGAATATATGGTGGATGCCATATCCAAAGTACTTCAGTACGACTACGATGGTAAGTTGGTACGAGAAGTTGAACTTCCAGGTGTTGGAAGCGCTAATGGCTTTGGAGGCAAAAAAGAAGAAAAGGAATTCTACTTTTCTTTCACCAATTACAACACCCCAGGGTCTTCCTATAAATATAATGTGGAAACCGGAGCCTATGAGCAATATTGGAAACCTGAAATTGATTTCAATCCTGCTGATTATGTTTCCACTCAGGTCTTCTTTAATTCTAAAGATGGCACTAAGGTTCCCATGATTATCACCCATAAAAAAGGGGTGGAGATGAATGGAGAAAATCCAACCATTCTTTATGGATATGGAGGTTTCAACATAAGCTTAACTCCCTCTTTCAGCATCGTGAATGCGGTATGGATGGAACAGGGTGGAATTTACGCTGTACCTAACCTTAGAGGTGGGGGTGAATATGGGAAAAAGTGGCACATTGCCGGAACCAAACAACAAAAACAAAATGTGTTTGATGACTTTATCGCCGCCGCAGAGTATTTAATAGCCAATAATTACACCTCCAAAGAATATTTGGCCATTCGAGGGGGGTCCAACGGTGGACTTTTGGTAGGTGCAACCATGACACAACGCCCTGATTTGATGCAAGTGGCTTTACCTGCAGTGGGTGTTTTGGATATGTTACGATACCATACTTTCACTGCTGGAGCCGGTTGGGCCTACGATTACGGAACCGCTGAGGATGACGAAGAAATGTTTGAATATTTGAAAGGCTATTCACCTGTTCACAATGTGAAGGAAGGTGTTGAATATCCCGCTACCTTGGTCACTACAGGAGATCATGATGACCGTGTTGTTCCGGCCCATAGTTTCAAATTCGCTGCCGAGCTTCAGGAAAAACAACAAGGGACTAATCCTACCCTAATTCGTATTGAAACCAATGCGGGTCACGGAGCTGGAACTCCTGTAAGTAAAACCATTGAACAATATGCCGATATTTTTGGCTTTACCTTATTTAATATGGGATATGACAAGCTACCGAACCAAGCGGTTTTGAAGGAGTTTAAAGATTAAAACAAAGTAAAATGCTGAATCCGCTTCTTCGGAGGCGGATTTTTTTTGCCCTTAGGAAAGATGCTAAAAGTTCAGATTAATGCATTTGACTACGATGGTAGGTTGATTTTGGAGGACATTTCTTTTCAAATCAACAAAGGGGGGCATATTGCCTTAATGGGAGAAAGTGGGTCTGGTAAAAGCACGCTACTTAAACTCATATACGGTCTACTACATTTAGATGATGGCTCCATTTATTGGGGAGAAAAGCAAGCTTTGGGTCCCAATTATAACTTAGTGCCTGGGGAATCCTACATGAAATATCTATCTCAGGATTTTGATTTGATGCCCTTCACATCCGTTACTGAAAACATAGCGCAGCACTTGTCTGTTTTTGAACCTGAAACCCATCAGTCCCGAATAGATGAGCTGTTGACCCTCATAGGGATGCAGGACTTTGCCCATGAAAAAGTCAAAAATCTAAGTGGGGGACAAAAACAACGCGTGGCATTGGCCCAAGCGCTAGCCCAGGAACCAGAACTATTGCTTCTTGATGAACCCTTTGGCCATATTGATCAATTCAAAAAAAATGAGCTGCGAAATCGCCTTTTCCCTTATTTAAAGAACAAGGGTATATCCGTGCTTACCGCTACCCATGATAGGGACGATGTTCTCTCCTTTGCAGATGAAATTATCGTTTTGAAAGATGGAAAAATTGAGGAGCATCAACCTACAGAATTCCTCCATAACAATCCGCGAACCCAATATATCGCCTCGCTTTTCGGTTTCGTAAATGAAGTGCCTTTGCGCCTTCTTAAGGAGTATTCGGAATTGGATGCTACCCTATTGATATATCCCCATGAATTTGAAATTTCAAATAAGTCGGGCCTAGAGGTTACCGTGCAACGAAATTTGTTTAAGGGAAGTCATTATTTGGTTGAAGGTGTTTCGGAGGATGGGTATTCCATATTTTTTACCCATAAAGTGGCCCTCAGGGTTCAAACCAAAGTATTTCTCAATATTGCGCTTCAATTGGTTAATAAGAGGATCAATCTGTCAGGGAATTCCCTTTCGTCGAAAAGCTAATTTGTTCTATACGAAGTAGTTCGATTTTTCGTTGCTCTAGTGAACCCCAATACTACTGAAATGAAAAAATTCCTGCTCGCCCCTTTCTTGGGCACGCTTCTTTTTTTATCCTTTATTGCATGTTCTGAAGATACTCCCACTGAAGAAATGTCAACCGAATCAGACGAGGAAGTTGTAGAAGAAACCAACTCGGAAGATACTTCGGATGACCAAAATTCAGATAGTGACGAAACCAACAACGATGATTCCAACAATGATGATTCGGAAGACACCGATACTGACGAAACCAATGCATCAACCATTGAATTGACGGCTTCACCCAATATACTCACCAACAACGGAGAAGGTCTTCAGGATTGGGGAAATGGTGTATCCCTAAGAGCCCTAAAAATTGATGGCAGTGCTGGCCAATTGGTGTACGATACTGAATTTAGAGACGAAGGTTTCGGAGTAGCCGGCGCACGTTGGGACCAGATAGACTACTACGTCATGTACCAAGGACAAGAAGTCAATGCAAGTGAGAAAATCGAAATCATTTTTGAGGACCCGGCTTCCGACATTGTCGTTACCGTTGGAATGATGGGAGCCAACGAAGGTCATCCCGATGGAGAAACGGGCAAATGGACTGCCTTTGACCAAAATCGGAATGAAGTGGCTCAAGGTGAATTTGGTGCCAATGAGAGTACCCTGGGCAAAGAGGTTAAGTTGGTAGACAACTCCTATGGAACCTATCCCATTGCCTTGGATTTATCGACTCCCGTTTATTCCATTACGATAGAAGCTACTGGTTTTGGTTATGGGGAGGGTAGTCCGAAAAATGTAAATAGCTACAATAACGAAAGCGGCAATAAGGAAAATAACTCCGACTTCAACTTAGTGGGCATTTCCTTCAAAACGGAATAGCTTCAGATTATCTTTGTCCTAAACCTTAAGAGGTAATGGATTGGGAAAAAATTGTTAGTGAGCTTCAGTTCAAGGCTATTCGCAGTGGTGGGCCTGGTGGGCAACATGCCAATAAGGTCTCCTCGAAAATTCAGCTTTCATTTCCGGTGGAAACATCCACTGGTCTAACTTCCGCCGAAAAAGAAAGGATACGATTCAAGCTCCAATCTAAATTGACCGCTGAAGGCATCTTTAAATTACAATGCGAGGAATCCCGAAGTCAGCATAAGAATAAAGAGCTTGTCACCAAACGTTTCATTCAAATTATAAAAAAGGCTTTGGAAGTTTCCAAAAAACGAAAACCTACAAAGCCTTCAAAATCTTCTGTTGAAAATAGATTGAAATCCAAGCGAAAGCAGTCAGATAAAAAATTCAACCGCAAAAAGCCTGATTTGGATTAACCCATTTCCGGAACTTCATAGAAGTATTGTGCCTTTTTGATCTTACCATTCTCTACCTGGTACATGCACAATTCATCAAAAGCCCAACGCCCGCCTTCCTTGAAAGTGGCGTCCATGGACATGGGCACCACAAAATGGTTTGCAGCGACTACCGGGTCCCCAACCGACCCTCCATGGATTTCCTCAATGCCTTCGGCCCATTGCAAATAGCCGTTCCAAATGTTCTCCTTCCCTATAGTGATTTTTTCACCTGGCATACCATCCATTTCGATGCTCTCCGCATCGTCCGCATACAAATCGTAGGCCTCTCTGTACTTTTCTTCGCGACAAAGCTGTACTAGCTTGTTCGCAACTTCTTGTGTTGTCATGATGTTCATTTATTGGTTAATCCCTTTAAAGGTAACCATCTTTGAAAGTAATTGTTTTAAGGAAAGGTTAAACCCAAAATGTGTTATTCTATTTCCAGGATTTTGATTGTTTTTCCATTGAAGGCAAAGGATTCTCCTACCGCTTTACCCAACACACATTGCCCAATGGGTGATGCTGCCGAAATACAAAATACACTTTCTCCGATATGCTCAAAAGAGCCAGCGAAAATGGCCAAAAAATAGGAATGGGAATCTGTTTTGACCAAACTGCCCAAGCTTACATTTGGAGTTGGTTTATCTATTTTAACTCTTTGAAGAATCTCCTTTGTGAGTTTTAATTCTCTTTCTTGCTTTTCCAGTTTTTCCTGCTCCAACTGTACCATGGCTCTTCCTGTTTCATGCTTGTCCCCTGCGGTGCTTTTTGTTTCATTGTTCAAAGAATCTTGGAGCAGGGCATATCTCGAAATCAACATCTGCTCTTTCTCCTTTACATAAGAATGGCAATGTTCCAAAAGTCTTTCTTTTAAACCCATACCTTTTTAACCCTAGGAAAATGTCAATCTAAAAACCGTCTCCACATTGGGAATGGAATGTACTTTTAAACTCCCTCCATGCAATTGCATCACTCTTTTGGAAAGACTGAGACCTATACCCGTTCCGCCTGTTTTAGTAGTAAAAAATGGAATAAAAATCTCCTCCAGAAGGTCTTCCGGTATTCCGGGGCCGTTATCTTTTACCTCGATAATCTTCAAGTTGTCTTCCTCCTTTGCCATTAATTGAACTTGTCCATTTGATGTGTTTTCCACAGATTGCATGGCATTTTTACAAAGGTTGAGAAGGACCTGGGAAATTTGTTTTTCATCAATGAAAAGTTCCAGGCTTAGGGGCGTGCAGTCAATTGAAAATTTTATTCCAGACTCATTGGCCCTAGTTTCCATCAACACCTGAATCTTGTTGATCAAATTAAATCCATTGACCAAGGCTCTGTCCGGTTCGGGAACACTTAATAAGGTTCTATAGGATTGCACAAAATCCATTAGATTCCCTCCCTGATTTTTGATTACTTCCAATCCCTTGACTGTATTTTTGATGTGGTTTTCTTCCAATTCCGCAGAGGAAATGGCCTCTCCATTTTTTACGAAATACTTGATAATCGTATCCGAAATTGAAGTAATTGGGGTAATGGTGTTCATGATTTCATGAGTGAGCACGCGTATCAATCTCACCCAGGATTCGGTTTGTTTTTCATCCAATTCTTTGTCAATGTCCTGTGCCACAACCAGAAGTAATTCTTCTTCGTTAAGGGTGATTCCGCGAGCCTTGACTGCCAATTGTTTTTGTTCCCTTTCGGTGGTTAGTTCAACTAGCTTACGGTCAAAGGGCTTAAGTACACTAAAAAGTTGATACAATTTCTCATCTACCTGTTGCAGTTGCTTGATATGATTCAACGGGCTATGATTGAGCAATCTTTCCATTGTGGGGTTGGCAAACAGGATGTGCCCTGCTTCGTTTACCGTGAGTATTCCAATATCCGCCTGTTTGATGATTTCCTGATAATACTTTTCCTTGGCCTCATTTCTCAAATACAGTTCCTGCACAGTATCGTTCAGCAGATTTAAACTGAGATTCAACTCATTTAAGGATTCCTCCTTGGTTTCCTTTGGAAATCTAAGCGTAAAGTCTTCATTTTTTATTGCTTTGAAAAGGTATGCAATGGTTCTATTGGTGTGATTAAAGTATCGAATAAGCAGGATAAGTTGAACCACAAAAAATAGACCGGCCAATCCTCCAACAAGGTATTTTTCGTTTGCAAAACCATAGGCAGAAACATATGCGCTTATCCCAATAAATAAGACTCTTATGATGATTTTATAATAGAAATTTTGGCTAACCATAGGGTCTATTTCTTCTTTAGTTTGTTGTACAGCGTCTGTCTCGAAATACCCAATTGCTCTGCGGCCGCACTGTAATTACCCTCATTTTGCTCCAGTGCTTTGGCAATCATTTGCTGTTCCATATCATCCAAGGTCATAGCACTATTCACCAATTCATTGGGCGCCTTGTGGTGCAGTAAAAAATCGGATGGTTTTAGGACGTCTCCCTCGGATAGAATCACAGCTCGTTCCAAAGTATGCTGCAATTCCCTCACATTCCCGGGCCACCGATATTCCAAAAGCTTTTCCTGAGCAGCGCTATTTATTCTAAGACTTGGTTTATCATATTTTCCAGCGAAAAGTTTCAGAAAGAAATCGGCCAATACCAAAATATCCCCTTCTCGCTCCCTCAGAGGGGGCACCTCAATATGTATGGTATTAATTCGATATAGCAAATCTTCTCGGAACAGTCCGTCAGAAACCATTTGTTCCAGATTGCAGTTTGTGGCACAGATAAGTCGTATATCAACGGAAATCGATTTATTGGATCCTACCCGTACGATGGATTTGTTTTGGATGGCCGATAGCAGTTTAGCCTGCATTTGAAGGGATAGGTTCCCCATTTCATCCAAAAACAAACTCCCTTGATGCGCTGCTTCGAACTTACCAACACGATCTTCTTTGGCATCTGTAAAAGACCCCTTAAGGTGCCCAAACAGTTCACTTTCAAACAAATTTTCGGCAATGGACCCCATATCCACACCGATGAATACCTCATCTTTTCGAACAGAGAGTCTGTGCAATTCACGAGCTATAAGTTCTTTTCCAGTACCATTTTCCCCAGTAATCAGCACGTTTACATCCGTTTTGGCCACCTTTTTTGCCAAATTCAAAACTGAGGTCAACGCTTTTGAGTTTCCGATTATAGAGTTTTTATCCTCGTTAATAACCTGCTTCAGGTTGCTCTCTTTCTTTTTTAGTTGATGTATTTCCTGTTTGGATTTTCTAAGCTCATACGCGGATTTCACTGTGGCCATTAGACGCTCATTGTTCCATGGTTTTAAAATGAAATCGGCTGCACCTTGCTTTAAGGCACTTACTGCTAAATCCACAGCACCATAGGCTGTCATTAGCACCACAGAAGTATTGGGTGACCTCTTTTTAATCTCGTTAAGCCAGAATAAGCCTTCATTTCCGGTGTTCACTCCAGCCGAAAAATTCATGTCCAACAGAACAATGTCTATTTCTTCGAGCTTAGGGAAAGAAGAAATTTGGTTTGGATTAAAAAGGGTTTGTACGCTTGAATATTCAAACTGAAGCAAAATCTCCAAGGCGCTCAATACGCTTTTATTGTCATCTACCACCAAAATTTTGGCGTCAATCATAGGTTTTGGGATTTGTTTGGTTTTAAAACTACGAATAGCAGAGCAATAATTTAGGCCCATGTAAAAAATTTGGACAGAATTTGTATAAAAATTTTACACTCTTCTTCTCATTTCAATTATTTTCTATTTGTAATAATTTGATTTTCAGCAGTTTAATTTTTTGGCACATGAATAGTATTAAGTTTGGCACAGTAAAAAACCATGAATATCAAAATTTACATAATCGCTCTATTTTTCTTCGCAACGGCTTCGACCTTGGCCCAAAAAGCATGGACCTTGGACGAATGTGTGGCTTACGCGATTGAGAACAACCTTCTGGTAAAAAATAGCTCTTATACCAAGGATGCCAGCAAGGAGACTTACAGACAATCAGTACGAAACTTATTGCCCAATGTAAATGCTTTTACAGATTACCGTATCAATACGGGTCTGACTGAAGATCCACAAACTGGGGTGTTGGTAAATAGAGAGTTCAACAATGCCAATTACAGCCTTAGTGCCAATGTTGATGTCTTTCAAGGTTTTCAAAAACTGAATGCTATTAAAGCGGCCAAATACATTCTAAGGGCTTCCGAAGAAGATATTGTTCAAGAAAAATTTCTCTTGGCTTTTCGTGTAATGAGCGCCTATTACGATATTAAGTTCAATGAAGGTCTAGTAGCTAATTCCTTAGATCAGCAAGATATTTCGCAAACCAACTACGACTTGGTTAAAAGACAAGTAGAGTTAGGGCTTATGGCTGAGGCTGATTTGCTTGAGGCTGAATCCAACCTTTTGAACGACAAATTGTTGGTTACCCAAAACCAAAATACTCTTGCACTGTCCAAATTGACTTTATTACAAGAAATGAATTTGACCGACACCAACGATATCAATTTGCAACTAGACGAAGAGTCAAATCAGGGAACTGATGTTAACCAAGAGGTAACCGTTGATTCGTTGTACGCGACCGCAAGGACCTTTGTGCCGATTGTAAAATCTCAAGAATACAGAGTAAAAGCAGCCAAAAAGCAATTACAATCCACCAGAGGAACTTTGTACCCATCACTTCGGGTAGTGGCAGGAATGTCCTCTCGGTTTTCAGAAACCAATACAGATGACAATGACAATGTCGTGCCATTCTCTGATCAAATCGGTGAAAACTTTGCGCGATTCGTGGGTGCCGAACTTAGCATTCCGCTTACCAACGGTTGGTCAAACCGTTCTCGAGTGAAGCAACAAAAAATAGCCTATTTACAGGCCAAGAACAATCTGAAATTGCAAGAACAGGAATTGTTTCAACTAATTCAACAACTGGTTCAAACCCATGATGCCTTGGTGGTAGAATTGGGCCAAAGCAACAAGAGAGTGGAAGCACAGGAAATTGCATTTGAGATTGCACAAAAACGCTACGAAAAAGGACTAATAAACGCCATTGAACTGTTTCAGGCCAAGAACCTTTTTGGGACAGCACAAAACGAAAATTTACAAGTAAGTCTGAGATTGAAGGTGAATGAAAGTACCATAGATTTCTATAAAGGCCTACCTATTTTTAATATCAATTAATCGACTGATGGATATACAATTAGAAAAAAAGAAAGGATTACGACCCAAGCATTACGGTTACATCGCGCTGGGCATATTGGTACTGTTTTTTGGTTGGAAGCTATTGTTTGCCGGAACAACCTCTACCTTCAGAACCGACAAAGAAAGAGTATCCATTTCAGAAGTTGTGGATGGCAAGTTTGATGACTTTATTACCATCAACGGAAATGTAGCGCCGATAGCCACAATATATATGGATGCCTATGAAGGGGGGCGGGTAACTGAAAAGTTAATCGAAGAAGGTGCCATGGTCAAAAAGGGAGACATTATCCTTAAGCTGGAAAACATGGTGCTGTATGAGCAAATCTTAGCCAGTGAAAGTAACCTTGCTTTAAAGCAAAATGATCTGCGGTCTACCAAACTCAATTTTGACTCTCGTCTTTTAGATGGTAGACAATCTTTAGCAACAGCATTCTACGATTTACAACGCTTGAAAAGAAACTATGAGCAAAATGTAGACTTGTATAATGAGAAACTCATTTCCAAAGAAGCGTATTTGCTATCCAAAGAAAACTACGAGTTGGCCCAAAGGCAACATGATATCCTTGAAAAACAAACCAAACAAGATGAGGAGTTAAGTAAAACTTCGTTGACTAGTTTGGATGGTGACTTGGTACGTATGCGCAAAACGCTTTCCATGGTTTACGAAAGACTGGACCACCTTAACGTGAGGGCTCCCGCAGACGGACAGTTAGGATTCCTAGATGCTGAGATAGGTCAGAACATTGCCCAGGGACAACGTATTGGTCAGGTGAATGTATTGACCGATTTCAAAATCGAAGCTGAAATTGATGAGCATTACATTGATAGAGTTAAGAGAGATCTATCAGCAACATTTGACAGAAATGGGAACGAATATCCCTTGCGAGTAAGAAAAGTATATCCCGAAGTTAGAAACGGTAGGTTTAGAGTGGACTTGGTTTTCACAGATAACAAACCAGAAACCATCAGGGCCGGTCAAAGCTACAACATCAGATTGCAGTTGGGCGCTTCAAATGACGCCTTGCTTTTACCAAAAGGTGGGTTTTTCCAAAGCACAGGTGGACAATGGGTCTTCGTTTTGGGAACTGATGAAGGTGAGGCCATTAAAAGAAACATAAGAATAGGAAAACAAAATTCCAGATACTACGAAGTGCTTGAAGGACTTCAGCCTGGGGAAAAGGTAATTACCAGTAACTATGACAGTTTTGGTACTGCCGAAAGAATAGTATTAAAGTAATATCAATTAAAAACGTCAAAAAATGAACAGATTAGTAATACTTTATGGATGTGTACTCTTATCAAGTACCGCCATAGCAGAAGAACAACAAAGTACCTTTGAAGCAAGTCCGTTACAAGCGGCCTTGGCAACTGAAGAGATGGACACAATCCTAGTTTCGTCCTCTAAGGAAGAGGCTGATGAGGCTGCGTTTATCCTGAGCGAAATTGAATTTATTGAAGAAGAGGACTTGGAGCTAGGTTTTGATACCAAGGACTATCTTCCCGAAGGATTTTCACCTTATGAGGTTTATTTCGATTTGAATTCAGTCGCCTTTGTTGAAGACCATCAGGAATTGGATTTGGGATTTGATACTTCGATTTATTTGCCCAATGGGTTTGACCCTTACGTGGATTCCCCCGCAGTAAGCTCTTTAAACTTTATTGAAGAAGAGGATACCAATTTAGGGTTTGATCCCATGGACTACTTGCCAGAAGGATTTTCACCCTATGAAGTTTACTTCGACCTTAATTCCATTATCTATATCGATATGAACGAATTAGACGAAGAGTTTTCAATATGTCCTTGGACAACATCAGAAAATGAACCATACAATTAATTACTAAAGACCATAATACTTTAAAAAATGATACAGATACAAAACCTGAAAAAAAGCTTTAGAACCGAAGAAGTGGAAACCCTGGCACTCAATGGTGTCAACCTCAACGTGGCCGAAGGCGAGTTTGTTGCGGTAATGGGTCCTTCCGGATGCGGAAAATCCACCCTACTGAATATTATCGGAATGTTGGACAACCCTACGGACGGAAGCTACAATTTCGCTGGCCATGAGGTAAGTGGCCTAAAGGAAAGTCAAAGGACCCAGCTTCGCAAAGGGAATCTAGGATTTGTTTTCCAGAGCTTCAACCTTATCGACGAGCTTACGGTTTTTGAAAATGTAGAACTCCCATTGATCTATTTAAAAATGAACAAAAGTGAGCGTAAACAAAAAGTTCAGGCGGTTCTGGAACGTATGAAAATCGCCCATCGTGAAAAACACTTTCCACAGCAACTTTCTGGAGGACAACAACAGCGGGTTGCCATTGCAAGAGCCGTAGTCACCAATCCCAAATTGATTCTTGCGGATGAGCCAACCGGAAACTTGGATTCCAAAAATGGTATCGAGGTAATGAAACTGCTTACGGAACTGAATCAAGAGGGGACAACCATCGTCATGGTGACCCACTCAGACAGAGATTCCCATTATGCGCACCGTGTCATCAATCTATTTGACGGACAAATAGTAACGGAAAGCAAGAACAAACCCATGCAGGCAACCGTTTAAGCGAGTTTATTCATCAATCTATCACAATCAAAAAACTAAAATCATGCTTAGAAGCTATTTTAAAATTGCCTGGAGGAACCTCGTAAAAAGGAAAGTGTTTACTGGGATAAACATTCTTGGCCTTTCAATCGGCTTTGGAAGCGCCATATTGATATACCTCTTCTTGGGGTATCACTATTCCTTTGATGATTTTCATGTGAACAAGGACCGTATTTATAGGATGGCCACCGAAGAACATATGGATGATATTGACTATTCTGCTAGTGTTCCTCCCGCTTTTGCAAAAGTGTTCCAAGAAGAATATGCTTACGCGGATAAGGTTGCTAAAATTATGGATCGGGATGGTTTGGTTATTGATGTGGACCGAAATGGAAACATTGCCAAGTACAAAAGGGATGTTCTATTTGCACAAGAAGATTTCTTCAAAATTTTCAGTTTCCCTTTAGTGGATGGAAGCAATACTATTTCCATATCAGCTCCAAACACTGCAGTGGTTACTGAAAGTGAAGCCCTAGAGCTTTTTGGAACTGTCGATGCTGTTGGAAAAACATTTGTTCTTGAAAATGATAAGACTATTGAAATTACCGGAATCTTAAAAGACATTCCTAGCACTTCATTCTTAGAGGCAGAGATTTTTATCTCCTTTGAGAACCTAAAGGACTTTTCTGAATTTGGATATGGGGAAAATTGGGGAGGTATTACCACCAATTTACAGTGTTTCGCTCTGTTAAAACCTGATCAAGATATTGCTCATATAGAAAGTGTTCTTCTGGAGCTACCCAAAAAGTATAGGCCAAATAGTAAAAACACACACATATATAAACTACAGCCTTTATCTAAAATACACCTCAATGAAGAGTATGGCGGTTTAGATCCTGTTTTCCTGATTGTTTTCGGAATCATAGGGCTCTTTTTGTTGATTATCGCTTCCATCAACTTTATTAATATCTCGACGGCTCAAGCTTTTTATCGATCCAAGGAAATTGGAATTCGCAAAGTATTGGGTGGTTTTAAAAAACAGCTTTTTTGGCAGTTTTTAAGCGAGACTTTTTTAATAAGCATTTTCGCTATAATAATAGGCTTTGGTATGGCCGTGTTTTTCTTGCCTTCCTTTAATGAACTCTTTAATATTCAGCTATCCTTTGAAAGCCTTCTCAATCTCAAATTCTTTGGTTTTTTATTGGCTTTACTACTATTGGTATCTCTCCTTTCTGGAGCTTACCCAGGGATATTGCTATCCAGAATAGTTCCCATTTTGGCACTAAAAGGAAAACTGAACCATAATGATACCGGCGGCTCCAAAACAAGAAAAGTTTTGGTTGTAGCGCAGTTTGTAATTTCAATCTCCCTTATTGTTGCTACCCTTGTTATCTCAAGACAAATCGAATATGCCACGCAGACCGATCTTGGTTTTGATAAAGAGTCTATCATAATGCTCGAGGTTCCTGAAAACTTAGATCCCGACAAATTTCATGATCTCAAATCAAGACTGCAACAAGTGGTTGGTGTACAAAATGTTTCAGGTTGTTTAACCAGTCCCGGTGGGGCGAACACCTTTTGGGATACAACGGTAAAGTACAATAATAGACCCGAAAGAGAAGATTTCAGTATTTCCATTAAGATTGGGGATGCAGATTACTTGAACGCTTTCAATATTCCACTAGCGGCAGGCAGGAACTTCTTTAAGAATGATTCCATTACGGAACTCTTAGTGAATGAAAAATTTATTGCGAAAATAGGGGCCTCATCACCTGATGAAATATTGGGCAAAACTCTTGCGGTAAACGGAGAGCGAATCAAAGCCACCATTGTAGGTGTGGTTAAGGATTTTCATGATGGCAGTTTTACTCAAGAAATTAGGCCGGTTTTTATAGCCCCCTATGTACGATGGTACAATGAAATCGGTGTGAAAATGAACTACAAGAACACAAAAACTACCTTGGCGCAACTTGAAAAAGAATGGTCTCAAACTTTCTCAAAACACGTATTTGGCTACCGTTTTCTGGATGAAAGTGTGGCTGAGCAGTACGAAACCGAACAACGGTATTTGTCGCTGTCCAAAGTCTTTTCTGGTCTTGCCATTTTCATCGGTTGTTTGGGTCTATATGGTTTAATACTATTCTTTGTAAGTCATCGTACAAAGGAAATAGGTATTCGAAAAGTATTGGGAAGTTCAGTTTCAAACATTCTCACTCTTTTTACCCTTGACTTTTTTAAACTGATCATGGTTGCTGGCTTAGTTGCAACACCTGCTTCTTGGTATTTAATGGAGCAATGGCTACAAGGGTACACCTACAGAACCCAAATAGGGTGGTGGATATTTGCTGCAGCAATCGGTTCCGTTATGTTAATTACTCTAGTGACTATCAGTTATCAGACCCTTAAGGCTGCATCTGCCAATCCTATAAAAAGCTTACGAACCGAATAAACAAAGAATCCCAATCGAAAATCATGAATAAGAACAGGTTTAAAATTGCATGGCGAAGTATAAAGAAGAGAAAAGGGTTTGCGTTAATCAATGTGACGGGACTTGCTCTTGGCTTTGCATGTTGTATTCTTATATTCCTTTTTGTTCAGTATCACCTACAATTAGATAAATTCCATTCCAACCCAGACCGGATTTATCGATTCGTTACAGAGCAGCACAAGGATGAAATTAATTATACCCCTAGTGTTCCTCCAGGATTTACCAATGCTTTCCGTTCCGATTATGATTATGCTGAAAAAGTAGCTAAAATCGTGAATTTGGAAGATAGGGTAGTGTTTGTTGAAGATCGAGACATACGCTTGAACCTAAGTAGAGGCGTTGTGTTCGCCCAGGCAGATTTTTTTGACATTTTCAACTTTCCTCCTTTAAATGGTTCAAACCAAATAAATATCTCAGAACCCAATACGGCGGTGATAACAGAATCCATGTCAAAAAGGTTATTCGGAGATTCCAATCCAATCAACAAAACTTTTGAATTAGAAAATCAAGAAATCATAACTGTGACCGGGATTCTAAAGGATATCCCTTCGACCTCCTTCATTCAAGGGGATATCTTCATTTCCTTCGACACCTTAAAGAAGCTTAGTAAATTTATGGGGGGCGAAGAATGGTGGGCCATAGGGTTAAATCTACAGAGTTTTGCGCGTCTGCGACCTAATCAGAATATTGCGCAGATTGAAAGTGTACTCGAATCGTATCCTGAGCAGTATAGGCCGAACGAGAAAAATCTACATCGCTACAAACTTCAACCTCTTAAGGACATCCATTTTGATGCCAGGTACGACGGCGCTATGGATATCAAAATGTTATGGGTGTTTTCTTTAATTGGATTTTTCATTGTTCTAGTGGCTAGCATCAACTTTATCAACATGTCAACGGCACAGTCCAGCTACCGATCTAAAGAAGTTGGAGTTCGAAAAGTATTAGGGGGTCAAAAAGGACATCTCTTTTGGCAATTTATGGCTGAGACTTTCTTGATTGTTCTTCTTGCTCTTACGCTTGGCCTAGTTTTAGTTGGAGTCATCCTTCCTTATTTCAATGCTGTTTTTGGGTTGAAACTTCATATAACCAACCTTATCAATATTTCCTTTTTGGTTTTTATTGGTACCCTATTATTGGGTATTACCTTTTTAGCCGGTAGCTATCCTGGTATTCTCCTGGCCCGAATCAACCCAGTTTCCGCATTTCAGCGCAAGTTTTTTAAGTCTACTTCTTCTGGATATCTTACCCGAAGGGTACTGGTCACTTCACAATTTACCATTTCTATTATCTTGATTATTGCTGCAATTGCAATAAACAAACAAATACATTTTGCTATCAATTCGGATTTAGGTTTTGATAAATCTGCAGTAGTAATGGTTGACCTTCCAGAAACATTGGAAACCGAAAACTTAAAGGCTCTCAAGGAACGTCTCGTCAGTTACAATGGAATCGAAGGAGTAACTGCTTGTTTTGCTCCACCCGCTGCTGCTAAAAATGAATGGAACGCTAGGGTACGATATAACAACAAGGATGAAGATGAAGCATTTTCTGCACAAATGAAGGTTGCCGACCGTCAGTATCTAGAGACCTTCGACCTTACTATTCTTGCTGGCCGAAACTTTTTTGAAAACGAGTCCGTTGATGAAATTTTGGTCAACAAAACCTTTGCGGCCAAGCTTGGTGCTTCCTCCTTGGAAGAGCTGTTGGGGAAGTCAGTATCCTTTGCTGATGGCCATGTAAAAGGCAAGATTGTTGGTGTTATCAACGATTTTCATGATAGGGATTTTCATCAGGAAATAAGTCCAATTTTTATTGCTCCCCATTCGGATAGTTACTACCAATTGGCCATAAAAGTAAATCCTAAGAACATCACATCTAGGTTAACGCATATTAAGAACGAATGGAGTGAACTTTTTCCAGAATATGTTTTCAATTATTCTTTTTTAGATGACCAAATTGAAAATCTGTATATAAAAGAAAGTCGGTTCCTTTCTTTGGTAAAATTGTTTACTGCGCTTGCCATCTTTATCGGCTCTCTTGGAATTTATGGCCTTATCCTGTTTTTCGCAGTTCAGAAAACCAAAGAAATCGGGATTCGAAAAGTATTGGGAAGCAGTATCAATGGCATTCTATGGATAATGTCCAAGGATTTTTTGAAACTCATCCTAATAGCGGGCCTAATTGGCTCTCCAGTTGCCTGGTATTTTCTAAACAACTGGCTCAACAATTTTAATTATCGAACACAGGTCTCTTGGTGGATTTATGGGATCGCCATAGGTCTTTTGCTGTCAATCACCCTTATCACCATTAGCTATCAAGCCTTGAAAGCGGCGAGAACAAATCCCATAAAGAGTTTAAGAACAGAATAATCATCATCAAAAAACGAAACATCATGATCAGAAACTATATACATATTGCTTGGAGGAGCATTCGGAAGGATAAACTGTTCACCACGATCAAAATTGGAGGGTTCGCCATGGGCGTTGCCGCTTGTTTGCTTATAAGCTTCTTTATTCTAGATGAGTTGAGTTATGACAAACACTATTCAAATCCAGAAAGAACCTTTAGAGTCGTTGCCGAAGTTCCAATAAACGGAGAGGTAATAAAAAATGCACATTTCCAACTTCCTTTCGCGGATGCCTTGGCCTCTGATTATCCAGAAATTGAAAAAGCCGGAAAGTATACCTCAAGTGAACTTTTCGGGGCAGGTCAAAAAACTATCCAAGTATCCGGACAGGCCAAGGGAATCATTGAAGATGGTTTTGTGTTCGCAAGCCAACCCATGCTTGATATTCTAGAGTTTCCCTTTGTTGAAGGGCAGGCTGAGTCTGCTCTCAAAGAACCTTTAAGCCTCGTAATAACCAAAGAAAAAGCAAATCTCCTTTTTGGAAACACAAAGGCTTTGGGGAAAACTGTAGTCTTGGATAACGACACCGCAAATCCCTATACCATAACAGGAGTAGTGGACCGAAGTTCTATAAAATCACATTTCCATTATGAATATCTAATGCATGTGCGCGATACCGATTTCAACTGGGTTAACACCAACTACATGACCTATATCAAAGTGCATGAGAATACGGATATCGAGGCCTTGAAGCAAAAAATGCATTCCGTAGTGGATAAATACATCGTACCAGAACTGAATCAAAATGAATTCATGAGAAAATTCATCGATCTCTATAAAGGTATGAGCTTTGATTTACAGCCCATTCAAGATATTCATTTACATACGGACAGTAAAATGATTGACAACCTGAAGCATGGAGATATCCGATTTGTTTGGTTGTTTGCTGCGATAGCTTGTTTTGTTCTTTTATTGGCTTCGATAAATTTTATCAACCTTTCCACAGCAAAATCGGCTAACCGAGCGAAAGAAGTAGGATTGAGAAAAACCATAGGTGCCCAAAAGGACAATTTGGTGTTTCAGTTTCTAACAGAGTCCGTTTTGTTGAGTGTATTATCATTTGTACTGGGAATTGTGCTCGCCTCCTTGCTCCTGCCCTGGTTTAACATTGTTGCAGAAAAGAGTATTGAATTTCCATGGTTGTCGCCAGTGTTCTTTCCTATAACAATTGGGGTAGCCTTATTGATTGGAATCTTTGCAGGCCTGTACCCAGCCTTTTATTTATCATCATTCAAGCCGGCTCGGGTCCTAAAAGGAAATTTAGCCACCGGAAGCAAAAACAGAAGATTACGAAGTGGGCTTGTGGTATTCCAGTTTGCCATTTCAATTGTACTTATCATTGGCACTCTCATTATATACAAACAAACCGACTATATCCTAAATAAGGAATTAGGCTATAACAAGGAACAGGTGCTTGTAGTACAAGGCGCGGGCGCTTTGGGAGACAAGGCGCAATCCTTTAAAAAGCAATTGTTGGATTTACTTTCAGTCTCCAAAGTTTCAATTGGGGATTACCTTCCGGTAGCTGGGACTAAACGCAATGGGAACACCTTTAAAAACATCGATGATCCAGTAGAAGATACCGGGGTGCCTGGACAAATATGGCGTGTGGACCATGATTATCTGCAAACCTTGGGGTTAGAAATCGTTAATGGAAGGGATTTTGCTATAAACCGGCCTTCAGATTCCATTGATGCGGCCATCATTAATGAGAAAATGGCGCAGGAATTGGGTATGGAAAATCCCATTGGAAAAAGAATAGATAATGGAGATCAATTTGTTGTAATAGGTGTAGTAAAGGATTTCCATTATTCTTCTTTAAGGGAAAACATAAGACCCTTGGCCTTGGTAATTGGTAATAGCCCAGGGTTGATTTCAGTTAAAATTGGTACTTCCGAATTGAATCAAACCATCGCCTCCATCTCAGAAGTTTGGGATAGGAATGTATCCAACCAAACTTTCAATTATACTTTCTTGGATGATGATTTTGCGCAAATGCATAGCGATGTTCAAAGAATGGGGAATATCTTCAATGGTTTCGCACTGTTTGCCATCTTAGTTGCCTGTTTAGGTCTTTTTGCCTTATCTGCATTTATGGTAGAGCAACGTAAAAAAGAAATCAGCATTCGCATGGTTTTGGGTGCTCCTTTTAAAAGTATATATCAACTGCTTACGATTGACTTTATTCAATTGGTACTCATTGCCTTTGTAATTGCAGTTCCTATTGGTTGGTACTCCATGCAAAGGTGGTTGGAGGATTTTGCTTATAAAATTCCCTTGGATTGGAGTCTATTCCTAGTGGCGGGCATCATAGCTGTGTTTGTTGCCCTGCTGACCATAAGCTATCAATCAGTGAGTGCTGCCTTAATGCAACCCCTAAAAAGTTTAAGAACTGAATAACCACATCAAAAACCGAATATCATGATAAAGAATTTTTTAACCATCGCTTGGAGAAATCTTAGAAAGAACAAAGGATATTCCGCCATCAATATTGGGGGTCTCGCATTAGGAATGGCCGTTACTTTGATTATCGGTCTTTGGATGAACGACGAGCTTACGTATAACAGCTATTTTAAAAACAAGAACAAGATTGCCCAGGTATTCCAATCACAAACCTTCAATGGCAACACCGGAACAGGGCCTGCAATCCCATTACCCCTGGAACCAGCACTTCGCAATGATTTTGGGGATAATTTCAAGCATATCATGATGTGTTCCTGGACCCAATCCAGTTATGTGAAGTACAAGGAAAAAAGCCTTTCCAGAACAGGAAACTATATGCAGCCCAATGCCACAGAACTTCTTGACCTTCAAATTATTAAAGGGGATAAAAATGGTTTGCAAGAAATCAATTCCATTATGATTTCCGAGTCTTTAGCTGATGCATTCTTCGGCGAGGAAGAACCTGTTGGCAAAGTCTTGAAAATAAGCAATCAGTACGATTTGATGGTGACTGCGGTATACAAAGACATTCCCTATAGTAATTCATTTAATGATACAGATTACATTATCCCTTGGGAACACTACGTCGCCAACGCAGAATGGATTCAGAACTCGCTGGATAATTGGCAAAACAACTCCTTCCAGATGTTTGTTCAAATTGCCGACAACACCACTTTTGAAAATGTCACGAATACTATTATCGATGTAAAAAAGAATTCTGACGAGGAGGTAGTCCAGTATAATCCAAGAATCTTTCTCTTGCCCATGGAGGACTGGTACTTGAGAAGCAACTTTGATCAAGGAATACAAAACGGGGGTCGAATTCGCTACGTATGGCTATTCGGTATCATTGGGGCCTTTGTTTTGATTTTGGCCTGTATCAACTTTATGAACCTCAGCACCGCACGTTCCGAAAAAAGAGCCAAGGAAGTGGGTATTCGCAAGTCCATTGGTTCCCAAAAGGGACAGCTCATTTACCAGTTCTTAAGTGAGTCTTTTTTGGTTGTGCTATTTGCATACGTTTTAGCCATTGGTATTGTTTTGCTTTTCCTAAACGGATTCAATGACTTGGCCAGAAAAGAAATTACCTTTCCTTGGAACAATATTTACTTTTGGCTGATTTCCATTGTGTTTATTCTGTTCACAGCTTTGCTCTCTGGAAGCTACCCTGCATTGTATCTATCATCGTTTAAACCTGTTGATGTTCTAAAAGGAACTTTCAAGGGTGGGAAGTACTCCGGACTACCTAGAAAAATCCTAGTGGTACTTCAATTTACCGTTTCAGTGGCTTTCATTATAGGCACTTTTATCGTAATGCAACAAATCAACCATGCCAAAAACCGCCCTATCGGATATGATAGGGAAGGATTAATCCAAGTTCCCACCTTCGCTCAGGACTTTGACGACAAAACCGATTTTATGCGGAGTGAGTTCAAAAAGTCAGGTGCTGTGGTTGAAATGGCCACTTCCAGTAGTCCAACAACCCGAATTTGGTCCAATAGAAGTGGATTTACCTGGGAAGGTAAGCCAGAAGGTTTTCAAGAAGACCTAGCATGGACTGAGGTTTCGGCTGAATATGCCAAAACTTTGAACTTAAAAGTAGTGGAAGGCAGGGACTTTTCTCGAGACTTTGCTTCTGATTCCTTAGGTATCCTTATCAATGTAACCGCCAAAAAATACTTGGGGATGGAAAATCCTATTGGCAAGCTAATTCGGGATACCGATGAAGAAGACCCCGACCCTCCAATGAAAATTATTGGGGTGGTTGAGGATATGATTGCCCAATCTCCTTATGAGCCAGTAAAACAGGCCTTTTATGTGTATGACCGCTTCAATAATTTTAGCTATTACACCTTGAGGTTAAACCCCAAACAAAGTGTGCGTCAAAATCTGGCGATTGTGGAACGTGTCTTCAAAGAACACTTCCCCGATATTCCGTTTGAATATCAATTTGTGGATGAGGAATACGGAGAGAAGTTCGCTGCAGAAGAGCGTATTGGAAGTCTTTCCGGAATTTTCACCGCTTTGGCAATTCTTATAAGCTGTTTAGGGCTATTTGGCTTGACTTCCTTTGTAGCGGAGCAACGAACAAAGGAAATAGGAGTTCGAAAAGTTTTGGGTGCTACAGTTTTTAATGTCTGGAATATGTTATCCAAAGACTTTATGAAACTCGTCGTTATCTCCTGCTTCATTGCGGTGCCCATTGCCTATTACATTATGAACGGATGGTTACAAGAATATCCCTATCGTGTGATTCTGAAGTGGTGGATTTTTGCATTGGCCATGTTGGGTGCCATGGGAATAACAGTATTGACGGTAAGCTTTCAAGCCATAAAGGCCGCAAAAGCAAATCCGATAAAAAGTCTTCGGACCGAATAAAATTCAAAAAACGAGAACATGCTTAAAAATCAATTAAAAATCGCATGGAGAAGTATTAAAAAACAACCTTTTTTAAATACACTCAACACCTTTGGTTTGGCTATTGGTATAGCTGGAACCCTCTTGATTTGCCTCTACATTCATGATGAATTGAGCTATGACAAAATGTTTGCTGATGCCGAACGTATTCACCGAATTAATGTGGATATGAAATTTGGAGGGCCGGACAGACAAATGTCCCAAGTTTCAGGGCCTATGGCAGAAGCTGTCCTAAACGATATCCCTCAAGTGGAGAGCACGGTTCGGATTAAACCCTGGGGCAGGTCTTCCTTGAACCAAACCACAAGCACTAATTTGGTTTTGGAGAATAGAACAGCTTACGCCGATAGCACCATGATCTCCTTTCTTGGGTTGGACATGTTATATGGAAATCCAGATAAGGCACTTGTGGAACCAAACACACTTATTTTAACTAAAACGGCCGCAGAAAAACATTTTCCGGCTGATAGGGCCGTTGGTCAAAGGTTAATTCTCAACGAAGACACCACCTATACCATTACTGGGGTAATTGAAGACCTTCCAGATAACTCGTTTTTGGCGGATTACTCGGTTTTTATGTCCATGACCAGTTATGTTGACAATTACCTAAACTGGGGAAGCCACAATTACAACACTTTCATTAAACTAAGGCCAAACACCTCAGCTGAGGATATTGCTGAACCTTTGCAAGGCATGATGGAAAAATACTTGATGCCTTATGCACAACAGTTCTTTCCTGGAATTACCCTAGAGCAATTTGAAGCCTCAGGCAATTATGTTTATTATTCCACCATCCCTTTAACGGATATGCATTTGCATTCGCATCGGGCGGAGGATATTGGAATAAATGGAGATATCGACAATATTTATGTTCTAAGCTTTATTGCTTTTTTCTTGATAGTTCTGGCCAGCATCAATTATATGAACCTCTCTACGGCATACTCGCTAAAACGAGCCAAAGAAGTAGGGATTCGAAAAACCCTAGGGTCCAACAAGAGCTCATTGATACGACAGTTTCTGACTGAATCCGGTATGATAACCTTTGGAGCTATGCTCTTTGCTTTGCTGCTTACCACCATTGCTTTACCCTTTTTCAACGAACTGGGAGACAAGTCCATAGCAGTCCCCTTTTCCAGCACTACTTTTTGGGCAATCTTGATAGCATCTACCGCGTTATTAGCATTTTTATCCGGTAGCTATCCCGCCTTTTTCATGTCCAAATTTGTTCCGGTCAAGGTGTTGAAAGGAGCAGGAGAAAATAGTATAGGGGGGTCAAATCTTAGACGTGTTTTAGTTGTTTTTCAATTTGCCATATCCGTATTCTTAATTGTCGGCACACTAGTGGTATCCAATCAATTGCAGTTTATGCAAAACAAAGATTTGGGATATAGCAAAGACCAAGTACTTCTGGTAAACAATATGAATAGAATGGGCAACGAGACAGATTCTTTTAAAGAAGAGATTCTGCAAATGGCTCAAGTTTCCAATGCGTCTTTAAGCGGTTTTGTTCCCACACCTTCCAACCGAACTGATTCTTCCTATTTTCTAGAGGACAAAATGGAGCAGGAATCGGCCATCAACATGCAAGGTTGGTTAGTAGACTTTGACTATATCAGCACTTTAAACCTAAACTTGATTTCAGGTCGGGCTTTTAATCCCAATAGTACAACCGATTCCACTGCAATAGTAATCAATGAATCTGCGCTAAAGGTCACTGGGTTGGATGCAGAAGCCATTCTAGGCAAACGAATCTTTAATGGACTTGGAGAAGATAATTTAACCGAATTTACGGTAATCGGTGTGGTAAAGAATTTTCACTTTGAAAGTTTGCGCAATGAGATTAGACCGCTTTCATTGCAAATAGGGAGAAGCACAGATAACCTGATTGTAAAACTTGAGCCAGGGAATTTTAGCAGTGCCATTGCCCAAATTGAAAAAGCTTGGGATTCAAGGTCTCCAGGCCTTCCATTTGATTATCGTTTTATGGACGAATCCTTCAATTCCGTATATGAAAATGAAAGAAGATTGGGTGATATTTTCATCATATTCACTTCCCTATCCATTTTCATAGCCTGCCTTGGACTCTTCGGATTGGCCGCATTTAACGCCCAAAAACGAATTAAGGAAATCGGGGTAAGAAAGGTGCTCGGAGCCTCTATCAGCCAAATAACCTATAAGCTATCATTTGACTTTCTAAAGTTGGTATTCATAGCAATAATCATAGCATTGCCCTTAGGTTGGTTGGCCATGAGAGAATGGCTCAAGGATTTCACATATAAAACGAACATTGGACTGGATGTATTTGTGTTCGCTGCCCTGACTGCAGTATTGATTGCTGTGATAACGGTTAGCTATCAAAGCATTAAGGCGGCTATTGCCAATCCTGTAAATAGTTTAAGATCGGAATAAAGCATAATAACGCGAACACTTATGATAAAATACTATTTAAAAATAGCGGCCCGAAACCTCTTCAATAACAAAACCTATTCATTCATTAATATTAGCGGCCTTGCTCTAGGGCTGGCGGTATCTATGCTCATAGGTTTATGGATTCATGATGAAAAATCCTTTAATACCAACTTCAAGAACCACGACCGTATTGCGCAGGTGCTCGTGAACAAAACTAATAACGGGGAAATACGAACCCGATATACCCAACCCTACCCTTTGGCCGATGAATTGCGCAGGGTCTATGCCGATGATTTCGACCATGTGGTTATGAGTTCTTTTCCCGGTGATAATGTACTGTCCTTTAAGGAAAAAAATTTGAATCAATACGGTGCCTTCATGGAAAAAGACGCCCTTCATCTTTTCTCCCTTAATATGCTGAAAGGAAATCATGGTGCACTCAACGATCCCAATGCTATCGTAATTTCAGCATCTGCGGCCAAGGCGTTCTTTGGCAACGAAGAACCGATTGGGAAAACAATGAAGCTAAACAATGATGCCGTAGTTACGGTAAAGGGTGTTTTTGAAGACCTTCCGGCCAATTCAAATGTTTTTGAGCCGCTTGCCGCTTTTTCCGAATCAAAATCCCTTGATTTTATAGCCCCATGGAATGTTTACGTCTCGATGTACGAATGGGTGAAAACGGCACGCGATAAAAAGCTATGGGACAACAATTCCTATCAGATATATGTGCAAGTATCCGACCAATCCGCAATACAAACAGTAAGCGATAAAATCAAGCATACGCTTTACCAGCATGTTCCCGACGTAACAAAAAGGAGCGATCCCCAACTCTTTCTGCACCCCATGAAAAATTGGCATTTAAAATCTAGCTTTAAGAATGGTGTATCCAGTGGAGGGGCAATCCAATATGTCCATATGTTTGGCATCATCGGTGTTTTTGTGCTGCTATTGGCTTGTATCAATTTTATGAATTTGAGCACAGCAAGGTCTCAGAAACGGGCCAAAGAAGTGGGGATACGAAAAACCGTAGGCTCCAATAAAAACCAGTTGATAGGACAATTTTTATTTGAATCCTTGTTGGTTACCTTTTTTGCTTTTGTACTGGCCTGTGTTTTGGTTGCTTTGCTTCTACCCGTTTTCAATCCGCTGGCAGGTAAACAGCTCGTTTTTCCCTTCACAAATACCATATTTTGGTGTATTGGTCTTGGATTAATCTTGATTACGAGCCTCTTGGCTGGAAGTTATCCAGCATTGTATCTATCCTCCTTCCGCCCTGTAAAAGTTTTGAAGGGAACCATCAAAAATGGTCAATCGGCGGTAACTTTCCGTAAAGGGTTGGTGGTAGTACAATTTGTGGTTTCCATCATTTTGGTGTCTGGTACCATGATAGTTAACAGGCAAATCCAACATTCAAAAGATCGCCCGATAGGTTATGACAAAAACGGACTCATCATGATAGAAAAAACCACTGATGAATTCGAAGGCAAATACAATACATTACGTGAAGCCTTGAAAAAAAGTGGTAGCGTAATTGAAATGGCAGAATCCTCAAGTCCAATGACCGAGGTTTGGCACAGTAACGGCGGTTATGATTGGGAAGGCAAGGACCCTGATTTTATCACCAATATTACTTCTTTTTATATATCCCATGATTATGGGAACACCGTAGGCTGGGAAATTAAGGACGGCAGGGATTTTTCAAGGGATTTTGCATCAGATTCCACGGCCTATATCCTTAATGAGGCGGCTGTGGAGTACATGGGTCTCCAAAACCCTGTGGGGAAAACCATTCGGTGGTATGACGGGGAACACAAGGTGATTGGAGTGGTCAAAAATCTACTCAACGAATCTCCATTTGAACCAGTTAAACAGGCTATTTACAGTATAAATTATAATGAAGGGAACTGGATAAACTTAAAGCTGCCCCCGGAAAAAAGCCTTGCCCATTCTTTGGAACGAATTGAAATGGAGTTTGCCCAATTTGCCCCCAGCATACCTTTCGAGTTTCAATTTGTGGATAACGCCTTTGGAAACAAATTCAAAACTGAGGAACGCATTCGAAAATTATCTAGCATATTTTCTGTTCTGGCCATTTTTATTAGCTGTCTAGGATTGTTCGGACTGGCTGCCTTTATGGCCGAAAGACGTACTAAGGAAATAGGGATTCGCAAAGTATTGGGAGCATCAATTTTGAGCCTTTTTAAAATGCTTTCAAAGGACTTCATGCTACTTATATTGCTGGCTGGTCTAATTGCGATTCCCTTTGCCTATTATTTGATGCAGCAATGGCTGGAAAACTATACCTATCACATTAGCATTCCGTGGTGGGTATTTGGGGTAGCCGTTTTATGTGTTATGCTGATTGCTCTTTTTACCATAAGCTATCAAGCGACCCGCGCAGCACTTGTTAATCCAGTTAAAAGCTTACGAACCGAATAATCCATCAAAAAAACCAGCCATGATAAAACATTATCTACTTCTTTTCGGAAGAAACATTAAAAAATACAAAAGCACGTTTGCCATAAACCTAATCGGGCTTTCCACCGGATTGGCCTGTGTAATCCTAATTACACTTTGGGTAATTGACGAACTCAGGGTGGATAAATTCCATGCCAACGATTCAAATCTATATCAGGTATGGAATGTTTTTGAAACGCCCGAAGGGAAAAGGGTATTGGAGTGGACGCCTCCTATGTTGGCTGAAACCATGGTAGAACAGCTACCTGAAGTCGAATATGCAAGTGCGCAAACATTACCTGGATGGTTTTCAAACACCCCTTTACGGGTAAATGACAAAATCATAAAGGCCCCCGGTATTTTTGCCGAAAAAGACTATTTCAACATCTTTTCGTACAACCTGATTCTAGGCGATAAAGATGAGGTTTTAACCAATTTAAATGGCATTGTCATTTCAGAATCCCTTGCTATTCGAACTTTTGGATCCCCAGAAAATAGCATTGGACAAACGATTGAATGGGAAGTATTAAATTATAAAAGTAGCGCTACGGTCAATGCTGTCTTTGAAGATGTACCTTCCAATTCCACCACGCAATTTGAATTCATTTTGCCTTTCAAAAATTGGGAGAATCTTGTTTTGGAGCGAGGTGGGGCCATAGATTGGGTGACCAACAACCCTGCTACCTATATAGTTCTGAAAGAAGGAACCAACAGTGCTGTTTTTGCGGAAAAAATCAAAACATTTTCAAAACAACAAGATGAAAATGTTACGGCAGATCTTGTAATGACCCAATATAGCAGTAACTATCTATATGGGAATTTCGAAAATGGAAAACAGGCAAGAGGGCGAATGGATTATGTATATCTATTTTCCCTAATCGCACTCTTCATCATGGTCATTGCCTGTATCAACTTTATGAATCTTTCTACGGCCAATGCCTCAAGACGATTTAAGGAAATCGGGATTAAGAAGGCTATGGGTTCAAAAAGAAGAGCTTTGATCTTTCAATATTTTGGGGAGGCCATTCTAAACGCCTTTGTATCCTTTGGACTTTCCATATTCATTGTATATCTCTGTCTGCCCTACTTCAATTCAATAACCGGGAAAAGTGTAGGCTTTGACATTCCTAGCTTGGCCATTCTTTGTTTGATTGTGCTTGCTACCGGTCTGTTGGCTGGTAGTTATCCAGCGCTACATCTTTCCCATTTTAGTGCACTTCAAGCGTTAGGAGGAAATTTAAAAGGTTCGCTGAGTGAAGTATGGATGAGAAAGGGATTGGTCATTTTTCAATTTGCCATTACCCTGGTTTTGATTGTGTCTGTTTTGGTCGTGTATGAACAAATCTCATATGTGCAATCCAAAAACTTGGGGATGGACAAGGATAATGTGGTCTATTTTGAGTTGGAAGGTAATCTTAGCGACAATCGAGACGCCTTTATGGAGCAAATTAAATTAATCCCAGGTGTCGTAAATGCAGGAACCACTTCCTCTAACATCATCGGTACAGAAATCAACACCACTGGGGGGCTTTCTTGGACGGGTGATGAAGAGGAGCGTTTTAGCCGTTTTAGCGAAATGCGGGTGGGTTATGATTTTATTGAAACAATGGATATGAAGTTGAAAAAGGGAAGGGCCTTTTCAAAAAATGTCGACACGGATACCAATGCCATTGTTTTTAACGAATCTGCCATAGAAATAATGGGGCTGGAAGATCCCATTGGTCGTAATGTGCAATATGGTGGGGTTTCTTACCAAATAGTTGGGGTTTTGGAAGACTTTCATTTTAAGTCCTTGAGGGAAGCGGTTGGACCTCTGTTTTTTAGACTAGGGCCACCGGAACGACTCTTGACTTCCATAGTCCGGATTGAAAAGGGAAAGACCCATGAAACCTTATCAAAACTCAACGCGGTCTATCAAGAGTTTAATAAAGGGTATGTTTTCGATTATTCTTTTTTGGATTCTGACTTTCAAGCTCAGTATGAATCGGAGCAAAGAGCTGTGGAACTTTCAAAGTATTTTGCTGGCCTTGCCATACTTATTTCTTGTTTGGGTCTTTTTGGGCTGGCTTCCTTTACCGCGGAACGTAGAAAAAAGGAAATAGGTATTCGAAAAGTACTGGGCCAGAGTGCCATGCAAGTGAATATCATGCTTTCGTCCGAGTTCGCCAAACTTGTATTGATTTCCATCGGGATTGCGCTACCCCTTTCGTACATCCTAACCAAAGAATGGTTATCCAATTTTGCCTATAAAATCCCATTGAGCATTTGGTACTTTATCGGTTCTGGGATATTGGTCCTGTTGGTTGCTTTAGCCACCGTTACCAGCCAAGCCTTAAAGGCCTCAGCTGAAAATCCAATTAAAAGTCTACGGACTGAGTAATTTAAAAACAAACTGTTGTGCTACTAAACTATTTCAAAATCGCTTGGCGTACTTTGTATAAAAACAAAATAAGTTCTCTAATTAACTTATTTGGCCTTACGCTCGGTATTAGCGTATGCATTGTGTTGCTGATTTTTGTTGACTACGAATCTTCTTTTGACACCTTTCATGAAAGATCGGACAAAACCTTTAGAGTGGTTCAGCATACCCAACTCGCCAATAAAATGCTTCATTGGAACACTACCGCCTATCCACTGGCAAAAGCACTTCGAAATGATTTCCCTGAAATCGATGAAGTAACTCAAATTGCAGGACCTATAAATCGAACATTCAAAGTCACGGAAGCTTCTGATGGCAAAAAGTTATTTGAAGAACCACAAGTTTTGTTTGCTGACCCTTTCTACCCTAAAGTATTCGATTTAGAATGGCTTGCCGGAGATTCAAACACTGCACTTAATGGCACAAATTCGGTAGTTCTAACCAGCTCACTGGCAAAAAAGTATTTCGGATTGGAAGAAGGGGAATACGAAACCGCTTTGGGAAAAACCATCTTATTGCAAAGCAAAGACCCCCTAACTGTGACAGGCGTGGTGGAAAACCCTCCTGGGAATTCCAACCATCAGTTCAAGATGTTGATTCCCTATGAATTTTTCAGAATTAATAATCCCTACTTTTCTTCCAATTGGGCTGGAAATTATCGAGGCACCACCTATGTGGTCTTAAATGATGTAAGCGCAGAAAATACTTTGGAAGCTAAAATTCAGGGATGGAAGAAAAAATACCTTTCTCCTTTGGATGATCAGCGAATTTCATACTTCCTCCAACCTCTGAATGAAATCCACAATGAGACCTTATACGGTTCTAGTCCTGGAAGTTATACTCTTCCCAAGAAAATACTGCTTATCGGAACCGGAGTTGCCATTTTCATTCTATTGATTGCCATTATAAACTTTGTCAATCTGGTCACGGCACAATCACATTCCCGTTCAAAGGAAGTTGGGGTTAGAAAAATTTTAGGAGGTAGTAGGAAAGCTTTGATTCATCAATTTTTATTAGAAAATGCACTGCTTATTTTCTTATCTGCTCTCTGTTCCGTACTGGCGGTCAAGGTTATATTACCTCTTCTGAATCAAAAATTGCAAATTTTGGATATCCAGCTAGAACTTGGCTGGGAACATTTAGGGCTAATCCTTTTAATTTCAATTGGCACCATTTTAATGGCGGCCATCTATCCATCACTCGTCCTTTCTGCTTTTAGACCGATACGAGCACTTAAAGAAAAACTGCAAGCCAAACAGAATTCTGGGTATAGCTTAAGAAGGTTGTTGGTCACATTTCAGTTTATTATTGTTCAGCTATTTGTTATTGCTTCCATCGTTTTATTTCTTCAAATGAGACATTTTAATGGTAGTGACCTAGGTTTTGCCAGTGAATCGATTGCTATTACACAAGTCCCCAATTCAGAAAAACTGGAAGTTTTTCGAAACGAGCTGTTAAGTGATAATGTGGTTTCTGAGGTATCATTTGGTTCAGGTCCACCCATGGCGGTGAATGGGTTTCAATTGGGCACAAATTTCCGTCTACCTGAACAAGCTGAAAATGAAGCCTTGGATGCCGAAATGAAAATAGGTGATATTCATTATTTGGATTTCTACGATTTGGAATTGCTCGCGGGCAGGGGCTTCAGAAAAAACAAAAAGGTATTTGATGAATTTATTGTCAATGAAACTTTCTTGAAAACCTACAATTGGAGACCCGAGGACGCCTTGGGAAAAAAGGTAATCATCAATGAAGGAGAGGCCACCATTGTAGGGGTTGTAAAGGACTTTCATAACAACGCCTTGCAATCAGAAATTTCTCCGGTTATTTTGCTGAATTGGAAAGGCTTTTTGAATAAGGCATTTATTAAACTTCCGCCGACAAAATCAAATGCTTTAGAGCATGTTAAGGATAAATGGAACATGCTATTTGAAAATTCAATCTACAAAATTCAGTTTCTAAGCGATGCTATTGCCAAAGAATATGCAGTAGAAAGATTAATATTTAGCGGTTTTGGAGCGTTTTCCATCCTGGCTATCTTTTTGGGTTGCCTTGGGCTATTAGGATTAATGTCCTTTATAATCGCCCGAAAGCGAAAAGAGGTGGGTATTAGAAAGGTACTGGGGGCGTCTATGTTTGAAAATGTATTTTTCTTCACCAAAGAGTATGTCAAGTTATTGGGGTTGGCCTTTCTAATTTCTGCTCCTTTGGCCTATGGTCTTATGAATGATTGGCTTGAAAGTTTTACCTATAGGATAGATCTTACCATCGGGATGTTTATGACAGGTGGGCTTATTACCCTTTTGATCGCTGTATTGACCTGTGGTCTACAGTCCATAAAAGCATCCCGAATCAATCCCATCAGCATTTTAAAAGAAGAATAATAAAACTATATACTATGTTACTAAGTCTTAAAAATCTATTCAAATGGGTCAACTCTGGTGGCCAGCGTATTTTTTTGTTGAAGGATATTAATCTTGAAGTGTCAGAAGGAGAATTCATTTCCATCATGGGTCCTTCGGGCTCCGGTAAATCCACCTTGCTCAACGTAATTGGGATGTTGGATGGTTTCAATGAGGGAGAATATCAATTTTTGGATGAACCCGTACATGCTCTTAAAGAAAAACATCGGGCCAATTTATATAAAGAATACATCGGGTTTGTTTTTCAATCCTATCATTTGTTGGACGACTTGACCGTTAAGGAGAATTTGGAAATGCCCTTATTATATAAGAAATATGGTTCTGCGGAGCGCAAAGCCAAAGTAGCTGATATGTTGGATAGATTCAATATTGTTGGTAAAAAGGACCTTTTTCCCGCACAACTAAGCGGAGGGCAACAACAATTGGTGGGTATCGCTAGGGCGCTAATTTCAAATCCAAAGCTCATTCTAGCCGATGAGCCTACTGGAAATTTGAATTCCAAACAAGGAGAAGAGATTATGGACCTTTTTAAGGAGTTGAACGATGAAGGAGTTACTATAATTCAGGTAACCCATTCGGAAAAAAATGCAGCCTATGGTTCTAGGATTATCAATCTATTGGATGGAAGGATGGTATAATATATAGTAGTATTTGTAAGGTTAACATATTCACTTCAGCTGAAATGAAACCCCCATTTCCAATCCAATACTGTCATGCCCATTGTTGGGTTTGGAAAAATTAGCATTCGAATTATGCCTTAGGGTCGTTCGAAGATCAAACCTTATGCTTTTCTGGGTATGGGAAAACCCTAAGCCCAAAATATCCGAAAAAGCTAAGCCCTTTGTTAACCTCTCTGTATCATCTTCAGAAAACATGGGGCCAATACTTCCTAGCAGATATGCACTAAAGTCTTTGTATATGGTATATCTCAAAATGATACCTAAATTAAGGGCATATTCATTAAACTCCCTTCTTTGGGTAAATCTATCCCTCTGCTCTAGGTAGTCGTCACCCGCTTTTGGTTGAATGAACCATTTATTCAAAAGTTGATGCTCACAAAAATATATGCTTGGTTCTATATGAAGTTCATAGTTGAACCTATTCTTTGTCAGTAACAGATAATTTGCCTGAACTTTTAAAAAGCGGTTACGATATAAATAATCAGGACTTTTATAAATAAAACTGTTCCTGGACGCTAGGCCATAGTTTAGTCCTAACCATATTTTTTTATCCGAGGTCTTTATTTCTTGGGCAAACGAGCTTAATCCAAAAATTGAAAAAAAGAAGAAAATTATGCACCACTTTATTCGCATCATTAAACCATTGTTGACCATTTTTAAGTGGCAAAAACATGGTTAAATGATTGAGGTTCATCTTATTAAGATAACAATATAGAAAAACATTTAAATTTCAGGAAAGAACGTTCTATAAAAATAAACTTCAGTTTATACATATTGATTTAGTCATAGCCATCTGGATGTAATTCATCATACTCAGTGACTTCTTGAAAGTGCTTGGCCAAAAGCAATATTTTTCCTTCGTCGTAAAGATTACCCACCAAGGTTAGGCTCGTAGGGAGCTTTTCGTCATCCAAACCCGTGGGTAAGGCTATAACAGGGTGCCCTGTTAAGTTTGTAATCACCAATTGTTTGTTTCCGAACGAAGGAGATATTAGCACATCATAATCCTTCATAATCTGGTGCATCTTTTCAATAAGGATTTGTCTATGTCGATTGGCCTGTAAATATTCCACGGCGGGGATAAAACGGGATTGTCGCAACGAATTTGCACGTGACTTCTTGTGTTGTTCCACCATAGCATCGACCTCTCCAGACCGTACCAGTTCATCAAAAAACGCTCCGGATTCCGATCTCAAGATTATATCAAATCCGTCGTAAGGCACATCCGAAGGTAAACTTACGGGCATTGGTTCAATCCCCATCTTTTTAAATATAGCTATAGACTTTAATAAATTGGCCTTACCCTTTGTGGTATCCTTTTCTATATCCTCTTTTAAATAGGCTACTTTGAATGTCTTGATATCCAAGGTTGGGTCAAATGAAAAAGGAATTGTAGTTGTTGTTTTGTCCTTTTCATCCTTTCCTTGAATGATACTAAATACAATTGCACAATCTTCGGCGCTTCTGCACATAGGACCAACCTTGTCCATTGACCAAGATAAGCTCATCACCCCATGTCTGCTCACCCGGCCATAGGTAGGCCGTAGGCCCGTTATCCCATTTTTTGAGCTGGGTGATGTAATTGAACCCAAGGTTTCTGTTCCCAAGGCAAAAGGCACCAAACCAGCTGAGGTGGCACTTCCGGACCCAGCTGAAGAACCACTGGCTCCCTTGGAAATATCCCAGGGATTCTTTGTTTTTCCTCCAAACCAAACGTCGCCTCGAGCCAAAGCCCCAGAAACCAATTTGGCCACTAAAATTCCGCCAGCCTCATCCAAACGTTGCACAACGGTAGCAGTTTCATCAATACGTTGGTTTTTATAGGGCTCTGAGCCCCATGTGGTTGGATAGCCTTTAACGGCCATCAAATCTTTAACGCCATAGGGAATACCGTGCAGAATTCCTCGATAGGATCCTTCGGCAAGTTCATTGTCCAATTGTTTAGCCCTTTCCAACGCCAATTCTTCTGTCAACGTAATGGTACATTCTAGTTTGGGACTGTATTTTTTTAACCTATCCAAATAGAATTGGGTAAGTTCCAAACAGGTTATTTTCTTGTTCTTTATCAGCGAGGCTAACTTTGGAATGGTGAAGAATGCCAGTTCACTGCGGTCATCAGGCATACGAACATTATCTGGAATCCGCCAAGCCAAAACAGTGTCTTTGGAAGTAGGAATCTGGAAACCTCTAGGTTTGGGATCAAATAAAATAGCCGGAAAAATCTCATCTGCAATAGGGTACTTACGCAAAGAATCATATCCCTTTTTGTTCCTCTGCAAGTACTCTTGAAGGGTGTCAATCTTTTGTTTTGAAAATTCAATCCCGATTAATTTCTGGGATGTTTTGATGCTCTTTTTAGTGATTGTTTCTTTTTGCGTTGCACAAGATATCAATAAAAGTGTGGTCAAATAAACAGCAAGCCTTGGATTGGGTGCTTTTAAGAAGCTCATACGTGAAGTTTATCAAATATTATCTTATGGAATGATTTTATGAAGGAAAAGGAACTGCTACCACACTTAATCACTCACACAATGTGAATATAAGCATATCAAAATTGCTTTGATGAACTATGCGAATCCAGCCAAATCCTTTCCTACCGCACTGCCAAGTGCTACGCCCATGCCCCCTAATCGTATACCGCAAAATATGTTGGTAGAAACTTGTTCAATTATCGGTGTTTTTTGATTGCCCACGCCCATGATACCACTCCATCTTTGGGCAATTTCAATAGGGGTATTGGGCAATATTACCTCTTTGAGCAGGTTTTCCAGTTTATTTTGAATCAATTCGGTTTCTCCCATTTCCGCGGTTTCCTCTCCCATAATATCCAGATTCCGACCCCCACCCAACAAAATGCGATTGTCTATGTTTCTGAAGTAGTAATACCCTTCCTCGAGATGAAAAGTACCCTTAATTTTAAGATTGGGGATTGGATGGGTTATCAATACCTGGGCCCTAGCGGGTTTTACGCCATATCCGTTAAGAATTTTTGAGGCAAAACCATTTGTGGCCACAAAGGCTTTTCCTGTCATAAACTCAAAGTCATTTGCAGACACAGAGACTCCTTTTCCATGTTCTTCCAGCTGCTTCACTTCAATCCCATTGAGTATCATAATCCCTTTTGAAACGCAAAGTTGCATAAGTCCGTTCATCATGCTTCCCGTATCAATCTGACCTTCCAAAACATGGGTGACGTACTTCTCCTTTACCTTTTTAAACCGAAATGCATTTTTTGTCTCCTGAAAAACCTTTCCCTTAAAAACCGGCTCAAGCAGTCCATTGATGGCATCCATTTTTTCAATACATGCTTCGTAGAGCTCTTGGGCATCATTTAAAAAAACTTCGTGCCCTCCATGCTGTTTGAAACCTAAGGTTTCGTCTCCCAAAATACTACGCAAGAGCTGAATACCTTCAAATCGATTTTTGACCAATTCCTGTACTTCTCGTTCTGAATGCTTCTTTAAATCAGCCAAAATCTCGGAAATACTTCCAAAGCATGCAAAACCGGCATTTTTGGTGCTAGCCCCTTGAGGTAACAAACCTCGTTCAAGAACCAGAATCTTGCTTTTAGGATGTTTTTGTTTTAAAAACAGTGCGCAGCTAAGCCCGACAATCCCGCTCCCAACCACGGTGAAATCCACATTGGCGAACCATGTCTTATGTTCCCAGTAGCTAAACTTCATTGTACAAAAAACCCCGATAAATCGGGGTTCGGATTAGTAATCATATTTTTCATCCATTTCAAAATCCTCCATGAACTTGGTGGTGTAGTTACCCGCCAAGTAATCTGGATGATCCATCAATTGTCTGTGAAACGGTATCGTTGTTTTTACACCTTCAATCACAAACTCGTCCAAGGCTCTTCTCATTTTATTAATGGCTTCCTCTCGGGTTTGGGCCGTAGTAATAAGCTTTGCCACCATGGAATCGTAGTTAGGCGGAATAATATATCCTCCATACACATGTGTATCCAATCGAACGCCATGCCCGCCTGGCATATGCAGGGTTGTGATTTTACCTGGTGATGGCCTAAAGTTATTATATGGGTCTTCCGCATTGATACGCACCTCAATTGAATGGAGTTTGGGAACGTAATTCTTTCCTGAAATTGGAACACCTCCGGCGACCAAAATCTGCTCGCGAATTAAATCATAGTCGATTACCTGTTCCGTGATGGGGTGCTCCACCTGAATCCGAGTGTTCATTTCCATGAAATAGAAATTTCGGTGTTTATCCACCAAAAACTCTACGGTTCCCGCCCCTTCATACTTAATGTATTCCGCAGCCTTAACCGCGGCAGCCCCCATTTCTTCCCGAAGCTTATCGGTCATAAATGGAGATGGCGTTTCCTCAGTTAACTTTTGGTGCCTTCGTTGTACTGAGCAATCTCTCTCGGATAAATGACAAGCTTTTCCATACTGATCTCCTACGATTTGAATTTCAATATGCCTTGGCTCCTCAATCAATTTTTCCATGTACATACCGCCATTTCCGAAAGCTGCCGTAGCCTCTTGAACAGCGCTTTCAAAGTTGCTCTGCAACTCATCTTCACTCCAAATGGCACGCATTCCTTTTCCCCCACCACCTGCGGTAGCCTTGATCATCACAGGATAGCCCATTTTCTTCGCTACCTTTTTAGCGTCAGCGGCATCTTTTAAAAGACCGTCTGACCCAGGTATTGTAGGCACCCCCGCTTTTTTCATGGTTTCCTTTGCGGTAGCCTTGTCTCCCATTTTGTCTATCTGCTCACCAGACGCACCAATGAATTTGATTTCGTGTTCGGCACAGATTTTGGAAAACTTGGAGTTTTCAGAAAGAAACCCATATCCTGGGTGAATGGCATCGGCATTGGTAATTTCCGCTGCTGCTATGATGTTGGGTATTTTCAAATAGGACTCGCTGCTGGGAGCAGGACCAATACATACCGCCTCATCAGCGAAACGAACATGAAGACTTTCCTCATCCGCTTTTGAGTAAACCGCAACGGTTTTTATCCCCATTTCCTTGCAGGTCCGTATAACTCGTAGGGCGATTTCACCCCTATTTGCTATTAAAACTTTTTTAAACATAATCCCTTAAGATTTCAAGCCACAAATTCCAAATTCCAGAAGTAGATTGGAATATTGGAGCTTAGGCGTTGTGATTATTTATGAAGGGTCAACCAAAAACAAAGGTTGGTCAAATTCCACTGGTGAAGAATCATCCACCAATACCTTAACTATTTTTCCAGATACTTCAGACTCAATATCATTGAAAAGTTTCATAGCCTCAATAACACATAGCACATCACCTTGACTTATGGTGCTTCCTACCTCAACAAATGCCGGTTTGTCTGGAGATGGCTTTCTATAAAAAGTACCAATAATTGGGGATTTAATGGTAATGTATTTGGAATCATCTGAATCCGATGCAGTCTCCGCAGCGGGTGCGGGAGCTGGAGTTTCAGGAGCAGCGGCAACTGGCGCTGCAGCAGGAACAGCTGGTGCTTGTGCTACCGGTATTTGTTGTACGATTGTAGTCTCCGGAGCGCTTGCGGCTGAGCCAGTGCGGATGGTAATCTTCACATCCTCCATCTCTAGCTTCACCTCGCTAGCGCCAGACTTGGCTACGAACTTGATTAAACTTTGAATTTCCTTAATGTCCATGGAATATGATTTAGTTAGTCAGTTTTATGCGTTATAGGCCCATTTTAAATAAATGGCGCCCCAAGTAAATCCTCCGCCAAAAGCGGCAAAAACCAGGTTATCCCCTTTTTTCAGTTGTTTTTCGTAATCATGCAATAGCAATGGTAAAGTTGCCGATGTGGTGTTCCCATACTTATGTATGTTTATCATCACCTTGTCATCGTCAAGACCCATTCTATTTGCTGTTGCATCTATGATTCTTTTATTGGCTTGATGCGGTACCAACCATTGCACATCTTCATGTGTCAAATCGTTTCGGTCCATAATCAATTTGGAAACATCCGCCATATTGGAAACCGCAAACTTAAATACCGATTTCCCATCTTGATGCACGAAATGCTGCTTGTTCTTTACAGTTTCTTCAGATGGGGGTAATATTGAACCTCCAGCTTCAATTTTCAAAAACTGTCTGCCGATTCCATCCGATCTCAGATGCTCATCCTGTAATCCTAGGCCCTCTTCATTGGGTTCAAAAAGTACAGCACCCGCGCCATCTCCAAAAATGATACAGGTAGTCCTATCCGTGTAATCTATAATGGAGGACATTTTATCTGCTCCAATCAACAAGACCTTTTTATACCTACCTGACTCGATATAGCTAGCAGCTGTGGACATTCCATATAAAAAACTGGAGCACGCAGCCTGTAAATCATACGCAAAAGCATTTTTTGCTCCAATTTCAGAAGCCACATAAGCTGCCGTAGCGGCAACAGGCATATCTGGGGTGGCAGTTGCAACCAAAATGAAGTCAATCTCTTCAGGTTTAGTGCCACTTTTCCGCATCAAATCCTCTGCAGCTTTAATCGCCATAAAAGATGTTCCTGCGTTCTCTTCTTTAAGGATTCTTCGTTCCTTAATTCCAGTTCTGGTAGTAATCCATTCATCGTTGGTATCTACCATGGTTTCCAGCACTTTGTTCGATAAAACAAATTCCGGAAGGTAAGCTCCTACAGCTGTAATTGCTGCTGTTCTTTTTTTCATACTAGTGCCTTTCTCTGTCAAAAAAGTCCAAATTTGACCAAAAAGTGGTGAAAATTAGTCAATTTTAATGAATTTCAGTCCAAAAATGGTTTGTTTTTGAGAATCTACTTCAAACAAAAAACTCCCGTTGTTTCAACGAGAGTTTGCCTATTTTTTTGGAAAACAACTTATGCTGCTGTCTCCTCCTCAGTTTTGTCAATCAAAACCTGTCCTCTGTAATATAATTTTCCTTCATGCCAGTGCGCTCTATGGTACAAGTGCATTTCTCCAGTAGTAGGGTCTTTGGCAATAGTAGGCATGGTAGCCTTGTAGTGGGTTCTTCTTTTGTCCCTTCTGGTTTTCGATGTCTTTCTTTTAGGATGTGCCATTGTTTCCTATTTGTCCGTTAATAATTTTTTTAAATCATCCCATCTGGGATCAATATTTTCTGATGATTCCTTTCTTTCTTTTGGTTGTAACTCTTCCAGCTTATCCAGCACTTCCGATTGAAGACTACCATCCAACACTCCTGGATGCACTCTTTTCTGGGGAACTGCCAACACCAACATCTCATATACATATTGAGCAATATTGAATTGATGCTCTCCGTGAGGAAGAATTAGAATTTCGTCATTCTCATCATCATAGGTTTCTCCAAACTTGATGACAAGTTTCAAATCTGAAACAATGGGTTGGTCAAAAGCTTCTCCGGTTAGGTCGCAATCCACATTGACTTTTCCAGTTGAGCTTAATTCCAGTTCCATCATATTGTTCATTTTGTCCAATATGGCAAGAACCTTTATCTGAGCCCCATTAAATTCTTGATAACCAAAAAATTCAAAGAACGTATTTTCTATTTCGTACTCAAACTCGTGTTTCCCTCGCTTCAATCCTGAAAAAGGAATAAAAAACTCCTTTGGCTCCATCATCTTACACTTAAAATTTGTGCACTGCCTTGTTAAGGCGGGTGCAAAGATACTATTTATTTGAAAACCTGCAATCTAAACGAATCAAATATGACTGCGCTAGTTCAAAATTAACTCGCACGTTTGATTTTTTGTTTTTGAAGAGGGTTTTTTATCAAATCTTTATACTCAATCCGGTTTTTATAAATCTGTATTCCTGTAAAAACCGCCTCCTTAAACGAGCTGGGGTCTGCTTTTCCTTTTCCTGCAATCTCGAATGCAGTACCATGATCTGGGGAGGTGCGAACCTTATTTAAGCCTGCTGTATAGTTTACTCCTTTTCCAAAGGAAAGGGTTTTAAAAGGAATCAATCCTTGGTCATGATATGCCGCGATAATTGCATCGAAATTTTGATGCCCATTGGAGCCGAAAAAACTGTCCGCTGAATAGGGTCCATAAACCAGAGTGCCTTGGTCAAAGAGTTCCTTGATCACCGGTTTCATAATTTTTTCATCTTCTTCCCCAATTGTACCATTATCCCCGCTATGCGGATTTATGCCCAATAGGGCAATTCTTGGGCGACGAATCCCGAAATCCATTTTTAATGATTCCGTGATTGTTTTAACTTTTTCTCGTACCAGTTCTGAAGTGATGGCTTGAGCCACATCCTTTACGGCAATGTGGTCTGTGAGCAAACCCACTTTTAATCCATCGGTAACCATGAACATAAGACTATGTCCTTCCAATTCCTGAGCAAGGTAATCCGTATGCCCGGGGAATTTGAAGTTTTCCGATTGAATGTTGTTTTTGTTGATTGGGGCTGTGACCAAAACATCAATCCCTCCTCCTTTTAAAGCTTTAACTGCTGCTTCAAAAGACTTAATAGCATATCGTCCAGCTTCTTCGGTTTCCTGACCAAATTGAATTTGTGGGTTTTCCTTCCAAACATTTACAATGTTGATTTTTCCATCCACTGCATGTGAAGCATCTTTAACTCCATTAAAATTGATGTTTATTTTCAATTCAGACTTTTGCTGGGAAATCATTTTGTTGGAGGCGAAAATAATGGGTGTACAGAAATCCAACATTCTGGAGTCTTCAAAGGTCTTTAGGGCAACCTCACAACCTATTCCATTATAATCCCCGATGGAGATTCCCAATCTTATTTTTCCTTTTTCCTTCATTGAATCAGCTTCAATATGGCTACTTTTACATTGCAAAACTACTCATTTATACAATTTCATGTTTACCGGCATCATAGAGACCCTAGGAAAGGTTGAACATTTGGAAAGGGAAGGTGGAAATCTTCACATTACGGTTTCCTCCTCCATCAGCCATGAGCTCAAAATCGACCAGAGTGTAGCCCACAATGGTGTTTGTCTCACGGTTGTTTCCATGGATGGAAATGAATACACTGTTACCGCTATAGAAGAGACGCTAAATAAAACCAGCCTCGGAGAATTGAAGGTAGGCGATCCGATAAATTTGGAGCGAGCCATGAAATTGGGAACTCGTTTGGACGGTCATATTGTCCAAGGACATGTCGATCAAACCGGAACCTGTACTAAAATTGAACAAAAAGATGGTAGTTGGTTCTTTACCTTCTCCTACGATTCAAAACTTCACAACGTGACTATTGAAAAAGGTTCCATTACCGTTGATGGTGTGAGCTTGACGGTGGTTAACTCAGAAAAAGACACCTTTAGTGTGGCCATTATACCGTACACCTATGAACATACCCGATTTCATAAGTATAAAGAAGGTATGACTATAAATCTGGAGTTTGACGTCATTGGAAAATACGTAGCTCGACTGCTATCTTTAAAGGATTGAGGTCTTTATTCTTTTCCATACTTTATTCAGGGCAATTGCCGATACAATAGCAAGAAGTGTCAGTATCCCCGCTAATGTATAATTGCCATAAATCCAGTTTCCAGTGGCAAAAAGACATCCGTAAACAAAAACACAGCCCAGTAGCATAGCTAATATGCCTTGGGGTACCGACCAATTTCCTTCCACTATTTCAACACCTTTATTTTTCAAAGAATTCCTAATATTCTTCCAGCCCGGTCCTCCGGGAGTAGTTTTTTTATAAAAACGACTCAATACCTCTTCCGTTTCTGAAGGCGTCAAATAGATTACCAAAACCCAAGCTATAGTAGTGATTAAAACAACCAACGGGAACTTACTCCAAGCGGGTAACATTCCTGTGACTTCTTCCGAACCAAAAAGTAGTTGCCCCAAAGCGCCAAAATTGAACAAAATCGATACAATTCCAGAAACAAACATAGCTGTAATCTCTCCCCAAGCGTTGATACGCCACCAAAACCACCTCAAGATAAAAATGAGCCCTGTTCCTGCGCCAAACATGATGATAATATCAAACAATTGAACAGCGTTGGTCAACGCCAAGGCAAATAGCGCGCTCAATACCATCAATAATACCGTGGTAATCCGACCTACATTAACCAATTCTCGCTCCGAAGCATTTTTATTAATTTGTTGTTTGTAAAAATCATTAACCACATAGGAAGACCCCCAATTTAAATGTGTGGAAATTGTTGACATATAGGCTGCCCCCAAGGAAGCCAGTACAATTCCCAATAGCCCAGAGGGCAATTTGGTCAACATGGCAGAATAGGCCAAATCATGACCCAATTTACTTTCTTCTATATTCGGAAATGCTGCACGTATACTTTCCAAATCCGGAAAAACCACTAAAGAAGCCAAGGCTACCAATATCCATGGCCATGGACGCAAAGCATAGTGCATCACATTAAAGAAAAATGTAGCACCCACAGCATGGTTCTCATTTTTAGCTGCCAACATTCTCTGGGCAATATAACCCCCTCCACCAGGTTCTCCTCCGGGATACCATGAACTCCACCATTGTACTGCCAGGGGAATAATCAAAACAGTAATTAACGCCTCAGTATCTGAAAATTCAGGTAGTAGAGCCATTTTGCTTTTCACCAAATCATTCTGCAGAACGGCTGAAAGACCACCTACTTCGGGCAAGTTTACCAAGTAAAAGGCAGCTCCAATAGCACCAATCATGGCAACAAAAAACAAGATGAAGTCGGTATATACTACCCCTCTAAAACCTCCAAGAGCACTAAACAGTACGGTTATACTTCCTGCGATTAGTACCGTATGAACTGGTGTCAAACCCAACATTACCTGACCAATTTTTATAGCTGCCAACGTCACCCCAGCCATAGCCATGACATTAAAAATTACCCCTAAATACAAGGAGCGAAAGCCACGTAGGAAAGCAGCTGGTTTGCCTCCATATCGTAGCTCGTAGAACTCCATGTCCGTGGTGACATTGGATTTTCTCCACAGCTTGGCATATACAAAAACCGTTAGTAAACCTGTCAACAAGAAAACCCACCATCCCCAATTGCCAGAAACACCATCGGTCCGAACAAAATCCGTGACCAGATTGGGCGTGTCCGTAGAAAAGGTTGTGGCCACCATAGAAAAACCAAGCAACCACCAGGGCATGTTCCGACCAGAGAGAAAGTACTCCGAAGTATTACTGCCCGACTTTTTGGAAACATAGATACCAACAAAAAGTACTAAAGAAAAAAAGCCAAAAATGAGGATATAATCTATCGATTGTAAATCCATAAGATAGGTTTGGTTGCGACTAAAGATAGTATTTTTGGTACGTACAACTCTCAAATTCCACTATCGGTCAAAATGGACTTGTTTGCTTCCATCCCTTTTTCTTCTTTTCTTCTTGCAGGCATAGCCGCTTTCTTGATGGGGCTTTCAAAATCCGGACTTAAAGGGCTTTCTATCTTCAATGTGACGCTTATGGCTTTGGCCTTTGGAGCCAAAAGTTCAACAGGATTGATTATGCCATTGCTTATTGTTGGTGATATTTTTGCTGTGGTGTACTACAATCGTCATACCCAATGGAAATACATTCTTAAATTCTTGCCATGGATGCTAGGTGGTATTTTGGTGGGTGTAATCATTGGAAAAGACCTTCCTGAGCAATCTTTTAAACTGGGTATGGTAGCCGTTATTTTGGTGAGTCTGGGTCTCTTGATTTGGTGGGAAAGGCGCAAATCAAATACAGTGCCCCAGCATTGGTCTTTTGCTGGGTTTATTGGAATTGTTGCAGGTGTGTGCACTATGATAGGTAACTTGGCAGGGGCTTTTACCAATCTTTATTTTTTGGCGCTACGATTACCAAAAAACGAGTTTGTAGGTACCGCAGCATGGCTTTTTTTTATTACCAATCTGTTCAAGCTTCCCTTTCATATTTGGGTGTGGGAAACGATAACCCCCCAAACCTTTATTGTAGATCTAAAATTATTCCCCTTTATACTTTTGGGTTTGATTCTTGGTGTCAAATTGGTAAAAATGATCAGTGAAAAATCCTATCGAAAGTTTATCATCGCGGTAACTGCTATTGGAGCACTTATCATCCTGTTTAAATAGCACCTAGATTTATGGCAATTAACCCATTGCCTGTTTTTTTCTATATTTAAGTCTCACCTCAATTCATGAAGAATTGTATAGGCCATATTTTATTTCACCTCTTTTTGGGCATTACACTTTGTACCGCCCAAAACTTCCGATATACCTATTATAAAAATGGTGAACTCCCTTTTAAAAAAGTTTCTCAAATCAACCAAGATGCCAAGGGTTATGTATGGATAGCCTCTGATAAAGGTCTTTTTCGTTTTGATGGCTCACAATTTGAAGACTTTAACCTTACACTGAAAAGCAAGAACATTAAATCCATATTACCTATAAATAAGGATACTCTTCTCTTTTCTAATGACATCGGAATTTTCAAATTGACCTATTCTGATTCCTCTCCCAAAATTTCGAGCTGGGTAGAAGCCAGTGAAGGACAGAATCTTATGAGATATCCGGAGACGCTCTTCAAAGATTCCCAAAATCGAATTTGGGTCGGGCAGCTAGATGGTTCGGTCTTCTGCTTGGACTCGTCCGGAAGAATGCATAAAAGGTTTGTAATATCAAATCAACCCAGAACGGAAAACATTTCCTTTCAAGAAGATCAATTCAACACCATATGGGCGTTGGTTCCCAATCAGGGTCTGTTTTACTTGGATGACAACCAAAGAGAGTTCAAACGTTTTGAAAACTTAACAGATATAAATCACTTCTCTGTAGATAAATCAGATTTTGTGGTGGTGGGCGACCAAGTACATTGGTTCACCTTGAACAAAAAGAAGCAAATGCTTGCCTCAAAAACAATTGATTCCAAGAATGTCAAATTCAATTGGGTGTCAAAGGATTTAGATAACAACTATTTTTTAGGTAGTGATGATGGTCTTTATTCTTTAGATCAGGAAACTGCCATTGTTAAAAAGGTTTTTGGTTCGAATGATCCACATCGAGTAGAAGAATTACCCTTCGCCTCGATTAACCACCTCTTTTTTTCACAAAGCCAACTGCGTAAGGGTGGAGATATTTGGGTGAGTACCGAACAGGGTTTTGGAATCCTGCAATCCCCCTTCTTCCAAAGTGTTTCGGGATTACCTCATGACAACGTATTGAGTATTGATACCCAATGCGATTCAAGAATTATGATTGCTATGGGAAATTTGTTCGTACTCGAAAAAAAGGGAAGCACATTTGATTTCGAAAAAAGAACCAGTCCATCAAGGGTATCAGCCATAAGCACTTTCAAAAACAATCTCTGGTATGGCACCGTAGACGGCATCATTCACCATCACAGAAATGATGATGAGACCAAAACAATCGATTTGACGGCAAGAGGTGGTGGCGTGTTCTTTATGTCAACCGATCATATGGGAGACAACTGGTTCTGCCAGGCTCCCTTAGATAAACCCATTTTGGGAGTGGCCAAAGTCTCCTTGGATGGACAGGTTGAGATGTACGGGGAAGAGAAAGGACTGAATTCCCGAATTCTTGTAATTCGCGAGGGGGGGCGTTCCGAAATTTATGCAGCTGGGATTGGCCGAACCTCCTATCTTTTTAAATATGACAGGACAAATGATGTTTTCAATGATACAAGTCTTCCCTTAGATTTTGAAGTGGGAAATAATTTTGAAGTTCATGACTTGGCCATCGATTCCCAAGGCATCGTTTGGTTGGCTACCACAGACGGTTTGCTCAAATTCGATACAGAATCAATAAGTCGTGTTGACCTAGGGTCCTATACAAGAAACGAAATACGATCTGTTGTGGCCACCAAGGAGGGAAGTCTTTGGTTAGCTACAGACACTAATGGTCTTCTTTTTTATGAAACAGACGGAGGCTACATCCAGTTTGATGAAAAGAGTGGAACCCCTTCCAAAGTTTCCACCTACAGAAACTTAAGGGTAGATGCCGAAAACTTGCTGTGGTTTGGAACGGCTGAAGGAATTGTGCATTCTTCAAGGGCCAATGCAAGGCCTTTACAAACCAACACCCCTCTTATCAGTGCCATAGAGGTAAATAATCGGAAAATTGAAACTGCACCCCAAATACTGGTAAATGAAAAGTCTTCTATCACAATACACCTTAACACCATTGCTTTTCCAGGAAATGAAGTGGTCTACCAATATAAACTTATTGAGGATGAACTTTCAGATGAAAGTTTCGCTTATGTTCCTTGGTCCAGTCCTGTTACTGGTAACCACATTAAAGTATCAGGGCAAAAAAAAGGTAAATATCGCCTTTACATTAGAGGGCAACAGTTGGGAGGTCATGCCTGGAGCAAGGCAAAACAAATCACCTTAGCGATAAACCCAATATGGTTCTCCACTTGGTGGGGTATACTCATTCTTTCGGCTCTAACCCTTTTGCTTTTGTGGGCTACTGTGTTGCAATGGGAACGCTTTAAAACCCGAAACCTTAGGGGTCTTTTGCTCAAGGAACAAACCGCTTTGGCTTTAAAAGAAGAGCAACTTGCAAAAAAAGACGATGCTTTAAAGCATCAAAAAGAAGCCTTAAAAAGTACGGGCACTAATATCTATCTGTTGAACCGCTTGCTAAGTTCGCTAACAAAATCCAATACCTGGCCCGATACATTAATCAGTCTAAAAAAATTGGTGGAGCTACCAACGGGAATCGATGCCTTTGAGATTGCAAGAGTAACTAATCGAGAGATTAAATATCAAGGGTTCCATCGAAATAAATCTGAGCATATACGAAGAAAAGCAGAGTTTAACGAAAAAGAAAATCTAAGTAGTTATGTGCTTACCACCAACAAACCCTTGATTATAGATGACTTTGAGAAACAGGTTATGAATTACATCGCCAATATGCCAAAAAGCCCGTTTTCTTCCCATTTATTGGTGCCCTTTCATCTTGATGACCATCCGGCAGTATTCTGTCTTTACGGGATAGAAGAAAAGCGATTTTCACAAAGGGACCTCTCCCTTGTCCAAATTCTTGTCAGTTTTTTAACTGTAATGGAGCCTAAACCAAAGAACAATGAAGCGTAAACAATTCAAAATTATCCTATGTTTTTGCCTTACCCTTGTTCAAATGGGAGCTGTTCATGGTCAATCCAAAACGGACACTTTGCGTATCGGAATTTTTGAACAGGTGCCTTTTGTCAAAGAAGACGATAACAAGGCTGGGGTTTCCGGGTTGTCCATAGATCTTTGGGAAAGTATAGCGCAAAAAAAGAAGATTCCCTACAAATACATTTCCTTTAGTGACCCTATTGGTATTATCCGTGCTTTGGATTATGGAGATATCGATTTGGCGATAAATGCTATGGAAAACAATGCGGCTCGCATGCAAAAATTTGAGGTAAGTCAGCCTTTTCATATTTCAAGTCTAGGTGTGGCCATATCCTCTTCAAGCCAAAGTCAATTTCAAATATTTATCAATAACTTCTTTTCCCGAGACTTTTTAAATATTATTCTTTTACTCCTTCTGATTTTGCTGTCCTTTGGGACGATATTATGGTTTGTAGAAAGACGGTCGAATAAATATCAATTTAGGCCAGGCATCCTTGGGCTTTTTGATGGTCTTTGGTGGGCTGCTGTAACCATGACCACAGTTGGGTACGGAGATAAGGCGCCTAAAACCAACTTGGGGAAAACCATTGCTATTGTTTGGATGTTCACCGCGGTGATTATTATTTCGAGCTTTACAGCTACTATTGCATCCACCTTGACGGTGAACAGCCTTGAGGGGGAAATTACCAGTTTGGAGCAGCTGAAGACAACAGCATCGGTGGGAGTTGTTGGGGCGAGTTCAGGGGCAGATTTTCTGGAGCAAAATGGTTTTCAAAATACAAGGTTCTTTAGAAGCCCCCATGAAGCTCTTTTGGCACTCTCCAAAAAGGATGTAAATGCCTTGGTCTACGATCGTACGGCTATGGACCATTTAATTCAAAACCTCCAACTTAATGAAAATGTGCAATTGCTTCCCTTAAGTTTTGAAGAAGGGTATCGAAGTTTTATGATGCCAAAGAATCATGATCTGTTTGATGAAATAAACCAAGATGTTATTTTTAATATTCAGCAGGATGCGTGGAAAGAACTGCTTGTTAGCTATGGGCTTTAGCCCCAAAGATTTCCTTTTAAAACCTACTCGTTGACAACTACACTTTGTGCTAGTTTTTTTAGGTCGGCTCGAGTAAGGGGCTTTGTAATGTACCCATCAATAAACTCATATTCTTTGGACAGGTTAAGGTCTTCAGGTGCTATGGAAGAGGTTAGGATATGAATCTGAATGGAATCCCGCAATACGTTTTTTTCCATTTTTAGCTCTTCCAATAATTCCCATCCATTCATTACGGGCATATTAATGTCCAACAGCATAATTTCGGGGAGATGTTCCGGAGTTTCGGAGAGCTCTACTAACCTATTATACACTTCCAATCCATTTTCAAAATGAAATACCTTATCCGTAAGACCCGAGGTAGTAATAAGCACCTCAGCAGCCTCTCTAAAAACGAAATCATCATCAACTAAAAAAACCTTTTTTGCTTTCATGCTTTCCCTTGCTTTTGGTTTGGAAATCTCAGCAGGAAAGTGGCTCCTTGGTCCACTTCACTTCTTACTTCAATTTTTGCATTCATGGCATCCATTTGATTTTTAGAAATAAAAAGCCCTATTCCCTTGGCGTCTTTATTCCCGTGAAAAGTTTTATACATACCGAACAGTTTATCGCCATGTCGTTCCATATCTATTCCCCTACCATTATCTTTAAATGCAACTGTAGTATACTGATCTTCCTCGTAGGCTTCCACAGTAATCTTCATTTTTATGTTTGGCTTCCTATATTTTAGACTGTTGGTAAGTAAATTCAGGAAAATACTGGATATATAAGGCTTTACCCCGTAAACCCTTAAACCATCCTTAATTTGGATGTTTATCTTGGGGTTTATTTCTTCCACATGGGCATTTATGCTCTCCAAAACTTCTATCAATGTTGTTTTTACATTTACCCATTGCAGATTGACATTGGGATCCGATTGGATCTTAATCACTTCGTTCAATTGAACCACGATCTCGTCCAAGCGATCTGCGGAAATTCGAATCATTTCCAAAATCGCTGTTGTTTTTCAGGATTGGTATTCTCCAGTAGCATCCCTGTAAGCATGGATAGGTTGCTGGAATTAGATCGAAGGTTATGGGAAACAATATGGGCAAAGTTCAATAGGCTTTGATTCTGTTTTTCGGTGGTGTTAAGCAATTGCCTAAGCCGATTGTCGGCTTTCTTAATTCGCGAAACATCGGTATTGGCCCCAATCATTCTTATGGCCTTCCCCTTCTCATCCCTAAACACCTTTCCTTGCCCTTGAATATATCGTATGGACCCGTCCGAGGTTTTGATTCGAAACTCCGTGTTAAATTCCTTTGTACCTTCAATCGCCTCTTCAACAGCCTTTAGGCTTCTTTCTCGATCATCCGGATGAATGGTGCTTTCCCAAGCTTCCACCTCCCCGGAGAAATCCTCTTTCCTCACATGGTACAGATTGTACATATTGTCGTTCCAGGCCAAAACATTATTTACGATATCATAATCCCAAATACCAATATTGGAGCTTTCCACTGCGACCCGCATTCTATCCGTAAGCACCTGATATTTTATACTGTCCCTTTTGGGTTCATCTATATCCTGAAAAACACCAAATAGACGTGTGGCCTTTCCGTTAACCATCTCCGAACTACAAATAGATCGTACCCATTTTTCGTTTCCTTTGGCCGTCACGATAATGAACTCCTCGTCAAATGATCCTCCATTTTCAATCGTGTTTGAAACCAATTCCATGATACGGTCCCGATGTTCTCCTTTTTTATAAAAGTTAATTCCACCTTCAAGGTTTGGAACATAATCACTGGTAACTTCATGTATTTCTTTGGTCATATCGGACCAATAGATCTTATTGTTGACTAAATCAACCTCCCAACTACCAATTTTAGCAGTGTGTTCCGCCTGAACAGAAAGATCAAAGGCAATTTTCTTTTGGGTAACGTCTTCAACATAAAGAAAATATCCAGTGCGGGATGCATCAGGGTACAGCACTATCTTATGCCATCTTAGCTCATCTTTCTTAGAGACATAACAGATAAACTCGCGAATGGGCTCTTTGAGTTGGGATTTCCTTTTTTTTAAATCCTTCAGGGAATCGGGAATTCTCCCAAGCAAATCCTTCAGATTTTTTGGAAGTTTATCCGCATCTTGAAATCCAAAATAGCTATAGAATACATCCGAATGTTCCTTTATTTCAAAACCAGCATCAACCAGAGCTACGGGAAAGGGAAGCTCCGACAATGCAATACTTGAATCAATCCTAAAACTCATTAAATATGGTTGAAACGCTCAAATAAAAACGTAAGAATTTTCTTAATATTGTTTGTTGAAACGCTCTTCTTTTCCCGTTTCAACAATCATCTGTTAGCCCATCTCAAAGAAATCAGATTTTTAATTCCCTATTGATGCAATATAGATACAACGAGATTTCAGTTGTATTCGAAGAAAGGAGTTGTTTTATCACCCTAAGAATCCGCCTTAGGCTCCATCAGCATTTGGAATCTCATAAAAAATGGTAAATATTTGAGCAGTTTTGATTTTGTTAGAAAAGATTATCTCTATTCGGTATTGGGAATCTCATCTAGCATGTGCATTTTGCCATTAGCAAACAACAGCTTCATATTGCTTAACAAGAAACTGGGTTTATAAAAACTCGCGGCCCCTATTTGTTTATCATTTTCTACAAAAAACAGGACGCATATTTTGTTGTTTACCTTTTTCAATAAAACTTCTATTCGAAAAAACTCCTTGTTGAGCTCAATGCACTTCAATAAAATTCTGGTAAGAATGGAATATCCAAGATGCTCTTTTACAAAGTAATCGACCTCCTTGGTAATTTTTACACCTAAATTCCCATAAACCAGGAACTCTTCTGAACTTAACTGTGTTTTGCTTTTTTTCGGGAATCTACGAACTCCTCTCAAACCTTTGGTCATACGCTATGTTTTTGTTTTTACTTACTAAGAAAGTAGATGTAATGCCAAGGAATGATAGGCCAATAAAGACAATTGAAAAAGTCTAATGGATTCCCAAAATGTAGTAGTTGAAGTTTTCTGAAGCTAATATAAGAAAAATATTACGGATTTTCCGTGATGAAGCTCCTCGCTTTGAAGTGAAAAAATCAGGTACGGATATAATACTCTTGATTATTGAATTGTCGTTTTCTTCCGTTGCCAAATGGTTGCCAAAGAAGAGCCAGAAATATTCATAAATGGGCCGAAGACTGCTGGAGCCAATCCCATAGTGGCCAGTCTCCCCATTTCTAGCGCTATGCCAGAGGCGAGACCTGCATTCTGCATGCCCACTTCAAAAGCAACTGTACGAGATGACTTTTCATCAAGACCTACCAATTTACCTCCATAATAGCCTAAAATATAACCCGAAAAGTTATGGACGATGACAACAACTATTAGTATTAAGCCGATGGACAGTAGCGAATCCCTTCCGGAGGCAGTAATAATGGTAATTATGATGGCAATAGCAGCCATTGATATTTTTGGCATCGCCTTATCCAACCATTTAACCTTACCATGGGCAAAGTGGTTAAAAAGAAGTCCGGCGAGTATGGGTAGAATTACAATTTTCATAATACTCCAGAACATGCTCAAAAAATCAATAGGTACCAGTTCATTGGCCAAAAGTTGCATAAAAAATGGGGTCAATAGGGGTGAAAGTGCCGTAGATACGGCTGTTAGGGTAAGGGATAACGCCAAATTGGCGCCAGAGATATACGCCATTACGTTTGAAGCTAATCCACCGGGTGAACATCCGACCAGAATGATACCTGCCGCCACTTCAGGGGGTAAGCCGGATAATTTTGCCAGCCCAAAACCGATAAAGGGCATTATGGTAAATTGGGCAATGAGACCGACCAAAACCCCTTTTGGCATTTTCACCACACCAACAAAATCCTTTATGCCGATGCTTGTCCCCATTCCAAACATGATGATTATTAACAGGGGAACTATCAGCCGATTCAGTTTAAACGACCCTATTTCAAGAAAAAAATGAGGGTAAAAAAGGGAGGCTGCAACGGCGGCAAAAATCAAAATGGTAAACGAGAATCCCTTAAGACGATCGTAGGCATTAAATGTTAGCGCCAATGCAACAAAGAAAAAAATCAAGGTTGGAGCGAGGTAGTCTATCTTGTCTAAAATCCAAAAAAGCAAGACCCCAAATGCAAGAATAGCACTAAGTATTGCGCTCCATTTACCAAATTTTTCCATAGTATGTTATTAAAAGGTCAAAGTAGTTAATTTTAGCGAGCAGGTCTTATTCTTATGTTTCTAAATCGGATTTCACCCGTCCCCATAGCTTGCAAACCAATAAAGCCCTTTTCTGGGTATTGGTACTCGGCATCCGCAGTTAAGGTATCATTGACCCATACTTGAATTCGATTTTCTTCCATTTTAATCTTGTACGCATTCCATTTGTTCAAAGTTTCCACACGTTGTAGAGGTACACTCTTGGTAACGATTGCGCCTGTTCTATACTCTTGATTTGGGTGTAGGTCCCAAATGTTCAGTTCATGACATTCAGTAGCACTGAGTTCTTTCTTGGTACAACGAACAAAAATCCCAGAATTTATAGTACTGTCAGGTTTAAATTCCAGTTCCAGGACAAAGTTCCTGTAAGACTGGTCCGTCATTATAAACCCATCCCCATCTGAAACCCTCGCCATTAATGTGTTGTTGGAAAAACTCCATTCGGCATCACCATAGGACTTCCAATCTTTGGCATTTTTTTGAAACAATTGATGGGAATCAGAGCAGGAAATGTTCAAAACCAAGACGAAAAGAAATATAAAAACGGAAGTGCCAGTTTTCATGAATAGTATTCTAATTCGAAAAAGTACAAAATAGATTAAAAGACAGCGACCATAGTTTCCAAAATCTTAACTGGGGATTGGAGCAGCGTGCGATTTGAAAGATAAACAAACGTCAATAACTTTTGCGAGGTCCAACCGTTCGATGCATATTTGCACCTGAAATGAAAAATACTAGAGTACATATCAAACCTGGAACACTGTTTAGTCAGTGTGATTGTCACTGGATAATGGAATTATCCTCGCGGAAAGGACGTGATGTGTCTAGTTTAAATAGATTTATGCATTGATTTAAAACAAATCTTGATACTACATAGAAGCGTCCAGCACAAACTGGGCGCTTTTTTTATGGAAAATTTTAAATAATGAGTGAAAAGTAAAACTACATATAACAGAGTAATTGAAACAGAAAACAATTGAGGGACAGGCGATTGTAAAATGTTTAAAATCCGCTGGAAAGCGGACAAGGATTCTATTGTTTAAATTTGAAGTTAACTATTTGATTTTCATCAATTTAAATAATTTTTTTCTTGTGTAGTTCAAAAATAGATTCCATCTTTGCCCTGTCGAATTGAGGACAATAAACTAGAATAAGTATTAATAAAAACGAAGCTATGCTTTTATATCAAAGTTGTTTTAAAAGCCGATTGATTGAGGAACAATCAATACCTATGCTTCGGTTCTTTCCTTAGCGAGTCATAGACTCCTAAAAGATCCGAGGCATTCAAAAAGAGTGTTTCGGATTTTTTATATCCATCGGGTATAGACATTTCGAAACTTAAACACATTGTCTGGGTGTACAAGGGTATCCAGCATGTAAAATTTAAATGTCATGGAAAGAACAAATTTTAATATGTACCTGTTTAAAGCGTTGGAAGCATATCCCTATGAGCTTGAAGAAGCTATGGAGGCTTTAAACTATGCGCTTTCATACGACGCTAAAAATGTTAAGGCACTTTGTCTGATGGGTAAAGTCTATGCCGAACAGTTAGGGGAGTATGAGGCTGCGAAGGAATGCTTTGAACGAGCATTGGAGTGTGGTCTGGAATTACCATATATCTATCCAGATTACATTGCTATCCTAATTATGAATGAAGACTTGACCGAGGCACAAAAGGTTTTGGAGTTTGCCCTTACCATAAAAGGTATGGACAAAGCCGTCCTTTATAACTTACAAAGTTGGTTGTTTGAGGTATGGCGCCAATTTAAAATGGCAATCAGGGCAATGGAAGAGGTAAGAGCGTACTCTTATAATTCTGACTACCAAGATTACGCCGAGAAGGAAATTGTTCGAATTAAAAAAAAGCTTTCAAAAAGCAATAACAAAAAACGAAAGGAGGATAAATCGAAAAGCCGCTCCTAATAAGGGGCGGTTTCAAGAGAGTGCGCCGTAAATGAAGTGTCAACGGCGGAACTGAAATGAGATTACGAAAAAACGAAACCTATGAAAAACAAATAGAAACGAATGAGTTAAAATACGGCGTCCTTGACTGAGTAGGTTCAATTCCTTAAGAAAAATACTGAATTTGTCCTCGGTCTTTCCGAGTCTAAGATTGTACGACGTTTAACTTATTTGGTTTTTATTCTCGAATTGGAATAGGCTTTGGATTGCTCAATGGCCTTGTCCAGAGTAATGTTCTTAAAAAAATTCTCCAATTGAACCAAGGATGCCCCAGAATCATAGGGAGAGAACCCATGTAACTCTTTTAAAAGAAAATAGGCCGCTCTGGGCCTCAATTGATAGTTTCCATCATTATCGGCACGTATTTTAGCACAGATACCAAACCACTCTTCGTTCATATTGTTTGCGCCGTTATCGTCATCTCTATGATATCCCGGATTGTTCCATGTTGCATCGGTATCATGAACATCCAAGTTCTCTGTTTGACTTACTTTCCACCAACCGTCACTAAATTGAAAGGTGAAACCCCCTATGGTGTTTTTGGCCCCTCCTATACCTGCGGCATTGGCATAAATCTCTTTCCAAATGCTAAGTAAATAGTATGCTTGGGATTCAGAGTCCTCCCGCTGCTCAATCACGTTGTACGCATCGGCACCAAATTCTGTGAATAATAATGGCTTGTCAAGTTCTTCTGCAACCCTTTGGAAGGTGTCGCCAAAGGATGTTCCGCGATACATATTGGTTCCAAAAATATCGACATCGGGGCATCTTTCCTTTATAGTTTCGATGAAGGCAATGTCGCCATTACAAAGAACTATTGGACGGGATGAGTCTATAGCCTTCATGGCAATGGCAGCTTCATTGAAAAGCGAATACATTGCTTCTGCCCTTTTTAGTACCTCCAAATCAAAATCTGAGGAATCTTTTCTCCCTTCCTTAGTCGAAAGGTCCTTATTTTTCTCTTTGCTCAATAAGAAAATCTTATACATTCCTCTGTTTTCCAAGGAAGTATTTTCTTTTTTCCTAACTGCTTTATCCTTTTCAGTATCCTTCCAAAAAATATGGTAGTTGTTTTCATTCCCCAACAGGAAAAATAATAGACCAGGAGTGTTTTTATATTCTCTGGCCAACTGCGTGGTCTCCCTAATCAGTAATTCTTTTACTTTGGGGTGGTCGTACTCGGTATTGGCCATCCATTCATTATCAATGGTAAGTCCGTATCTTCCAAAAGTGTGATTCAACATGGTGTAGATGCCATAATTCTCATAGATGTAGGTAATCCACTTCTTTGGCATATCCAAATAAATCCGCAATGCATTTACACCCATGTTTTTAAGCAAGGTCATTTCTTTTTCCAGTACTGCTTTAATAAAGGATTCGGGTTGTTCCCATAGGCTGTAGGTGTAATTTGTCCCAATAGGGTAATATTCCCAGTTCATGCCCTTTATAATGAAGTCTTTCCCGTCTACCAGAAGTTTAAAGCCATCCTCGCTTTTTTGTATTTGTACTTCTGTTCCATTTGCCGAAGTTGTTATGGAGATACAAATCAAGATTACGGTTAAAAAAAACGATTTCATTCTACATCTGAATTTATGTATCAAATAATGAATAGTATAAGATACTTAAAATAGAAATCTCTAAAAACTATAAGATGGGTTTAATTAAAGGGGCGCCAAATAATACTTTAGTTTATTATCTTATACTTGATTTAACTGGATTGGAGTATGAACTGGCCTGAAGTATTTAAAGGGATACAACTCTGCATTGGCTTTCAGCTTTTCTTAATAGCGATTTTTTTATTGGCTAGTAAGCAGGTTCGAAACCGCATTTTGGGATATTATACTATTCTTATTTGTATTTCATCTTTAGCCAGTGCTTTGTATTCCTATCTTGAAAGAGCTCCGATAATCGCTTTCTTTTTTGGCGCACAGTTAATCATATTTCATGCGCCCTTGCTGTTTTTTTATGTTAAATCACTCAAGGACAACACGGTGTTATCTAGGGCCCACTTTATTTTCCCAGTTCTTTACATCCTCTCCTTCTTAATACTTAAGATCTATTTCACTGATTTTTTTGACACCTACAATATGGAGATATTAATGTTCCATTTGTTCCTTACCGTCTTGTATACCTCAGTGTATTTCTATAAAGGTTCCAAGTATTTTAATGTGGAGTTAAATGATTCCTTAAAGCAAAAAGCGCTTAAAAAGTTCCGGTGGTTTTATGTTATTACGAACATACATGCCATTTGTCTTTACTCCCTTATGGCTCTTTCATATTTCAGTTATCTCTATTTATACAATGAATTTCCCTTTGTTAATGAGCGGATTGTGCCCAACCTTTTTACTATTATTGTTTACGTACATCCGTTAACTAGTATCATTTTTATTACCTACCTATTATCCGAAACACATTCTTTGCAATCATTAATCTTACGAAAGGGAATTACAAAAAGCTACTCTGTTAGGGATAATGGACGTGAGATTTCGAAGGGGATCAAACAAATCATTGATGTGGAAAAAAAGTACAGAAATCCCGACTTTAGCTTGAAGCAACTTTCAACCCAACTTGGGGTAGGAACAAAAGAGTTGGCCGAGTACTTCAATGAAGAACTATCCATTTCGTTTAATGATTACATCCATCAAAAGAAAATTGAGGAGTTCAAGAGCTTAATCAAGGAAGATCAGGAGAAAACCTATAGTCTTGAAGGTATGGCGCAGTTGGCTGGGTTTAGATCAAAGGCCACTTTTTACAGGGTATTTAAGAAAATGGAGGGAGTAACCCCAGCAAAATATCAGGAATACTTACTCCGAAAAATCCCTTCTTAAGATTGATGTTTTGACCCAATTAAAGCATGAGCTAATACTCTTTCTCAATTTCATTTTAGGGTTTTCCACTTTTTGAACTGGTCTCAAACCGGTTTTGAGACAACTTCATCCTTTTTTATCCCCTAGTTATCTCATTGCTTTATGATAGATTCCAAATATCTGTTTAGGTATGTTGGTGTTTTGTCCTGTTCCCATTAGTTTTTGAACCAAATCAACTATGATGAAAACAAATCTAGTCGTGCTGCTTTTCCTATTCTCCATAGGATTGGGTAATGCTCAAAATATTGAGCCCATAAGCCCTACTGAGGTAATGCCTGGGTGGTATAAAGTATCTATTCTGTATCCGTATGAAGACGGCAAGCATTTTGACATGGACTATTATTCGCAAAAACACATGCCCATGGTAGCCTCCTTATTTGGTGACAAACTGAAACATTATTTCATTGACAGCGGGCTTTCTGGAAGAACCCCTAACGACCCAATGACTTATATCGCTGTTGGAGGATTTTATTTTGAAAAGCTTTCGGATTATAAAGAATCCTTTGGGCCCAATGCTGAAAAAATCCGTGGTGATATCCCTAATTACACCAATATCCAGCCCATTGTTCAGATAAGTCAAGTCATAAAATAGTACAACATGAATTCAGTATAAGGTTGCCCCATGAGCTTTTTCCTTATTAAAATACCAATTAAGAATTTACCCCTCCTGCTAGTCTGGTTGGCTATCGTCTTTTTTAATAGTAATGATTTGAATGCGCAAATAACCAAATCTGAAATTCGTCTTACCGATGAAGGCTATCGACTCTTTTTGAATGGCGAGCCTTTCTATATAAAAGGTGCAGGATTGGACAACGGAGATATGGATGCACTTGCCCAACATGGCGCCAATTCCGTAAGAACCTGGAGTACGGATAACGGAAAAGAGGTGTTGGATAAGGCCCATAAACTAGGATTAAAAGTTATGATGGGTGTCTGGGTCGGTCATGAACGCCACGGGTTTGATTACAACGACAAGAAAGCCATAAAAGCCCAGCTAGAGCGAATCCGTGAAAGAGTTCTGGCCTTAAAGGACCATCCCGCACTTATGGTTTGGGGTGTAGGCAATGAAATGAATCTACAATCCAAAAGCCCAAACGTCTGGAATGCCGTAAACGAAATTGCCCAAATGATTCATGAAGTAGACCCCAATCATTTGACTACTTCACCATTGGCTGGTATTAACAAAGAAGATATTGCACTCATCGCCCAAAGAGCTCCAGATATCGATTTTCTAAGCGTGCAATTATATGGTGCTATGGATATTCTACCCAGGCTAATCCTTGAATCAGAATACCAAGGCCCCCTGTTAATAACAGAATGGGGTGCAACCGGATATTGGGAAGTGGAAAAAACAGCATGGGGAGCACCTTTAGAGAATCATAGTTCCAAAAAGGCTGACCTTTATTTGAAGCGATACCAAAAGTCCGTCCTTGGTCAATCACAACAGATAATAGGCTCTTTTGTCTTTCTATGGGGTCAAAAACAAGAACGTACACCCACTTGGTTTGGTATGTTCATGCCAGATGGTAAGGAAACCGAAGCTGTAGACGCGATGCATTATGCATGGAACGGCATATGGCCAAAAAATCGATCTCCCCGACTACATGACTTCACCTTGGCAGAAAAACGAGCTGACGACAATGTTCAACTAAACGGGGGCGACTCTTATTTAGCGGAAGTTAACGTCAGTGATTATGACAAAGATCAATTATTCTATCGTTGGGAAATTATGCGGGAAAGTCAGTCAACCAAAACAGGAGGGGACGCGGAGTATGTTCCGGAATCCTTGAAAGGCCTTTTCTTAGAGACAAAAGATGGAAGTACCACCTTTAAAGCACCATCATCACCTGGCGCTTATCGTCTGTTCGTTTATGTCGAAGATGGCCATTCACATGTGGCACATGCTAATATTCCCTTTTGGGTTAGAAAATAGAACATTCCATTATATCAATTTTTAAAACGTGAACGATGAAAACAACAACAAAACTCCAACTTATTCTAGTATTACTATTTCTAGGGAGTTGTGCGTCCAATATCAAAACAAAAAAAACAACAGAGGACAATTTTAAAGAATTTAAAACCTTCGCCTATTTGCCAAATACAACCTTTGACATAAAGGAGTTCAATAGCGATATTGATGATTCCGTAGAATCCTCTTTGATTTCGTCCTTAACTAATGAAATGAAAGGGAAAGGGTACTTGGAGAACAACGAAAATCCGGACCTCCTGCTCTTGTTACGGACAAGAAGGGAACTGAACAGCAATGAAAATACCAAGAGCAAATATGAAAAGGCTTCATCGGGGGGGTCTTCAGGGAGCAGTCCAAACTTTGCGTCAACAGGTAGTTCGGGTGGTAAGAAGTATATTTCAAGTGATGAAAGCGCAGCAAATAATGAACCGTATAAAAAAGGAAACCTAGTTGTTGAGGTTTACAATCGAAAAACCAAAGAACTACTTTGGTTCGGTGTCGCCGACGACTTTAAGTCCCATATATCGGACCCAGTATTTATGGAACGAATGTTACGAGAAATATTAAAGAAGTTTCCAGAATAGTGCCATAAGCCCTGGACAGCTTGTTCTACTGTTTTTTCAGGCACTTATCTTCTACAGAAGTTGATTCATCCTGTCTTATACCCAGTAAAGAGAATGCTTAAGTAAGATGCGCCTAGGAAAGCATATGAAAAATCCTTTGGCGACTTGGAAAATAGCCCATGCTAAAAGCAGGAAGAGGGTTGTTTTTTTAGTGGTCCCACCTGGGCTCGAACCAGGGACCCCCTGATTATGAGTCAGGTGCTCTAACCAACTGAGCTATAGGACCTCCCTTTAAGGGGATGCAATATTAGCATTTATTTTGCTACACCGCAAGGTTTTAACGGTCTATGAATCCGTAATATCTTGACAAAGCTCCACCAACACCCCATTAGTGCCTTTGGGGTGTAAAAAGGCCACCCTCTTGTTATCTGCTCCTTCTTTTGGAAATCCGGGAAGAATAACAAACCCTTCTCCCTCCAAACGCTTCATTTCTTTCTCTAAATCCTCTGTAGCAAAAGCCACATGATGTATCCCTTCACCCTTTTTTTCCAAAAATTTGGCAATCGCACTATTTGGGTTTGTGGCCTCCAATAGCTCTATCTTGTTAGGTCCTGATTTAAAAAAAGAAGTTCGGACCCCCTCTGAGGCCACTTCTTCAATCTTATAATGTTCTACTCCAAACAAATTTTTGAATAAATCGTTGGAGGCTTCCAAATCTTTTACGGCTATTCCAATGTGCTCAATTTTGTTCATATTGTGCTCGGTTTACTGTACAATTTGGTAAAATTACGCACTGTTCCCTTACCCAAGCATGAGGTTAGTCATTAATTGGCGTATTTTTGCCTCAATGGAATCACAACGACAGCGCAAAATTGCGGGAATTTTACAAAAGGATATGGTAGATATTCTACAAAGAGCCGCTACTGATGGGGGTATGCAAGGTACCCTCATTTCCGTTACCAAAGTAAATGTTACTGTGGACCTTTCCATAGCTAAGGTATATGTCAGCATTTTTCCTAACCAGAAAGCGCATGAGTTGTTGAATGGCATTCAGTCAAACACGAGTTTGATTCGTCATGAACTGGCACAACGAACCAAAAATCAGTTAAGGCGTGTTCCAGAGCTTAATTTTTTCCTGGATGACTCCTTGGACTATATCGATAAAATTGAACAGTCCTTAAAGGGAGAAGAAAATCCCATCGATAATAGGAATTTATTGGACAAACGCAAGAAATCCTGATTTTGAACTTTCCCTTTTACATTGCCAAACGCTACTTACGGTCAAAAAGCAGCCAGAATGCGGTTAACATAATAAATTTTATCACCTTTTTGGTCATTGTCATCGGTTCTGCGGCGCTATTTATAGTGCTTTCGGCTTTTGCGGGCTTAAAAACGTTTAGCTTATCCTTTACCAATACTTTTGACCCCGACCTAAAAGCACTGCCGGTTTCTGGTAAACATTTTTCTATTTCCCCTTTGGAAGAAGAAAAGTTGAGTCAAATCGATGGTCTTGCCAGTTATTCGAAAGAACTGGAAGAACGAGCTTATCTGAACTTCAGGGGAAAGAGCACCATCGCCTTCATAAAAGGAGTAGATGGAAATTATCGCTCTGTGACGGGAGTGGACAGCACGTTATATTTCGGAAATTGGGGTGTTATTGAACAGAACGCCGTAATTGGAATTGGAATATACAATCTATTGGGAGTGCCTCCTGACAATTATCAAAGCCCTATGTCCGTTCTGGTTCCCAAACCAGGCAAGGGGTCCCTATCCCAACAGGCGCTAAATTCAAAACCCTACAATCAACTCGCTTTAGTAGTAAGTGGAGTATACGCTGTAGAAGAGAATTTGGATAAAAAATATGTTTTTACAACTCTCAACTTAGTTCAAGAACTATTGGAAAAAGATAGTACGCAGGTCTCAGGGGTAAATTTTAAGCTCGCCTCTGGCTCAGGCATTGATGCAGTTGCAAATGACGTTAGGAGCGTTCTTGGTGACAAGGTTCTTCTGCTAAATCGCCAACAACTTAATGGGACATTATACCGTATGCTGAACACCGAAAACCTTGCTACTTATTTAATTTTCACCCTAGTACTGATTATAGCCCTGTTCAATGTGGTCGGTGCCATCATTATGATGATTTTGGACAAGCAACAGAACTCGAAAACCCTTTTTAGCCTTGGGGCTACAATAAAAGAGCTTCGTCGGGTTTATTTTATTCAAGGTGTCATGGTTACCTCTTTAGGAGGGTGCATAGGAATCCTAATTGGCATTCTGCTTATTGGAAGTCAAATAGCGCTAGGATGGTTAAAAATCACCCCTTCTCTTGCATATCCTGTGGAATTCAATTTCAGCAATCTAGTGTTGGTATTGGTGACCATAGTCGTCCTAGGGTTGATATCTTCCAAAATAGCCAGTAGCAGGATTTCAAAAAAACTCATCGAAGCCTAAGCAAACTGGTAGTCCCCAAACTTCTCTTGTACCTCATCAAATGCTGCAAAAACATCTGAGGCTTCATCGCTGGTTACCATCTTCATGCGATATTCCTTAAAGTGCGGAATTCCTTTAAAGTAATTGGTATAATGACGACGAGTTTCAAAAACTGCTAGCTTTTCACCTTTCCAGTCGATGGCCATTTGTAAATGCCTTCTAGCCGCGTCAACACGTTCACCCATGGTAGGGGCCTCCAAATGCGTGCCGGTTTCAAAATAGTGCTTGACCTCCTTAAAAAACCAAGGGTTGCCAATACTCGCTCTACCTATCATAGCTCCATCCAAACCAAAATCGTCCCGCATCCTTACGGCCGCTTCAGGAGAATCCACATCTCCATTACCAAATACTGGAATATGCATTCTTGGATTGTTCTTTACTTCTGCTATAGGAATCCAATCAGCTTCGCCTTTATACATCTGAACTCGCGTTCGTCCATGAATGGAAATAGCTTGTATTCCTACATCCTGCAAACGCTCTGCAACCTCAACAATCTTAATCGAGCTCTGGTCCCAACCTAAACGGGTCTTTACCGTCACAGGAAGTTTTGTGCGCTTTACAATTTCACTGGTCAGTTTGACCATTAAAGGTATGTCGCGCAATATTCCAGCACCAGCATTCTTGCATACTACCTTTTTTACCGGGCATCCAAAGTTGATATCTATAATATCTGGGTTCGATTTTTCAACGATATCCACAGCCTGAAGCATGGAATCCAGTTCTGCTCCAAAAATCTGAATGCCAACCGGTCTTTCCTTTTCATAGATATCCAGTTTGATTACGCTTTTGGCAGCATCTCGAATTAGGCCCTCTGACGAAATAAATTCCGTATACACGACATCGGCGCCTTGCTCCTTGCACAATTTGCGAAAAGGAGGGTCACTAACATCTTCCATAGGTGCCAGAAGCAATGGAAAGTCAGGAAGTTGTATGTCGGCAATCTTTGGCAACTCTTTTATTTTTTGGAGAGCAAAAATACAAAATACAAGAAAATCAGCCAGTTATTCGTTTTCCAATCGGTCTCTTTCGTTCTTGTCTATACTCCTTTGGTTGTCCTCCAATCTGAAATTTCCAAAATTGTAGGTGAAGCCAAATCGTATAAATTGGGCCTCCGGGCGTCTCCTGTAAAAATTATCCTGATTTAAGTATTGCGACCGATATGTGGGTATGTACTGTTCTAATAGGTCTTCCGCAGCCACAGAAATGGAAGCCCTATTATTGAAAAGCGATTTGCGCAATCCAAGGGTAAGGTTCAGCTGATCATCGGAGATGTACGAGCCAAACAAAAATCTGGACAGGTACGTCATAGTTATCTCCCCGGTGAATGTTCCATCCTTCGAAAGCGTTAGGTAATTGGCCAAATACCCATATACTCCATCAACTTCGGCAGTAAATTCCTGATTTCCACTTTCTACCGCCAAAAAAGTTTCTTCTTCATGAAAAACCGAAGTGTAAGCATATAGGAACCAAAAGGGCAATATCCCTTTGCTTACCGTAAAGTCAATTCCATACGACTTGCTGGCCGTCACATTTTGTTTGAGTTCGCGAAGGGTCAAATTAGTATTGTCCTGAAACACCAGTTTCGCTATATTTTCGCCATTGTCCCTATAGTACACATCAAAGAAAAATTCCCCATTCAGTGTGTAGTTTAAGTTGAAATTATTGGAAAAGCTTGGAAACAGACCCGGATTTCCTTCCTCAAAATCGTTTTCATTGAAAAAGAACCGAAAAGGATTCAAATCGTTGTACTTGGGCCTGGCTACACTTCGGCCATAGTCGAAAGAAAAACTATGTTTCTCTGAAGGAGAATAAAGGATATAGACTGAAGGAAAGGGCTCAAAAAAATCTTGGGTATTTGTCTCGCTCAATGTCAAAGAAGTTCCAGCAGCGTCCGTCAATTCTCCTCGAATCCCAAGTTTCATGGACCACTTTTCCCAGTTTTTCACCCAGCTGAAATACGCAGCATAGACACTTTCATCATATACGAAGATGTCTGATTGTGAAGCGTCAACTGTATCGCTGGAACCGACAAAATCTGAAAAAATAAGCTGACTATCCGAATTTATCGTAGAAATCTTAATTCCCGCTTCTATGGAACCTTGACCCAAGGGAGAAGAGTAATCTGCCTGCCCGGTTATAATTTGAATGTCTTGCTGAGCATCTGAGTTAAAACCAAAATCCCGCAAAAAATCTCCATTACCATCAAAATATGTTGAGTTCAAATTCTGGAAAGATTTCCCATCATAATACGTATAATGACCGTTAAATGAGAGCTTGGCACCTTCTTTTTTAAGATTGTGAACATAGGTAAGGTCAACAGCTACATTAGTGTTGTCCAAATCAGTATTGCTCAAAGTGGTAAAAGTGGAGTCTATCTGGTTTTGGGCATTAAAAATGTCATTGTCAAGTTGATTCTCTCGTGTCTGGTTCAAATTGAAAGCCACATTCGAAGTCAGGTTTACGCTATTTCTAGCATCCAAGTCATAATCTAATATGACACTGGCATTTTGAGGTATGGAAGTGTCTATTTGCTCATACTCCGTATCCCATATCGAAAAGACATTTCCCCCATCGTTGATAAAATTAATGCCTTTGGTTGTTCTGCGTATTTCCTTTTTTGGGTTGATGGAGTAATTGGCAAAGACATTCAATTTTTCAGTTTTATAATAATGACTTGTGCCAAAACTGTACTTCGGAAATACCGCTTGGGTTATACTTCCGTTGACGCTTCCCTTATACCCAGGGACGATGGCCTTGCTGGTTACTATATTCAGAATCGGGCCATCTTCAGCGTCATATCTGGCAGGAGGGTTGGTGATTACCTCAACAGAATTAATGTTTATTCCAGAAAATCCTTGTAGCAAATCCCGTACTTCTTGACTTGAAAGCTGAACTTTACGGTCATTCAAATACACCGTGGCCTGTTGTCCTCTAATTTGCAACTCCTCCTGATTGATAATAACCCCGGGGGTGCTTCGCAAAACATCCCATGTGGACCCTTGGGAAACTATACTGTTTTCCACATTGAAAACTAGCCTATCTGCCAATCTCTGAACTGTTGGGCGTTTGGCAGTGACCACAACCTCATCCAAATTGGTGCTGGAAGGAATCACTAGGGCACCCAATGAAATGTCATTTTTAATATCCAGCGCTCTTGGGATTGAACCAATGCCTATATAACTTGCTTGCAAAAGGTATAAGTCGGGCTCAATCTTTTTAAGAATAAACTGTCCGGTGTCGTCTGTGGACGTCCCTGAAATAAATGTGGAATCTGCTGCCTTAAGCAAGAGTACATTGGCAAAAGCAATGGAATTGTTATCCTCATCCACCACCTTTCCTGTTATTTGGTATGTCTGGCCCCAACAAAAAAAAGAAGTCAATAACGCTATAAAAAAAAATGAGGTTGAGCGATTCATTCACAAATGGGGTTGAACCTCAAATCTAGCAAAATATTTTAGAGTGGTCTTGGGAACATTGATTCCAAACTGACAAAAACGCAACGTTTAGGAGTTAAAAGACCTATATTTGCAGTTGATTTAGAGCGTTCTTGAACGTGCCCCTATTGATATGAAGAAGATTCGAAATTTTTGCATTATCGCCCACATTGACCACGGTAAAAGTACTTTGGCAGACCGTTTGTTGGATTTTACTGGTTCGGTCTCTGAGCGGGAGAAGCAAGACCAGCTCTTGGACAATATGGACTTAGAGCGGGAACGTGGCATTACTATAAAGAGTCATGCCATTCAAATGGAATATGAGTATGAAGGTGAAACCTATGTTCTAAATCTAATTGACACACCCGGGCACGTGGATTTTTCTTATGAAGTTTCCCGTTCCATTGCTGCCTGTGAGGGTGCACTACTGGTGGTTGACGCCGCCCAAAGCATACAAGCACAAACTATCTCCAATCTGTATTTAGCACTGGAAAACGATTTGGAAATCATCCCTGTTTTGAACAAGGTAGACCTTCCAAGTGCAAATCCAGAGGAGGTGACCGACGACATTGTTGACCTTTTGGGTTGTGATCCGGAGGAAGTTATCCCTGCAAGTGCCAAAACCGGTATTGGCATTGAAGATATTTTAAAAGCGATTATTGAGCGTGTTCCTGCTCCCGAAGGCAATCCTGACGAGTCTTTGCAAGCTTTAGTTTTTGATTCCGTTTACAATCCTTTTAGAGGTGTTGAAACGTATTTCAGGGTGGTAAATGGTGAAATCAAAAAGGGACAAAAAATAAAGTTCGTAGCAACTGGTAAAGATTATTTTGCGGATGAAATAGGGACCTTAAAGCTCAATCAAATCCCAAAAAACAAAATTTCAACAGGGGATGTAGGCTATTTGATTACAGGAATTAAAGATGCTCGTGAAGTTAAGGTGGGTGATACCATTACGGACGCAAATAAGCCTACGCAAAATGCCATTGAAGGCTTTGAAGACGTTAAACCAATGGTATTTGCGGGAATTTATCCTGTCGATACCGAGGATTTTGAAGAATTGCGTTCCTCCATGGAAAAATTGCAATTGAATGATGCCTCTCTTGTGTTTACTCCAGAAAGCAGTGCAGCCCTAGGTTTTGGATTTCGTTGCGGGTTTTTAGGGATGCTCCATATGGAAATTATACAGGAGCGTCTAGAGCGTGAATTCAATATGACGGTTATCACTACGGTACCCAATGTAAGCTATCATGCCTATACTACCAAGGACCGAGAAACCGCCCTAATTGTAAATAATCCCTCAGACCTTCCTGACCCATCTACTGTAGATCGGGTGGAAGAGCCTTACATTAAAGCCACCATAATTACAAAATCTGATTTTGTGGGCAATGTTATGTCGCTATGTATTGAAAAGCGTGGTCAGATTACCAATCAAACGTATTTGACGACCGAGCGGGTTGAACTTACTTTTGATATGCCCCTTGCTGAAATCGTCTTTGACTTTTACGACCGATTGAAAACCGTTTCAAAAGGGTACGCTTCTTTCGATTATACGCCAATAGGTATGCGTACCTCCAAACTGGTCCGAGTAGATATTTTGCTGAACGCCCAACCCGTCGACGCTTTATCCGCATTGGTTCACTTTGATAATGCCCAGACCATTGGTAAAAAAATGTGCGAAAAGCTGAAGGAACTTATCCCCAGACAGCAATTTGACATTCCCATTCAGGCAGCTATTGGTTCTAAAATCATTTCTCGTGAAACAATCAAGGCCCTCAGAAAAGATGTTACTGCCAAGTGTTATGGGGGCGACATTTCCCGAAAAAGGAAACTTTTGGAAAAGCAGAAAAAAGGGAAAAAACGAATGCGTCAAGTGGGCAATGTTGAAATTCCGCAGCAGGCGTTTATGGCTGTCTTGAAATTGAATGACTAAATCTTGAAAACTTAAAATGTTATTTCTCCTCCATCAAGTTCACATGTCAGTTCTACTACTTCCTTCGGGGTAAACCCTTCCAATTCTCCTTCAGTAATGATTGCTGTAACCTCACCGTCTTGTTTGGCAGTGTATGTTCCATCTGCATTTTCACAAAGCTCATAAAGTGTTCCATCACTTGAAGTACACGATTCGCAATTGGACTTGGCATCATCATCACTAGAGCAAGATGCAAACAATAACACTAAAGAAATAGCCAAACTAAATAGGAATAGTAATTTTTTCATGATTTAAGTTTTATTCAAATCAAGAATTTTGTTCTGCATTAGGCTTGGTCCAATTGACAGATGTAGTCTAAGAGTTGATGGATGTCAATTTTAATAATTACTTCAATTGATTGTCAGCTATTTGGCAATAAAAAAACGTCCCTTTGTAAAGAGACGTTTTCAAATTTTTTAAGTAGTACAAAATTATAGACCGAAATCCAGCTCTAAATCGCCACTACAAATTTGATCGGTGAAGGTGTTGAAATCAACACCGTCCAAGTCAAAAGTATCTGTTTCTCCATCTACGGTAACCGTCGCTGTACCATCGCCATTATCTACAAAAGTGGCAGGAACAAGTCCTAAAATATTACAGGTTACGGAGTTTTCTTCGGCTGTACCTTCGTCATCACTGGAGCAGCCCACAAAGCTTATTGAAGCCAGTAGTGCAAGGACAAAAATTGTTTTTTTCATGGTATTTAAAAAGATTAGAGGTTTACTTTTTATACAAAGTAGTGTATCAAAGTTGTCTTAATCTAAAACTTGTTGTGAAGTCAGAAAAAAATGTGGTGCAGCACCCGTTTGAGAGATGATTGGAGCGCAATAATCGTGTTAAGACACCAATATTTCGGTTTCAAATTCCTTTCCCAGATAGACTAGCCTATAGCCTTCACCCTTTGGACTGAAATCCTTATAGTTTAATGGCATAATGTCAATTACCCCATTTGGTGCTTTTGTAAATATGGGAATGATATCCATATCGTTGCCTGCTCTTGAAATCAGTTCATCATAATGCGCTTTGTCCTTAATCTCCACTTCGTGGACCGTAGGGTACTTTTCAGAGGTTTCAGCAAACTTTATGAAATCATAGGTGGGAGAGAAAAGACCATTTGCCGGCAGATTTTGAGGATTGTTGATTTCCTCCGCACTTGCCAATCGGAAAGCGCCATTTTCTCCAAATTGCTTTTCAAATTTGTTCAGCGCAAATGAATTAATATCCGTATTTCCCGTCAACGCAATTAAATATCCTACGTCATTCAATTCAATGTTGTCTGTCAAGGTATCCGAAAAGATATCCGCTACAATAGCCTCCAAGCCTGCTTTTTTCGCCTTGTCGACATTGGTTTGATTATTGTCAATCAATACCACGTGCCTATTATTCTTTTTCAGGTAATTCCCAATCAAACGGGAAACCTTGGAAGCGCCAATAATCAAAATTCCATCGGATTGTTTCAGAAAAACACCTATGATTTTAGCAAAGAAACGGGCTGTGGTTGCATTTAGTAATACCGTTCCCAAAACAATCATAAAAACCAATGGGGTAATGTATTCGGCCCCTGGCTCACCCTTTATCAATAGCTTGGAGCCAAATAGTGACGCGATTCCTGCAGCAACAATACCTCGTGGGCCAACCCAGCCAATAAAAAGTTTTTCATTGATTTTTAGGTTCGACCCTTGGGTGCTTAGAAGTACGCCAAGTGGTCTAATAATGAATACAATGACCGCAAATAAAATTGCAGAGTTCCAATTATAGACCAATTCCATATCGCTGATATTGATATTGGCCGCCAAAAGAATAAAAAGAATGGAAATCAATAAGACACTAAGTGATTCCTTGAAATAAAGCAATTCTTTCAGGTTGGGTAGATTCATGTTACCCATAACCATACCCATTACCACAACTGCCAAAAGCCCCGATTCATGGGCGAACAAATCCGACTCCACAAAAACCAAAAGCACAACGGATAAGGAAACCACGTTCAACAGGTAATGTGGTATGAAATTTCTCTTGATCGCAAACGCCAAGGCATGGGCAAAAGTGAATCCAAAGGTTGTGCCGAACAACAATATTTTTCCGAACTCAATTAATGCCGTTTTGGTAAATGCTTGTCCTTCGCCTACACTGATAAATTCAAAAACCAGTACGGCCACCAAAGCGCCTATCGGGTCTATCAATATACCCTCCCATTTTAAAACTGTGGATACATCTTTCTTTAAGGGAATATTTCGTAAAATGGGTGCTATAACGGTTGGTCCCGTTACAATAATCAAAGCGGAAAACAAAAAGGAAATTTGCCAGGATAGTTCAAAGATGTAGTGGGCAGCAACCCCGGCGCCAAAAAAAGTAACCACAGTTCCTATGGTTATCAATTTTGTGATTACCGGCCCCACATTGGCAATTTCTGCCCTTTTTAAGGTAAGCCCCCCTTCGAAAAGAATAATACTGATGGCCAGTGAAACAAAATAATACAATCCATCGCCTGGGAAAAGCCCCTTGGTTCCATTCCAGATGGGCTCTATCAACTTGGAGCCATCTTCGGTATAGAGCGTAGCAATTGGGCCGACCAAAAGCCCTATTAAAATTAGTGGTAAAATGGCAGGCAACTTCAAGCGCCAAGCCATCCATTGTGCAATAATTCCAAGAATAATAATTCCGGCCAGTTCGAGCATTAATCAATTTTTGGTTAAAATAGGATTTTTCTTCCAATGTATTGTTCCTAATTGCCTCATCACTTGGAAATCAGGAAGATTTATCCCCTTTCCAGTTTTGTTAAAAAACGGCCAATAATATTTCCATTATAAAGACAAACTGTTTATGTTTTCTTATTTTGCGCGACCTTTGCTTTTCGAATGACGCTTTATCCCGTTGAAACTGGTAATTTTAAGTTGGATGGTGGGGCCATGTTTGGTGTGGTTCCGAAATCTCTTTGGACCAGAACGAATCCGGCAGACTCCAATAACATGATTGATTTGGCTGCGCGCTGCCTTCTTATTGAAGATGGTGATCGGTTGATTCTAATTGATTCAGGGCTTGGCAATAAGCAATCCGAAAAGTTTTTTGGATACTACTACCCCTGGGGTGACCATACCTTGGATGGTTCCTTGAAGAAAATTGGTTTTCATCGAGATGATATTACCGATGTTTTTATGACCCATCTACATTTTGATCATTGTGGTGGAAGCATCCAATGGAATTCAGACAGGACCGGTTATGAGCCCGCTTTTAAAAATGCCCACTTTTGGACGAATAAAGCACATTGGGATTGGGCAATTGAACCCAACGCTCGCGAAAAAGCCTCTTTTTTAAAGGAAAACCTGATTCCGATGGAAGAAAGTGGACAGTTGAACTTTGTTGAGCGTGGTAATTCCACTTTTGTGAAGAACTCCGAGCTTGGTTTTGACATCCTTTTTGTTGATGGACATACAGAAAAGCAAATGCTACCCTTAATTCGTTACCAAGGAAAAACCATTGTTTTTATAGCCGATCTTATCCCCACGGTAGGACATATTCCTTTGCCCTATGTTATGGGATACGATATGAGGCCTTTACAAACCTTGACTGAAAAAAACGCCTTTTTAAATGAGGCAGTTGACAATAATTACATCCTTTTCTTTGAACATGACGCCCATAATGAGCTATGCTCGTTGAAACACACCGAAAAAGGAGTTCGATTGGACGAATTGTTCACTTTTAAAGAAATATTAAACCCTTAAAGCAGTTTACTTTACGATAAAATACTTTTTATGACTACTACATATTCCAAACTCTCCGCAGCGCTTTCGCTTTCCATTCTATTGGTAGGTTGTGGAGCCACAACTCTGGTTTCTACACCGGTTGAAAACATTGATGCCGTTCCTTTAAAGATTACAGAACTTACAGAAGCCCAGCAAAAAACCTGGGGTCATGCCGATTTAATAAATGATACCATTCCTGGTATGAGTATAGACAAGGCCTATGAGCAAATCATTAAGAACAAGAAAGGGAAAAAGGTCGTTGTTGCCGTTGTGGACTCTGGAATAGATATAGAGCACGAGGATTTGGATGATGTGCTTTGGACCAATACCGGTGAACGGCCTAATAATGGAAAAGATGATGATGGCAACGGATATGTGGACGATATTCACGGTTACAACTTTCTAGGGGAATCCTACAATGAGCAGCTTGAATATGCTCGTATGTTACGGCTAAATATTGGCGATGCCTCAACACGTGCCAAGGCTCGATTAATGTTGGACAAGGAGTATCCGGAAGCTGTACAGAACAAACAACAGTATGAACAAATACTACAAGTAGTAAAAAATGCGGACGAAGCGGTTAGAAAGGCATTAGGAAAAGACGTCTATTCGAAGGACGATTTACAGTCCATTGAGACAAAAACGGAACAAATGCAGCAGAATATTGCGGTTCTTAACCAGATGTTCTCCTATGGTGATGATATTCCTTCGGTAATTGATGAACTGAATGAGGGTATTACCTATTTTACTGAGCAGGTTAATTACAACCTAAACAAAGATTTTGATGGCAGAAAACCTGTAGGGGATAATCCTTATGACTTTAATGACAGGTCCTATGGCAACGGAAACCCAAAAAATAGAGTAGATAGCGAAAGCCATGGTACCCATGTAGCGGGAATAATTGCTGCCGAACGAAACAATGGCAAAGGAGTCAATGGTGTTGCCAAAAACGTTCAGATAATGAGCTTAAGGGCGGTTCCAAATGGTGATGAGTATGACAAAGATATTGCATTGGCCATTCGATATGCTGCTGACAACGGGGCTAAAATCATCAATTGTAGTTTTGGAAAATCGTTTTCTCCGAATGCTGAATGGGTGTATGATGCCATTAAGTATGCCGCTTCCAAAGATGTACTCATTGTGCATGCCGCCGGAAACGATGGAAATGATTTGGACAATCCCGAAAATCCAAATTATCCCAACGATCATAAATATGCAGGTTCTGAAATCTCAAACAATGTAATCACTGTAGGAGCTTTGACCAGTAAATACGGTTCCGAAATGGTGGCCGGCTTCTCAAATTATGGAGCGCAAAATGTGGATGTTTTTGCTCCAGGAGCAAAAGTGTATTCCACTATGCCCAACAATTCATACGATTTTCAAGGAGGCACCTCAATGGCTGCGCCTGCCGTAGCAGGTATTGCGGCTTTAGTTCGTTCGTACTACCCACAGCTTTCCGCGTCTCAAGTAAAGCAGATTCTTATGGAATCCGGGTTGAGTACCAAAACATCGGTAATCGTTTCTGGGGATGCTTCAAAAGCCACTACCTTTAATACCATATCCAAATCGGGTAAAATGGTCAATGCCTATAATGCATTATTATTAGCTGATAATATTTCAAAAGGTAGACAATCGTTGGCCTCAAATTCGAAATGAAAATGAAAAGAGCACTATTCTATTTTTTAGGAGTTTTCTCTGGAATTGCCTCCCTTTTAGGGCAGTCTCATCCTGGATATTGGCAGCAGGAAGTGGACTATTCCATGGAAGTGGATATGGATGTGAAAACTTATCAATACACCGGAACTCAGAAATTGGTTTACACGAATAACTCCCCTGATGTCCTTGATAGAGTTTTTTACCATCTATATTTCAATGCTTTTCAACCTGGAAGTGAAATGGATGCGAGATTGCAAAGCATAAAGGATCCTGATGGGAGGATGATGGAAGATGGGAAGAGTAGAATCGCATCCTTGACTGAAAGTGAAATGGGCTATTTACATGCCACTTCGCTAACACAAGATGGGGCTTCTGTAAAATTTAATGAGGAAGGTACCATTTTGGTTGTGGATTTGGCCACTCCAATTCAACCCGGAGGTAAAACTTCTTTGGATATGGAGTTCAAAGGTCAAGTTCCCTTGCAAATTCGACGTTCGGGTCGAAACAGCAAGGAAGGTGTTGCCCTTTCCATGAGTCAATGGTATCCAAAACTATCGGAGTATGATGTAGAAGGTTGGCATGCCAACCCATATATTGCTCGAGAGTTTCACGGGGTTTGGGGCAATTTTGACTTGAAATTGACCATTGATAAAAATTACACGGTCGGAGGTTCGGGCTACCTTCAAAATCCTCAGGAAGTGGGACATGGATATGAAGCTCCTGGCACTGAGGTAAAGACCAAAGGGAAAACCCTGACTTGGCACTTTGTTGCTCCCAATGTTCACGACTTTATGTGGGCCGCCGACCCAGAATACATCCATGATGTTGTCGATATGGAAGATGGACCCACATTGCATTTTCTATACAAAAACGACCCAGAAATCCAGGAAAACTGGAAAAAACTACAGCCCAAAACGGAGGAAACCATGCGTTTCTTTAGTCGGAATATTGGAAAATACCCTTATGACCAATACACCGTGGTTCAAGGTGGAGATGGGGGCATGGAGTATGCTATGAGTACACTTATCACTGGAAACAGACAATTTCCAAGTTTGGTCGGGGTAATGGTGCACGAAATGGCCCACTCCTGGTTTCAACACGTTTTGGCAACGAATGAGTCCAAATACGAATGGATGGACGAAGGCTTCACCACGTTTATCAGCAGTCTATGTATGAACGAAGTTATGGACCAAAACCAAGACAATCCTTTTGGCCGTTCTTATCAAAGTTACTATGCATTAGTAGAATCTGGACTGGAATTACCACAAACTACGCATGCAGACCGTTACGCCACCAATTTTGCTTACGGTGTTGCCGCCTATAGCAAGGGTTCTATTTTTCTTTCGCAATTGGGATATATTATTGGTCAGGAAAAATTGATGGAAAGTATTAAAAAATACTTCGAAGACTTTAAGTTTAAGCATCCTGTGCCGAATGACATTAAGCGAACGGCCGAAAAAGTTTCGGGAATCCAATTGGATTGGTATTTGACGGATTGGACACAAACCACAAATACCATTGACTATGCCATTAAAAGTGTCGAATCCAGTGGAAATTCAACTAAAGTTGTTTTGGAGCGAATAGGCCTTATGCCAATGCCCTTGGACATACTTATAGTTGGTAAAGATGGTTCCAATGAAACCTATTATGTTCCCTTACAAATGATGCGCGGTGAAAAAGAGAATCCTTACCCACAATTTGAACGCACTGTTGCCAAAGATTGGGCGTGGGCTCATCCCACATATGAACTTGTTCTGGACAGGCCACTGGATTCCATTGAGGCCATAGCAATTGATCCCTCACAATTAATGGCAGATGTGGATAAACAAAACAATGTCTTTCAGGTTGCGGAGTAATTACTGAGTATCGCTTTGCTTCTACCTATCTTTATGAGCGTCTAAATGGGTTCTTTTCCCACTTGGACAGAACCAATATTCTATGGGCACAGTCAAAAAAGAGTTCACTTTCCCAAAAAGCGAAAAGTTAAAGGGTAAAAAGGCCTTTGATTTGCTTTTTGCCCATGGTAAAACCCTTAACGTTCAACCCATACAGTTACGTTACCTACCCATGGAATACGAAGGAGATTCCCGAATAAAGGTTGCCGTGGTCGCTCCAAAACGAAAGTTCAAAAAAGCATATCAAAGAAATCGTGTGAAGCGACTATTACGGGAGGCTTACAGACGCAACAAATCCGTTGTTTTTAACAACATTGAGGGAAGCTTTGCGTTGCTATTTTTATATATTGGCAATAGTATGCCGACTCCTGTTGAAGTTGAAAAGGCCGTACAACAGCTTCTACAGGATTTTGTAAAAAAGCAACGCCATGAAAAAAATAGCTAAGAAAAAACTTGTACTTCCCTTAATTGCAATCACATTTCTTGTTCTAGGGAGTAGTTTTAAAAGTGATTTTTTTGAAATCGCCAAGCAGATTGAAATCTTCACAACGCTCTTCAAAGAGCTTAACATGAATTATGTGGATGAGACCAATCCAGCGGAACTAATGGATTCTGCCATAAAGAATATGTTGGATGAGCTTGATCCCTATACCCGATTTTTGAATGAGCAGGACGTTGAGGCTTTCCGCATCAATAACGCTGGAGAGTATTCTGGGATTGGAGCCTTGGTACGCTCTTACGAAAGCAAACTTTTAATCATTGAACCCTATGAAGGATATCCTGCTGACCGGGCAGGCCTAAAGGCTGGTGATGAAATCATAAAAATTGGAGAGACTTTGGTTTCCGATTTTGATGACAATGCCAGTGAACTGCTCAAAGGGGCCAATGGCACAAGTGTTGATGTCACTTTTGTGCGACAAGGAGAAACAAAAAAAGCCACATTGGAGCGTGAAGGTGTTGAAGTGGATGCTGTTCCCTATTATAGCATGGTAGATGATAAAACAGGATATGTGGTATTATCCCGATTCAACAGAAAAGCATCTGGCCAAACTAAGTCGGCCATCCAGGACCTTAAGGGTCAAGGCATGGAGCAATTGATTTTGGATCTCCGCGGAAATCCTGGAGGATTGCTTACCGAGGCCATTAACGTTACCAATTTGTTTGTTCCCAAAGACGAGTTGATAGTTACAACAAAATCCAAAGTCAAAAAATTCAACCAACAGTATAAAACCAAAAAACAGCCAGAAGACCTTAACATTCCTTTGGTGGTATTGGTTGATGGAAGTAGTGCATCTGCCAGTGAGATAGTTTCTGGAGGCCTTCAAGACTTAGATAGGGCTGTAATTATGGGAGCTCGTAGTTTTGGAAAAGGTCTGGTACAAAGACCGTTAAAACTTACTTATGGAACCCAATTGAAAGTTACTATTTCCAGGTATTACACGCCATCAGGCCGATGTATTCAGTCTTTGGACTATTGGAACAGGGATGAGGAAGGGAATGCTAAACGAAATACCAACTTTCAAGAATTCAAAACCAGAAAAGGTAGAAAAGTCCAAGATGGCGGCGGGGTGATGCCAGACATCGAAATAGCGGCTTTAAAATCCAATACGCTACTAGATGCCTTAAAAAGTAATTTGTTGATTTTTGATTTTGCCACAGATTTTTTCTATGATAATTCTTTTGATGGTGTGAATGATTTTTCATTCTCCGATTCCGATTATGAGGCATTTAAAAAATACGCCCGATCCCAAGATTTTTCCTTTCAAACAGAAACGGAGACTTTATTGGAAGAAACCATCAACAAAGAAGAACATTTACTGGGCAATGAGGTACAAGACAAATACAAGGATTTACTATTGGCGGTGAATCAAGGCAAAATCATAGCGCTAGACACCTATAAGAAGGAAATTAAGAAGAATGTGGAAGATGAAATTATTAAGCGTTATTTCTACAGAAAGGGATTGTATGATTATTATCTAAAACATGATGATGCCATATTGGCTGCCACAGCGCTTCTCTCGGACGAATCCAAGTACCAAGACATTTTGAACTAGGTTATGATTAGAAGCCTTCTTTTATGTGCTGGCTTTCTATTCACCTTCTCCATTATGGGTCAATCCGCTTATGAAAAGGGGGTGATTCAAGATTCAATTCCTGTTTCTGGAACTACAAACGAGAGTTTTGCGCTCTACTTACCTGATGGATTTCAACAAAACGAATTAAGTTCCATTGTTTTTATTTTTGAACCTGCCGCCAGAGCCGCTATAGGTATTCGCCCCTTTATTCCTGCCGCGGAAAAATACGGCCATATTCTTGTTTGTTCAAACAATTCTAGAAATGGCAGCTATGAACGCAATTTTAGTATAGCCAACAATTTGTTTGCCCATGTTTTTTCCCATTTCAATATTAAAGAGGATACTATGTTTCTTGCCGGATTTTCCGGTGGTTCACGACTGGCTTGTGCAATAGCTTCCCTTAGCAATCAGTTTTCTGGTGTTATAGCTTGTGGTGCCGGATTTCCCAATGTGCCTGGTTACAAACCCAGTACTCAGGAATATTCCTATGTCGGGCTTGTTGGGGACAGGGACATGAACTATAAAGAAATGTTGAAAGACAAAGATTTCCTTCGATTGATGAAATTCAACAGTACCTTAATCACGTATGACGGAGATCATTCTTGGCCCCCTCCCGAACAAATTACCCGAGCATTTCATTGGCTTTACCTTCAAACATTAAAAAAGAATCCTTCCGAAAATCCTAACGAAATACTGGGCTTTTATCTGGAAGCCTATAAAAGAATTGAAGAATTTAAAGGTGATAACAAACTTTTGCGTCTCGCCGAACAGTATGAAAGAACTTCAAAAACCTTTAATGATTTTATTGTAGTTGACTCATTGGTACAACAGCGCCAAAAGCTTTTGATTTCCAAAGCGTATAAAAAACAAGCAAACTCTTTTTCAGATATTCTTACGCTAGAAGAGAAAATCGGGAAGAAGCTTCATGCACGTATGACCACTGACTTTGAAAATCCGAAAAAAGCCAATTTTGGTTGGTGGAAAAAAGAATTGTCCAAACTCGATGCGCTTCATGAAAAAGGAGACGCCGAAACGCAAAACATGGTATATCGGATAAAATTTGATGTTTTTGCAAGGGCGTACTCTAGAAAAAACACTATGCTTTTTGAAGAAAATACCGAACAACTTGCTTTAGCTGATCAATTTATAGCCCTAATTTCCAAAAAGAAGCCATAGCATCAGAAAGGGTGAAAAATCAAATCAAAAATAATTTAATCGTCCCCTAGATAAGACTCTGGAATTGGGTATTCTGGGCTCTCACCCATCCAAAAAATACTGACAATATACCATCGGTCCTTACCCTTTAGTAACTGAATGCTGTTGATTCCGCGCGCAAACGGTTTTTCATCTTCTTGTTTTCGACGGGACTCATAGGTTGAAAAGACATGTGCTATCGTCCCGTACTGTTCTACTTTTCGGGCGATTTCGACTTCAAAAAATCCATCTTTTTCCAAATTGTTTCCCGCTGTATCTATGTAGTCATCCAGGCTCCAATACCTATAACCTACTTCCTTTGTTTTTGGGTTTTGTCCCGAGGGCATAAGTACTGCTTCCGGAATAAATAAACTGCGCATTCTCCCCCAGTCCCTTTTTTCACCTGCTGGTCCGGAAATAACATCATATACTGCGGTAATTATGGCGTCAATCGTGGCAACATCCTTTGGGTTTGCCTTTGAAGTCTCTTGGATTTGTGCATTTCCCAGAACGGATAGAAACAAAATGGAATAGGCTAGTTTTTTCATTCTTATTTATCTAAAAAGTTATGTCGCTTAATTTAAGTATAACCCGTACGCCAACCAAAATCAACTACAAAAACCGTATCTTACCCATATCCGAAACTAATTGAAAAAACAGAGTTAATCCGCATTCAACACATTATGTTTAAAAAATTTCATTTCGCTTTTCTGATGGCCGTTTTGCTATCCCTGTGTTCATTTTCACAACAAGATCCTTTATGGCTTCGATATCCAGCCATATCACCAGATGGAAAAACCATTTTGTTCAATTATCAGGGAGATATTTACAGTGTTCCCTCTGCTGGAGGCAAAGCCGTTCCCCTAACCTTATCTGAAAGCTATGAGTATTCTGGGGTTTGGAGCCACGATAGCAAACAGATAGCCTTTGCTTCAGACAGATATGGTAATTTTGATGTCTTTGTAATGCAGGCCGAAGGAGGTGAGGCGCAAAGACTTACCTATCATTCCGGCAACGAAAAACCAAGTGATTTTTCAACGAACAACCAAAGCATTATTTTTTCCGGTCTTCGTCAAGATTTGCATACCAATGTGCAGTTTCCCTCTGGGGTCATGGCCGAACTTTATAGTGTTCCTGTGCAAGGTGGGAGAATAAATCAGGTGCTGACCACACCCGCCCATGATGCCACCTATAGTCCCGATGGTAACAAACTCATCTTCCATGACCGAAAAGGATATGAAAATGAATGGAGAAAGCACCATACCTCATCGGTTACCCGAGATGTTTGGGTTTACGATTTTGAAACAAAGGAATATGCCCAGTTATCTAACAACCCCGGAGAAAATAGAAATCCCGTTTTTGCAGAAGATAATGACACCTTTTACTATTTGTCCGAGAGGAGTGGTTCGTTCAATGTGTATAAAAGTTCAATTACCAATCCGGGTTCGGTAACCGCAATAACCACCCTTGAAAATCATCCTGTACGCTTTCTTTCCCTAGCAGATGATGGGACTTTGTGTTTTAGTTTTCATGGTGAAATCTACACTCTAAAAGAAGGTGGCCAGCCTCAAAAGGTGAACATTTCCATAGGCTTTGATGGTAGACAGAATCTGGATAAAATCGTAAAGGTGAACAGTGGCTTTACTGAAGCCAGTTTGTCTCCAAATGGAAAAGAATTCGCCTATGTCTTTAGGGGAGAAATTTTTGTTAGCAGCATAGAACATGGCACCACCAAAAGAGTTACAGATACCCCTTGGCAAGAAAGAAGTGTAAGCTTCAGTCCTGATGGAAGGTCTCTTTTGTATGCCGCAGAGGTTGAAGATAGCTGGAACCTGTACAGTAAATCCATTAATCGAAAAGAGGAGAAATACTTTTTTGCCGCCACTCTGTTGGATGAAGAAACCATTATAGCCTCTGATGCGGAAGAGTTTCAACCTGCATACTCCCCAGATGGCAAAGAAGTAGCCTACCTAGAAAACCGAACTACAATTAAGGTAATCAATCTAGCCTCCAAACAAACCAGAACCATATTATCCGGAGAGCACAACTATTCCTATTCTGATGGTGATATGTGGTATCAATGGTCGCCTGATAGCAAGTGGTTTTTAGTAAACTTTGGCCTAAAAGAGCGTATTTTCTGGCCGGAGGTCGGCTTAATTGAAGCCTCTGGAAAAGGACAACTTAGAAACCTGACCCAAAGTGGGTATACGGATTTCAATCCAAAATGGATGATGGATGGAGAAATGGTTGTATGGCTTTCTACACGACAAGGAAATAGAACGGAAAATGGCTTCATCTCTGAAGGAGATGTTTTTGGTATGTTCTTCACCCAAGAGGCATTTGATAAATATCTACTTTCCGAAGAGGATTATGAGTTGTTGAAAGAACAAGAAGACGATGCAAAAGAAGAAAAGGACGAGGATGATGGCAAAAAGAAAAAGAAGGGCGACAAGAAAACAGAGGATGCGTCAAAAAACATTACAATAGATTTTGAGAATTTAACCAAGCGTAAACGAAAGCTTACAGTGCACACATCCAGTGCTTCCGATTTTCTGCTTTCCAAAGAAGGCGATAAATTGTTTTATACCACGCGTTTTGAAGGGAAAAATGATATCTGGGTAACAAATCTTAGGACCAAAGAGACTAAGAAATTTGCTAAAATTGGGGCAAATCGACTTAGCATTGAGCTTTCCAAAGAAGGAGACTTTATTTTGGCATTGGCCGATGGGAGAGTCAAAAAAGTGGATGCCAAAGATGGTAGCGTCAAACCTATTGGCACCAAAGGGGAAATGGTTCTTAAAAAAGGAGGTGAGCGCGCCTATATTTTTGACCATGCCTGGAGGCAGGTTAGGGAAAAGTTCTATGTGGAGGACCTTCAAGGAGTGGACTGGCCATTCTACAAGGAGGCCTACATTGGTTTTCTTGCTCATATTAACAATAATTACGATTTTGCTGAAATGCTCAGCGAAATGTTAGGGGAATTAAATGCCTCGCATACAGGGAGCGGATATAGAAATAGACCAGAAAATGGAGACAGAACCGCTTCGCTGGGGTTGCTATATGATTATGGCCATACCGGTGATGGGATTAAGATAGCCGAGATTTTAAAGGGAGGTCCATCGCATAAGTCAGCGCTTAATATCAAAGCCGGATATGTTATTGAAAAGATAGATGGACAGGCCCTTTCCACAGAAGTTGACTTTTACCAATTTCTCAATCGTAAAGTGGGAGAAAACATCCTTCTGGATCTTTTGGACCCAGCTACCAATAAACGTTGGCAAGAGGTTATAAAACCTATTTCCATAGGTCGGGAAAACCAGTTGCTATATCAAAGATGGGTTGACTCCAGACGGGCAAAAACCTTGGAATTGTCGGATGGAAAATTAGGTTATGTCCATGTTAGGAGTATGAATGACCCCAGCATGCGTGTCGTTATTGAAGATGCGCTGGGCAAGCATATTTCCGCGGATGCATTAATAGTGGATACACGATTTAATGGTGGGGGCAATCTTCATGATGTTTTATCCGATTTTCTTACAGGTAAAAAATACATGGATATTATTCCCCATGGACAAAATATTGGGTATCAACCCTGGAATCGATGGATAAAACCTTCCATCGTCCTTATGGGTGAAAGTAATTACTCCGATGCCCATTTATTCCCCGTAGCCTATAAAATTAAAAATGGTGGACAAACGCTGGGAATGCCGGTGCCTGGAACTGGAACTTTTGTCTGGTGGGAGACCCAAATTGACCCAACCCTATTCTTTGGTATACCCATGGGTGGGTGGAAGCCTATTGGACAACCTTTTTTGGAAAACAATCAGATGGAACCTGATATTCGCGTTCAAAATATGCCAGCTGTTATGGCAACTGGCATAGATCAGCAATTGGAAAGAGCGGTTCAAATACTATTGAATAACTAAATCGAGAAAGATTTCTTTGCCGTTTACAATGAAAATCTTCTTTTTTCTTTTGGTCAACATTCTTTTTGTTGGCCATGGAACCGCTCAGTTCATTCAAGAAAAGTCGATTAATGCTCAAATTGGATACGGACTTAGCGCACCCATCAACAGTGTGGATGAATCCGTCGATACCGGTTTGTTCCTTCAGGGTGAATTTGTGCTAAAGATTAAATCTTGGGTTGAATTAAGGCCTTATGCCGGATTTATTTTCACTAATGCCAACGGCCAAGATCTGGATAACAACCCCACAGATGAAATAGCCGAATCCAAGGCCTTTCTTTTGGGGGGCAAGGCAAGGCTTCGAGCCCCCATACCTTGGGTGGCGCCGTACATCGAAGGTGGGATTGGGGCTTCAATAGGTTCCTTTCGAACTGTTACCATCTTTGAAAACATTGATAAAAGTGGACTTATTTATCACATTCCCGTATCTATTGGATTAGAGCTTGGGCCAAAAAACAATGTGGATATAGGGTTTGCCTATTATTTCCAACCTTCTGTGGAACAATTTGCAGGAGCTTTCGCGGTTGGCTTAAGTATTCCATTGAAAAATAGATAATTGTAAGATTAAAATCAGCAGAAAATGAAAAAACAATCCTTTCAAGAAAAAACCACGGAAAGATTGCAATCAGAATTGAATACGATAAAGGCTGTAACCGGCTTGCTCATTGGTGTTTTAATCGTACTGTTTGCCGTAACTATTTATGGGTTGTTGGCCAAAGAAGACAATTCATCCTTTATCGCTTTAATTGCCGTCGGAATATCCTGCGCAGGGATTCTACCCCTTCAATTTAGTAATATGAAAAAAATAAAAAGCGAGTTGAGTCGCAGAGCTGAGGATTCCTAAAAAGTATGTGGTATAAGGATTAACCCTTAAAAACTCGTTATGAAAATTCAACATTTTAGAAACGCTACTTTAGTTATTGAAGCCAATGATCTGATCATTTTAGTAGATCCCATGTTGGGTCCCGAAGGAACCATGCCTCCCTTTACGTTTTTCAGATTTAAACCTAAGAGGAATCCTATTGTTTCATTGCCTGAAAGTTGTAGACCCACCCTAGAAAAGGTAACCCATTGCCTTATTACCCATCAGCATCCAGATCATATTGATAAAGAAGCGGAAAACTATCTAAGACAGAAGAAAATCCCGGTTATCTGTAGTTATTTGGACGAAAAGGCTTTTTCAAAAAAGGGGTTGAATGTTGTTCAAACTATAAAATATTGGGAAAGAAGTGACTTTTTAGGTGGCAAAATCGAAGGAATTCCTGCAAGACATGGTTACGGTTTTATAGCAAAACCCGCTGGCAATGTTATGGGGTTTTACATTGAACTGCCTAATCAACCAACGCTCTATTTAAGTTCTGATACCATTTATACAGAGGATGTCCAAAAGGTCTTGAAAGAATATGCCCCCGATGTGTCTGTGGTCGCTGCTGGTTCAGCACAGTTTGATGTTTTCAAACCCCTACTAATGACGGTGGAAGATGTTATTCGTTTTGTTCAGGACGCCCCAGGTAAAGTTATTGCCAATCACCTCGAAGCTGTCAATCATTGCCCAACCACGCGAGAGCAACTAAAGGAAGAGCTAAAGGCGAAAGGAATTGTGGAAAAATCATTCATTCCAGATGATGGAGAGTGGATGGTACTATCCTAATGTAAATACCAAGCTATGAACGAAAAATTACAATCCCTCAAAATTATACATATTGCCTTGTGCGTCGGGGTAACTTTGGCCTACTTTTTCTTGGGTGACCTACAAACCTTGGAATTCTTGAATGTCCCCAAAATAGATTCCACCAGTTTCATATACCTGTTGATAGGGTTTTGCGCAATGTTTTTGGGGAATATGGTCTACAATCAGCGATTAAAAACCGTGGACCCAAAATCAAAGTTTGAAGAACGAATTGCGCCTTATATGACAGCATCTATTATCCGTTGGGCCATTCTCGAAGGGGCGGCCTTTTTGATTCTGTTTCTTAAGAAAGAGTTTTTGGTCGTCGGCTTGTTTCTGATTGTATATATGATTTTTACAAGGCCTTCTTCCGAGGGTATGAAGCGTGATTTTGCTGCAGTAAGTAAATAAAACACAAGTGAAGCGAATTAATGTAAAAAAAGGGGAAGTGCTTCAAAAAAGTGGAGAGCTGGACAGCAAGGTATATCATGTAGTTTCTGGGTTGTTGCGTAGTTATTCGCTGGATGAAAAAGGAAAGGAACACATCTTCATGTTCGCTCCAGAAAACTGGACTATTGGAGATGCCATGCCCAAAGAAGTTCCCTGTGAACTGTTCATAGACGCCTTGGAAGATTCAGATATTTGGGTTTTGGAAAAAGACATTCAGCGTGAGGCCCAAAACATTGGTGCTTTTATTAAGCGCCTATCCGTCTTACAAAAAAGGGTAATCATGTTGATGAGCGCCACCGCCATTGAGCGCTATGAACATTTTGAACAAACCTATCCGGATATAATCCAAAGGGTTCCCCAAAAAATGGTAGCCTCTTTCTTGGGAATAGCCCCAGAGACCTTAAGCAAAATACGACGAGAACGACATAAGTAAGCCTTTCTCTGTTATTTCTTAATCTAGGTTAATGGAAACCTCTTGATTAATTGGCATATTGGACAAAATCCTAATGCCGCTTCCATGAAAAACGTATCTATTCTCTTGAAAACTGCCGCTATCCTATGGATTGTTTGGGGCCTTGTACACATCCTTGCTGGAGTAATGACTATGAAAGGTGTGTTAACCAACGACATTTCAGCTTCTATATCAGGAATCGCCGATGCGGTTGATCCTGAAAGTCTTCAAATGGAATATCCTTCTGCTGCAGGGGCCATTATTGGACAACATGGATTTAATCTATTTTGGATTGGTCTGGTTACCTTCATCTGTGCCTTCTTCATCTGGAAAGGCAACAAAAATGCCATTTTTTTGGCCGCAATAACCGGAGGACTGGCTGATTTGGGATATTTTCTATTTCTGGATCTGGGAGGCTACGTCAACTTTATGCCTGGAACCGTTATGACCCTGGTTTCATCCTTGGCCATTCTCACTAGTTTTTATGCTCATTATAAAGCCAAAAAATAACAGCAATTCCCTTCCGCTGAGAACGCCCGAGTTCGTCTATTGGTAAGGGGCTTAATTTTTTTATTGATTATTTTTAGGTTGCTCGACTCAAACACGACGTCAACCTGCAATGGACCCAAAAGTCTCTATACTCAATATTTTAATTGCCTATGGTGCGCTTCAGGCCATTTTTATTGCCATCATACTTTTAAAAGCAACCAACAGAAGCCTTTTTAAAACGCTTTTCGCTCTGCTTTTGATTGTAGAAGGCATTACGCTAGTAGAAAGACTATTGGTAGAAACCGAAATTATTCTTTCTGTTCCGCACCTCTTGGGCATCAGTTACCCCTTAAGTTTTACAAAGCCCCCTTTGATGTTCTTTATGGCATTGGCGATTAACCAGAGAGATTTTAAGATTTCAAAAGCTACATTTTTGCATTTTATCCCCTTTGCATTAATGCTGTTTGCAAACCTTCCTTTTTATACGTTAGATGGTGTTGAGAAGATAAATATGGTAAGGGATTTCATGGAAAAAGTGCCTTCATATACGAGCTTTGATTTCTACTTTACCCTGAGCTTTTTCCTATACATTGGGTTATACATTTTTCTATCCATCAAAAAATTAAATCAATTTAGGAGCCATTCCTTAAACAGCCCGATTGTCAATTGGTATCGTAAACTGCTTCTTATCTATTCCGTTTTTCTTTTTTTACACCTTTCCTATTTTGTGATTCAGCCTTTGGGGAACTTTAATTTCGACTTGATCAATCAGGGGAGTATGCTTGCTATGGCCTTTATTATTCAGGCAATTGCCTTTATGCTGATTGATCGTTCCACCCTTACATCAAAAACAAGCGTTCCCGATTTGGGAAATTTAGAGCAACTAAAACTGGATGAAAAACGAATTTTGCATGCTTTGGAGGAAGACAAATTGTACTTGAATGATGAACTCAGCTTAAATACGTTTTCAGAAAAAATATCGCTTCCAACAAAATATGTCTCACAGATTATTAACCATAAATTCAATTCTTCTTTCAAACGGTTAATAAATCAGTATCGAATTAATGAAGCCAAAAAAATCATCGAGGCTTCTGGAGAGGAAAAAATAAAATTGATTGACGTTGGATTCCAGTCAGGTTTTAATAACAAGGTTTCTTTTTACCGATCTTTTCGTGAATTTGAAAACCTATCCCCTTCTGAATATCTGGAAAAAATAAAAAAATAAAGGTTACATTTTAAATCTGTAACCATATCCTGCATTTTTCTTTCTAAATATGTCCCAAACCTTACTTCCTTATGAAACATAGCGGATTTATTGTAATCAAAAAACCACAGCGTCAAGTCGCCAAATTGTTTATGGACCCCAATTCGTACAAAGAATATCAAGATGGATTTCTGAGGAAAGAACTGATAAAGGGAACCCTTGGACAGGCCGGTGCTGTCTCCAAAATGTACTATCAGTTTGGAAAATCGGAAATGGAAATGGAAGAAACCATTCTCACCAATCGTCTCCCTGATTTTTTTGAAGCCGTGTATCACCATAAACATATGGACAATACCATGAAATGTAGATTCATCTCTATAGACGAATTCTCTACACGATATGAATACGAATATGAGTATACTCGGATAAATTGGATATTGCCAAAGCTTATGTCCATTTTATTCCCCAGTATGTACAGAAAACCGGCGGAAAAATGGATGAGACAATTCAAAACCTATGTAGAAAAGCAATAAAACATGTGGGAAAAGAAACTTAAACGATACGAGGACTTGGTTTCAAGATGTCCAAGATTCGAAAAAAAGGGGAAGACCGTTCCTTATACCTCAGCCAATGGTTATATGTTTTCCATACTAAACAAAGATGGGGAACTGGGCATTCGCTTCTCGAAAGAGGTCCAGAAAAAATACATAAAAGAGTGGGGTTCTACCTTGTTCAAATCCCATGGGGCTGTTATGCACGGCTATGTGTTGGTACCGGAAAAAATGTTGAACAACCTGGATACACTTGCTGCTTTTCTTGATGAGGCCTATGATTATGTGATAACCTTGGAGCCTAAATAATCAATACCTCCGTTTTTGATTAGTTGTTCTATTTTTGAATATGCAACAACTGAAGGTCTGTGAACTTTTTGCTGGAGTTGGTGGATTCCGATTAGGGCTGGAAGGTACTGGTAAATTCACAGTGGTCTGGAGCAACCAATGGGAACCTTCCACAAAAACACAGCATGCTTCTATGGTTTACGAAGCTCGTTTTGGTGCAGAAAACCATTCCAATATCAATATTGAAGAAGTTCCCACCTCAAAAATTCCCGACCACGATGTATTGGTAGGTGGATTCCCCTGTCAGGACTATTCTGTGGCCACAAGCCTAAAAAACTCCAAAGGACTTATTGGAAAAAAGGGGGTGTTGTGGTGGTCCATTCATCGTATTCTTTCTGAAAAAGAAAATAAACCCAAATACCTGCTTTTTGAAAATGTAGACCGTTTGCTGAAATCACCTTCTTCACAACGTGGACGAGATTTTGCAGTAATGCTCAAAAGTCTAAACGAATTGGGTTATGCTGTGGAATGGCGGGTCATCAACGCTGCCGATTATGGCATGCCCCAGCGCCGTCGGCGCGTTTTTTTCCTTGGGTACCATAAATCCACTTCTGTATTTGAGAAGTTGACCGAACAAAACCCAAAAGAATGGCTCTTGGAAGAGGGAACCATGGCCTCTTCCTTTCCTGTAAAACAAAATGGGGCGCTCCATTCTTTTTCCTTGGAAAACGATTTGGTTTCGCTTTCCAAACACTTCAACCTGGACAAAGAACTTTCTCCTTTTCAAAATTCAGGGGTCTGTTTCGACCATGAGGTGCACACCCTAAGTATCCTTACAGATTATCACGGGACTCAGGCCAAACTTTCAGATATCTTAGAAAATCAAAAGCTCGATTCTGAATTTTATATCCCAGAAGGTGATATTCCAAAATGGGAATACCTAAAGGGTGCTAAAAAAGAAATCCGCAAGACCAAAACAGGTTTTGCTTACCATTATAGCGAGGGAAGCATGGTTTTCCCAGATGCGCTTGATCAACCTTCCAGAACCATTATTACCGGAGAGGGTGGTAAGTCCCCGTCCCGGTTTAAGCACGTGGTCCAAACCTCTTCAGGACTGCGAAGACTCACTCCTATTGAATTGGAACGGTTAAACCAATTTCCCGACAATCACACGCAATTGGAAGGCATTTCCAACACCAAACGCGCCTTTTTTATGGGCAATGCTTTGGTGGTCGGTGTTGTGGAAAAACTGGGCAACACCTTGTTCCACAAAATAAATGCCCTTGAAAAGCAATTTCATAACTGACCTAGCTCAAGAGAAAAGGCTAATTCCCTTATTGGATTCCTACTATCAAAAACATTTAAAGTTATATGACTTTGAACGTGTGCACAGTTTAGAACAGCAGTTACAGGGCATAGACCTCGTCCTCACCCACAAAAAGACGGGTGAAACCTTTTTTGTGGACGAAAAAGCGCAGTTGGACTACCTTAATAATGACCTCCCAACTTTTGCTTTTGAGTTGTTCTATACCAAAAACGAAACCTTGAAACAGGGCTGGCTATTTGATGCTAAAAAGAAGACCCAGATGTACGCTCTGGTCACGAATATTCAAAAACCGTGTGACAACTTTACGGAGTGCAACATCACTTTTGTGAATCGACAAAAGCTGCTTTCCTTTTTAACTGAAAAAGGTCTAGATGAAGATTTCCTCCAAAAGCGAGTCATCGAACATCTTGGCTTTCATGGGAAAATGGAGCTGCCTGGTTTGGATTTGCGCAAAGAGGGGCATATTCATTTTTCAAGCAAAAACAAAGCCGAACAACCTGTTAATCTGGTGTTTCAATTGGCATTTTTGAAGGAGATTGGGGTGGCTAAAGAGTTTATTTAGGTCTATTTGAGTTTAAAATAGGTTTCGACTGCGCTCAACCTGACACAAATCGTTAACTAATTTTAATTTGGTTCGTTTTTGGTGTATATTTGCACCATAAGGAATCTGTTTTAACATGGCCAGACAAAGTATTTCACTCACAAAACCGAATGATGAATGGTTGAAATCCTTGGTAGAAAGCGAAGAATATTCTAGCAAAAGCGAAGTGGTGAACGACCTTATCCGTAAGGAGCGGTTTAGGCAAACTGAAATAGAGTGGCTCCGGGCCAAACTAAAACGGTCCGAAGAAAGAATGGCCTCCGAAGGTCCTGTTGAATTAACCTCAGACGAATTGTTTAAAACAATACGAAAAGAGGCTGATTCAAATGACCAAGTATAAACTATCTCCGGAAGCAAAAGACGATTTAATTCGAATATACAGCTACGGTATCTCCAAGTTTGGGAAAGTACAGGCAGAGGTATATCTGTCTGAGTTGTTGAATTGTTTTGACCGTATTTCTAAAAACCCATACCATTACCAATCCGTAAACCATATTGTTTTGGGTTACCGGAGATATGTGCATAAATCGGACAGTATTTATTATAGAATTGTTGCGAGTACTGTTGAAATTATGGCGATTGTGGGACGGCAGGATTTTGGATAAATTTTATGCAAATAATTAAAAAGAGACCTACCTTTAATTTCAAATAGAACGGTGCCAATTTCTACTTTTTGTCCTACATTTTTTAAATAATTGAACTTACCTCCCACAAAAGATTCAAATTCAAATATCTGTGTTTTGTTTTCCAAAACACCAATTATATCCCCAGGTTTGATGGAATCTCCCTTTTTAAAGAACCATTTTTTAACTCTCCATTCACCAGAATCACCAAGGCCGCCTGGAAATGTAAATATTTGAGATTCCCCTGGTTCGAGTAAACGACCATTTAACTCAACATCTGTTTTTAAATTTGAACTATTCAGCCCAAATTTTTCCATTTGTTTGATAAGCCATTTTCTCATTTTACCTCAATTGATTGAAAAAATCATCTAGCTTTTCTTCTAACAGATATTCTTCCTTAACCATTCGAATGATTGTCAAATCAGAGTTTAGCCTTAGATAGTTGTTATCAGATTCATTGACTATTTCGAAGTCTCTGAGAAAGGTTCTTTTAGTCAATTTATGGCTTTCTTCTTTTGAGGTTCCATCAAATCCTTTAAAATGTATTGAATCCGTACTCATTGAAAATTTCAAGTCCAAATAATCAGATTTAAAGCCAGGAAAAGTAACAGTTGAGTCCGCTGCATTAAATCGTACTTTCTCTGCTCCATCATAACCATCAACATTAAACTCAACTCTGAATTCATTTGAGATTGTCTCTGGATAGACCTTCTCACCATAATGTGCCATTTCTATAATGACCCAGTTACCATCTAATTCTAGTTTATTTTGGCAAGAACAAACAGCAAAAACCAGTAAAAGCAGGGTTATTTTTTTCATTTTTCTTCTCCTATCTTCCTAATTTTCTCCCCACAAATCTCCTCCGTCAGTTCTTTTAGTTCTTGTGCCAGCAGCTGTAGTTCTTCTTGTTTGGATTTGGGTAGGTGGTTCATTTATGCAAAGTAGGAATTTATTTGGGGAGCTATTTATTTGTTTCTAAAATTACAATCACTGCTCTTCTCCAATCGAGCTTTTTTATTTAAAATTCCATCCTTTCCCAAAGGATATAAATTCTGTTTTTTGAGCACATAGAACCTTCGTCCAAAAATTTCTTTTCCTGAAGATAGGGACTGTATTATTTGTTGGGTTGAATCCAGATGAGATTCCCCAAAATTTAAAATCACGACTTGCTCAGTGTCTATGTCATAACTTCCTCCACCCCAGTTGTACGCCAAATCACCCACAAATTCATATTTAAACGTCCAGTCATCTTTAAGTTCAATTTTCGTGACGAACATGCTGTTTTCTTCCTTTTTACTTGTATAACATCCAAAAAGTTGGTCTTGGCCAAAACCCGAATAAGAAATTAGTAATAAAAGAAAAAGAATTGACTTCATTCCATTCTGTTTTTGATGTTTATTCTAATTTTTCTCTCTTCTTTAAATAATAATTTAACTGATACCCCAACCCAATACTCAATTCATTAAAGCCTCCTATTTTATTGTATCTGATAAAGCTTGAAAGCCTTCTGAAATTACGTTTTATTTCTACTTGGTACTCGCTCAAGTTTCTAAAAATACTGGTTGTTGCATTTACTTCAGCATAGAAAGGTGGGCCAAGCCACTTGCCAATCCCGACCAATGGACCATTAGACTTAACCATTTTGTTCTTGTCCAATTCCAAGTAATTTATATTGCTAAATCCAGCCAACAATTTTATTCCTCTAATATTTATGCTGCTTTCCAAGCTATAGCTCTGTGAATCTATATTATTGTTGTGATTTAAATTTCTAAGGGACGCTTTTATATCCATGTCAAACCCACAATCCATAAATAAATGAACCAAACTAACAGAGGAGCTTAAAAACCTGTTTTCCTTTAGATTGGTTTGGTAAGCCACATTTGTTTTTAGAGTGGTGCCGCCAAACATAGCAGGTGTTGAAAAATACAACTGGCCTCCAACAGGGTTATTTAATATACCGCTCATGGCATGAAAACCAATATCTTGATAATCAAAAAAACATATGTTACAATCTTCTTTGAGATAGATTTCTAGTAGCCGTGGTTCATCTAATTTTATTTCTTGCATTTTGAATCCTAAGTACGAAATGGTAAGTACTTTTGAAGAATCAGGAACGCTTATTTTAAAATTCCCGTCAAAGTCGGTTTGCGTGCCAAGTTTTGTTCCTTTAACTATAATTTGAACTCCAGGCAAAGGCGTTTTGTCTCTTTTTTCTTTAACTATACCTGTATATTCAATTGTTTGCCCATAGACGAGAGCAAAAGTCAAAAAACAATATAGAAATATCAGGTTTTTCAAAATGTGTTGATTGCTATTCCATAGCAAAATACCTGTTTCTGCGTTTTAAGAGAACTATGAATGAGTGAAAAAGCCAATTGAATGAGTGAAAGACTTTTTTAATTGGCTTTGGGTAGGTGGTTTATAGGTGTAATGTTATCAATCCATCAAAATGATGAACAGGTGCTAATCAAAATTAATTGATATAGAGAATCAATAACAGTATCCCCACTACTAATACCCCGAGGATTACTAGTTCGATTTGTCTTTCAGATTTAGCTTTCCTACGTATTTCTTTTTTTACACTATCCATTTCGTCTTCAGAAAGTTCAGGGAAATTATACTCTGGTTTCAAGTCTTCATCTTTAAAATCAAGTTTTTTCCTGTCAAACTTACCCTTTGATTTGTCCTTTCTTGCCTTTTTTCTAGCAAGTGTAGCTTTGAACTGAGATAAACTTCCGTCGGCCATTGTGAATAATCGTGTAAAAGTTAGCTGCTAGAATATAAGTGGTTGAAAATGATATTTGTTACATATAATTTATCTAAAGTGGGCTTTTCTTTACATCGGCAGCTAAAATGGCATAATGAAAATTATCGGACCACCCGTCTTTAAGCGGTAACACTTTTCGTTTTCTGCCCTCCCGGGTCATTCCCGCTTTTTCCAAAACTCGAATACTACCAATGTTTTCCACGGCACAGCCTGCCTCAATTCGATGCAGTTTTAGTTCCTCAAATCCAAATTTCAACATACGGCTCAAAGACTCTGTGGCATAACCCTTATTCCAGAAATTGGAATGAAGTTTATACCATACCTCGGCAATTTTAAACTTGGGCATTCCTAAATTCATAGCGATTAGCCCGACAAAAGCTTTGCTTTCTTTTTCTTCTATTTTAAAGGTGAAATTCTTTTCCTGTCCGGAATTGTTTTTTTCAACCCAATCCTTAATTATCAATTTTGTCTCCTCCACGTTTTTTGGAATACCCAAAGTATTGAACTTATCTGTTTCTGGTAAAGAATGCAATTCATGAATCTGCTGCAAATCATCCATAGAAATTGGACTTATCAACAGTCTTTCTGTTTGTAGTTTACTATTCATGAAAACTGTATCGTTTCTATAAAATTGTTTTCAGTCCTTTTTCACCATTCGCACATGTGGAATCCCATCTTCTAAATAGCCTTCACCCTGTTCCATAAAACCCAAATCTCTATAAAACTTCACTAAGTAAGTCTGGGCAGAAAGTTCTATGTCCCCTTTAGGGAAGTTTTCTTCTATTTCCTTTAAAGAGGCTTCCATAATATCCTTTCCATAGCCAAATTGGCGAGCGTTTTGCCCAACCACTACTCGTCCAATACTGGTATTTTCAAAATAATCCCCTGGTTTGAACATTCGCGTATAGGCCACTACTTTCCCTTCTTTTTTTCCCAAAACGTGAATGGCTTTCTGGTCTTTATAATCCAAATCTTGATAGGCACACTCTTGTTCCACCACAAAGACTTCGCACCGTAAGGCCAAAATGGCGTAGAGTTCTGCCTTGGTCAATTCTTCAAAGGTTTTTATGTGGATTTCCATCAGTCTTGTACTATAATATTTTTGGAATCTCGTTTATCAAATTCTGGTTGTATGTTCACATGGTTTATGCCATGGCGTTGATATACGTGTTTTTCAATCCGCTCCAAAATAGTATCAAACTCCGAAAGCCTGATATCTTCCTTAAAATCAATATGGGCCTCCATGTGAATTTCTTCTTCGTTCAATTGCCAAATATGCACATGGTGCACGTTCTTTACCGCATCCAATTCACAAATCGAATTCACAATTTCTTGTACTTCAATGGATTTTGGTGTGAACAGCATCAACACTTTTGTAGATTCCTTTAGCAAATCATACCCCATATAAATGAGGTAGAGGCCTATGGCCATGGTCAAGACGGCATCTACCCAATACATCTGGAAAAATTTCATCAAAATTCCTCCTATTAGAACTGCTACCGAAGCCATCATATCTGTTAATAAATGGAGATAGGCCGATTTCATATTCATGTTCTCATTGGAATCTTTTTTTAAAAGCAGCACACTAAGTCCATTGCCCAAAATTCCTATTAACGACATGAGTATAACCAGATTTGAACCGATTTCTTCAGGTTGCCAAAATCGCTTTACCGCTTCAATCATTAGAAAGACAGCTACAATAACCAAGGTTGATGCGTTGATAAAGGCCGCCAATATTTCAGCGCGTTTGTATCCAAAAGTTCTATCTGCACTTGCCTTTCTTTTTGCCAATTTGGTGGCTGCATAACTTATAATAAGGGAAAGTACATCGCTAAAATTGTGAAGCGCATCCGAGAGTAAGGCCAAACTACCTGAAATAATACCTCCAATAACCTGAGCTGTAGTAATACCTACATTAAGAAGAATGGAAAGGAGAAGGTTTCTCCCTTTTAAATCGTGGTGGCCGTGTTCGTGGCCATGATGGTGATGGTGATGGCCCACAATATAAAAATGTTAAACGCAAGGCACTTTTTCTATTCGGCGTTCGTGCCTACCGCCTTCAAATTTGGTACTGAGAAAGATTTCCACCATTTCCAAAGCCTGTGGCAAGGCTATAAATCGTGCAGGAAGACTTAAGATATTGGCATCATTATGCTTCCTGGCCAATGCCGCTATTTCTTTGTTCCAACATAAGGCTCCCCGAATCTTTTGGTATTTGTTAATGGTCATACTAGCCCCATTTCCCGTACCACATATCACTATGCCCATATCTACTTCCCCATCTTCAACATTCTTGGCAACCGGATGGGCAAAATCGGGGTAATCCACACTGTCCGTACCATCTGTTCCGTGGTTTACGAATTCTATTTCCTTAGATTTTAATAAGCCTACAATAGCCAACTTATATTCTGTTCCTGCGTGGTCGTTTCCTATGGCTATTTTCATAATACAAGTGCTTACATTATACTAAAACAAAGGTACAATTCTTTTCTAGGTGGGTTGTTTATAAAACTTGACTGCATTTTATAAATACCTCATAGACAAGGTTTTTAAAATAATACCCGTTTGTTGATCTTTTGTAGAAAACTACAGGAAACTAAATTTTGATTTTAGTTCATTTCTTTTCAATAAGAAAATCTTCTTAAACTTTACCTAATATTCCATTAATATTTAATCAACACATTTCAATAAAAAGTATTGGGTAATTAACATTAAATCAATATTTACTTTTCAATAAATCCATGTTGATATATGTTATTAATATTCGTGAAGAAAAAATGTAATCTATTGATTTTAAATTTTTTCATCCTTTGAAAAATTGTGGACAAAATTCTTTTCATGTGCAAAGCAAACTTTTTTTAAAAAAATTATTTCACATTTCAACAAACCATCATAAACAACAGAATTTTAAATTTCAAAAAAAGAAAAAAGTATAATACTATTTCATGTTAATAAAAGATGTTCTTTTTGGTAACTCAATTTATGTAACATCCATAAAGGATTATAATTCGTATTTTTCCAAAAACAAGATGGTTAATGTCGAAAAAAAAGAAAAGGGCAAGAAGCCAAAGGAAGAATGAAATAACCAAAGGTATTTTTACCATTTTAGAGAAAGAACCCTCCAAAAGCTTTAACTACAAGCAAATAGCTGCTAAACTTGGCATCAATGAAACTAGAGATCGTAATGATCTCATTAAAAGATTGGGACAGTTACGGGCAAGTGAGCGGATCGTTGAAGTGGAGCGAGGCAAGTTCCAGAAAAAGCCTTCTTTAAATACATACTTTACCGGAAAAGTCGATGTGACCACTAGTGGAAATGCCTATGTGATGGTAGAAGATTTGGAGGATGACATTTTTGTCCCCTACAATAGATTGAACAAAGCTTTTCATGGGGATACTGTGGAGGTATTTCTCAAACCCAAACGCAATGGAAAGAAACCGGAAGGTGAGATTTCCAATGTCCTGGAACGCAAAAAGAAAACCTATGTAGGTATCGTGGATAAACAAAAAACCTTCGCATTTGTCCGACCTACCGACCCAAAAATGTATACGGACATATTTATTCCCATTGAAAAGTTGAATAAAGCTGAAGATGGGGATAAAGTTTTGGTGAATTTGGAAAATTGGCCAGCAGATGCAGACTCTCCTTTTGGAGTAGTGACGGAAGTTTTAGGGAAACCAGGAGAACACCAAACCGAAATCCATGCTATTCTGGCGGAATATGGTTTACCGTATGAATTTCCCTATGAAGTAGAACAATATGCGAACCAATTGGATACCTCGATAAAGGAAGAAGAAATTGCCAAGCGCAGAGATATGCGGGATGTGCTGACTTTTACTATAGATCCAAAAGATGCCAAGGATTTTGATGATGCCCTGTCCTTTAAAAAATTAGAAAACGGAAATTATGAAATAGGCGTTCATATTGCAGATGTATCCCATTATTTGGAACCCAACACAGTATTGGATGATGAAGCTTATGAAAGGGCCACTTCGGTGTATTTGGTGGATAGAGTGGTTCCAATGTTACCAGAAATTCTTTCAAATAGGGCATGTTCGTTAAGACCGAATGAAGAAAAATACACGTTTTCGGCCATTTTTGAAATGGATAGTCGGGCAAATGTCATCGAGCAGTGGTTTGGAAGAACGGTAATCAATTCCAATGAGCGTTTTGCATATGAAGAAGCACAGCATATTATTGAGACCAAGTCTAATAAGATTCCTAAGGATATTTCGATTCGGAAAGACGGTTATGAGGTTGGAAACAATCTTGTTGAAGCCATTATTCAATTTGATATGCTGGCCAAAATTATGCGAAAACAGCGTATGGATGAGGGAGCCATTTCTTTTGATAAAATTGAAGTACGTTTCGACTTAACCGAAGACAATCAACCAGCTGGAGTATATTTCAAAGAATCCAAAGATGCCAATAAGCTTATTGAAGAGTTTATGCTACTGGCCAATAGAAAGGTAGCGGAGTTTATTGGAAAACAGAAAAAGACCTTTGTGTATCGTATCCATGATGAACCGGATGAAGAAAAATTACTGGCATTGAATGGAGTGATATCCAGATTTGGTCATAGTATTAACCTTAGGGACAAAAAAAGTCTTAATAGCTCTTTAAATCAGCTTTTAAAAGATGTTAGGGGGAAAAAGGAGCAGAATTTGGTAGATACCTTGACGATTCGAAGTATGAGCAAGGCTATCTATACCACCGAGAATATTGGTCACTACGGACTGGGATTTGAGTATTATACGCATTTTACGTCTCCGATACGGCGTTATCCTGATGTAATGGTACATAGATTGCTTCAAAAGTATTTAGACAAGGAGAAGCAGCCAAAAGCGGAGATTTATGAGGAAAAATGCAAACATTCTTCGGATATGGAACTATTGGCGGCCAACGCAGAGCGAGACTCCATTAAGTATATGCAGATTAAATTTATGGAAGACCATAAAGACCAGGAGTTTTTAGGCGTCATTTCTGGTGTTACAGAATGGGGTATTTATGTTGAGATTATTGAAAATAAGTGTGAGGGAATGGTTCGCATTCGTGATATTAAGGATGACTATTATATTTTTGATGAACGTCAATATGCCATCATCGGAGAACGGAGAAAAAAAATGTATCAGTTGGGTGATGAGGTTTGGGTTATGGTAAAGGACACCGACCTAATGAAAAGACACTTGGATTTTTCCTTATTAGGAAAAAAGGAATAGACTTTTTTGAAATAACTGTTATTTTTCAGAAGATGAAAGCAATACAGAGCCTTTTATTTTTGATGATGATTTTGGGTATGCAAGCCCAAGATGGAACAATCACCAAGGATTTGAGAAGCTTTTCTGAAGTAAAGGCTTTTGATGGTTTATCCGTTAATCTAATCAAATCCAATGAGAATAAAGCGGTAATTAAAGGGGCAAATACGAATAAAGTAGCTGTTGTAAACAATGGTGGAGTTTTAAAACTCCGCATGGAAATAGATAAGATTTTCAGTGGCTACCGAACATTCATTGATTTGTATTATTCAGAGAATCTAAAGGTGCTGGACACTAATGAGGATGCTAGAATTTCTTCAGAAGATACTTTCTCACAGAACGTCCTAGAGTTAAAAGCCCAAGAAGGAGGAGAATTGGAAATTAATTGTCAGGTAGAACAATTACTTATAAAAGCAGTGACAGGAGGAGAAGTGATGGCCAAAGGATTTTCTAAAAACCAAGATGTTATTATCAATACCGGTGGAGGTTACAATGGCAAGGAATTGAAAACTGAGTTTACCACGATATCCGTAAATGCTGGAGGAAGGGCAAGTATTTATGCAACGGAATACGTAAAGGCGACCGTTAAGGCCGGGGGCTTGGTTGAGGTATACGGAGACCCGGTAAAGATGGATGAAAAGAAGGTGTTCGGAGGTAAAATAAAACGAATGTAAGAGGGAATGATTGAGGATATCCAAACAGCAATTCCTTTAGGCTTTTTCTTAAGCTTTGTAATAGGCCCGGTTTTTTTTGTGCTGTTGGAAACCAGTGCGACCAAGGGTTTTAGAGCTGCTCTAAGTTTTGATATTGGAGTTATTATCGCAGATATTGTATTTCTACTTATTGCCTATTTCAGTAGTTTTCAATTGTTGGAAAACCTTAGCAACCAGCCAGGACTTTTTGTTTTTGGTGGAATGATTTTACTGGTCTATGGCATTGTAATTTTTGTAAGAAAGGAAACAAAGAAAAAACCAGGACTTAAAATAAAGAAAGGGACCTATCTGGGATTGCTCATTAAAGGGTTTTTGCTCAACTTTATCAATATTGGTGTTTTGGCTTTTTGGCTGGGTATGATGGTGATTGTTGGACCAAGCCTAGATAATGATGCCAATCGGATGGCCATCTTTTTTGGCACAGTAATATCAGTTTACTTTTTTACAGATTTAATTAAAATCTTATTGGCAAAACAATTGAAACGCTACCTGACGGAAGAACGGATTGTTTTATTGAAAAAAGGCTTGGGCATTATTTTGATGGTTTGTGGAATTGTTTTGATAACCAAAGGTTTCTTGCCCAAAGATAGGTTCAATATACAAGAGGGACTGGAGCGTATAAGTGAATAAAAAAAGCCGGTTATAAACCGGCTTTAAGAGGCATCGAGCGGATTCGAACCGCTGTACAAGCTTTTGCAGAGCTGTGCCTAGCCACTCGGCCACGATGCCAATGGTTGGCAAAGCTAAAAATATTTTACGAATCTTTTAGCTAGAAGAGGCTTAAATGTAAGCTTGCTTGAGAGGGATTTACTTTGAGGCATCGGGTGGACTCGAACCACCATAAAAACCTTTGCAAGATTTTGTCTATCCAATTCGACCACAATGCCTTGTGTGAGTCAAAAGTATTAAAAGTAAGTGGGTAAAAATTGCTTCCGAGATATGGTCATCGAGTATTCTCGATTTTTACAGAAACACTTTCCACGTCGCCTCCAATAGGCGGGTTTATCTTGGACACTGATATTTCTACTTTGTGCACCATTTCCAACTCATTTAAAATACGTGAGGAAATTCTTTGCGCCACATGTTCCAGCAATTTAGAACGAATTGCCATTTCCTCCTTCACAATGTTATTTAAATGAACGTAATCTACTGTTTCAGAAAGCTTATCGGAAAGAGATGGTTTGCTTAAATCTGCACGGACTACTATATCCACTCGGTAATCACTCCCAATAAGGCCTTCTTCCCTAAGACAACCATGATTGGCATGTACACGAATGTTATTGAGGCTGATGCTTCCCACTTGTAATGTTTTTTAAGTGGGCGCTAAATTAATCAAATTAATATGTACAACGACAATTGCTCAATCCTTGGAATAAATCCATACCCACGGTCAAGACATGGGTTCCTGTACTATATCCTAAAATTTCATTGGTAATTACTTGATAGGAATAACCAAAATAGAAGTTGCTTTTCTTAAAACCAGCAATGGGCGCAATGTACAAGGGTTCTCCCAGTTGATCATTCAAGAAACGATAAGTAAGCCCCAAGTAGTAATAGTCTTCGAAGTCATGAAAACGGAACTTGGTGTTTAAATCGGTAACAGAACGACCATCATTCTCAAACCATTGAAAGAAAACCGAAGGCTCAACCTCCAACTTACTGTTTTTGTTCTTCATAAAACTATAACCCGTAAACACATAATAATTTCGAAGGGTGTTGGGTTCGAAGACCGGGTTGAATTGGGTCAAATCCTTGTTTAAAAGGTTTGAAGCATTGACACTAAAGTAAAATTTGTCGTAGCGATACAGAACTCCAATATCAAAATTATGGTTAGTTGTTGCTCTGTCATCTGTAGGAAGCTGTCCATTGAACGGCGTAAAGTTTTCTACATCAATCCTAAACTGGTTGAAGTTGTACGAAATACCAAAAGACAAGAAAATATCATCATACCTATTCAAAGTAAGGTGGTGCGCAAAGGAAATCCGTGAACCTCTCTGTTTGGTTTCTCCATTACTGTCATTGTATAAAAGCATACCGATTCCGGAACGATTTCCAATCCGTGCATCAGCCGCCAATGTCTGGGTATCAGGAGCGTCCTCAATACCCACCCACTGGGTAAGCCCATTTAGGCGCACTTTGATGTGGTCACCGATACCCGCATAGGTTGGTGCCATGATAAAAGGATTATCCGCTATATATTGAGAAAGCTGCGGTATGGTCAGCTCCTGACTTCTAGCCGAAAAGGCCAGAAAAAGGATTAAAATTGGGGTACAGAGTTTTTTAAACATTGTTCAGCAGGTTAAGCATCATTGTCGATATAGGGTAAAGTTTCCGATAAATTCCCGGTTGTCATTTTCGCCTTGCAGCTTAATGATATACCAGTAGTCACCGGTAGGGAGCTCACTGTTATTATAAATACCAGTCCATCCGGGATCGCCATATCCCATACGATAGAGCTCTCTACCATAACGATCAAAAATGATCATTAGTACGTTCGGGAAGGCTTCTAAATTGTCTGGAAGCCACTCATCATTGATATTGTCTCCGTCTGGGGTAAAGAAGTCAGGAATCTCAATATCAATGAACTCCATGAAAATTTCCATGGTTACCGAGCAACCATTTTGGTCAATAACAGTTACTGGGTAGGTGTCGGTTCTATTAATTATAAATGTATTGTCAGTTCCGTTGTCTACATCTCCGAAGAAGAAGGTGTAATCTTCAAGACCACCAGTAGCCGTAGCCGTAATCTCATTGATGTTGCTATTTTCAAGTAGAAGCGTCAAAGGTTCAAATGCTTCTATGGTGAAATCCACCGTGTTGACACAGCCATTGGAATGGGCAATAGTCAAATAATGGTCCCCTGGAGGTATGTTGGTAAAGTCTGCTGTCAGTTGCATATCAAGAGGATCCGTGGAGTCTATAGCGTACAACACATCTCCAGATACAGATGGGTCAGCAAACAGAATATTTAAACTGTTGTCAGGGATTATACCATCACAGGAGTACATCGGTGTTACCGTGGCCTCAAGATTTACTCCTGGATTGATTTCAACAAAGACGTTGGTCTCACAACCTTGGGAATCCCTAACAAAAACTACATGGGTCCCTGCAGGTAAGTTCTGGAACAGGATTTGGTCCTGAACAAAATCAGCATCGGCATTGGAATTCAAACTGCTAAAGTAGGGTGCTGTTCCTCCCGTGATGTCCAGTTCAAAAGATCCATCTGCACTATCAAAGCATACTTCATGCATCACATTTATTGCATCGGCAGCAATAGGGTCTGGCTGAATGATGGTAAATTGGAAAGTTTCAAAGCAACCATTTCTATCCTGCGCAATAACGTCATATACACCTGGCGCCAAGTCTGTAAATACATTTTCGGTATCAAATTGGTTGAGGTTTGGAGTAATAGCATAAAGGATTTCACCGGTTCCTCCCGAAACTTCAACAGTAATGGTACCATCCTCAAGACCGGCACAGGTAACATCGGTTGATTCTTGTCTATCGATTTGTAATGGCGCAGGATCATCTATTTGTATAAGTCCACTTGTTACTTGACAGTCCATACTGGTCACATGTACATAATAGCTTCCAGCAAAAAGACCGTTAAATTCTCCATCTGTTTGAGGTCCCGCCACGGAACTAGTCAATCCTGGGTCGGAGAATAATTCGTAGGAATAGTTTCCAAGTCCACCAACGGCATCAGCAACTATGGTCGCAGAGGCTTCTCCAGTACAATTAATAAATGCGGCACTGGCATCTATCAGAACATCTAGAGGAGTGATGGGATCAACTGTAATTTGGTTGGAAATCATGGCTTCACAACCAAAAGCATCTCTCACATAATATTGATACGCCCCGTCAGGAACTGTAAACACATGGGTGTTTCCACCGGCACCCGTCATCGGCGAGAAGACAATATTATCCGTACTAAACTGGTAAGGACCGGTACCACCAGTTGCGGTCAACTCTATTTCTGCAGGATTCGTACACGTCAACTGGGTTAGCTGAATCAAATTGGCCATTACCTCTATAGGTTCACTTATGGTCACTTGAACGGTTTCCACATCACAACTCCATCCATCTGAAACAGTGATGCTGTATATTCCAGCCCCGAGGTTGTTAAAGTCAGCACTTGATTGTAGACCAGAAGAGGTAACAATAGTAGTCCCTGTTGGGTCGTAAATATTCAACTGGTATTGATACACCCCCCTTCCATTAATTACATTGATGGCGGAGACTGTGGCATTAGTGTCTCCGTAGCATACCAATGAGGTTGGAGTAGCAGAAATATCTGCGGTAATTGGTATGGGCTGAACCAAAACCACAGGCCTGTTGATTATACAACCATTGTCGTCTGTGATTTGCACATCAAATGTTCCTGCGGACAGCCCGTCAAAAACAATACTGGTAACGTCTGTAACAGTGTAAACCTGGGTTGTTGTTGTATTGGTTAGCACTATGTCATAAGGTGCATAACCACCAGTTGGAGATACTTCAATCTCACCAAGATTATTGGCGCAAGTTACATTGGCCACTTCCACAGGAGTTGCGTCCAAGGGCATGTCTGGTGAAGCAATAGTAAAGATATTGGAATCTTCTTGACACAATGGGTTGGCCGTTTCTGTTATTCTTACGAAGAAGTTTCCACCGGGCAGATTGGATATGGTCAATGGATTGGTAACTCCACTATTTCCTGAACCTACAATTCCTGTAGTTGTTCCATCGGCGTTAAATACTTCGTAATCATACGCGTCCGAATAACCAGTGACATTAATAGTCGCTTCTCCATTGGTATCCCCAAAACAAGTAACGGGAGTTATAGGAGTGGCTACCACATCAATTAAATCAAATGGGGCAATCTGGTATGGTGTGGTATCTACATAACAACCGGTAACTGTATCGGTTATTCTGAAGGTGTAACTACCCGGAGCAGTAAGCTCGAATACAGCGGTTGTGTTCGTAGGGGTAGTCGTAAGCGTACCTAATGTATTTCCTGTTGGAAGCAGTTCGTAGGTATAGGTGTTTGCTGGAACACCATTGTCGGTTACCGTAATCAAAACCTCTTCTGGATTAGCGCAGTTGATAGCAATATTCCGAGTAACAGCTGCTGAGAATACATTGATTGGTTCTATGGAAACCGCATCTGTCTCTAGACAGTTGTTCGCATCTCTGACATAAACGGTAATATTTTGTGTTACCCCAGTGTCGACAATATCAAACGTGTTTGATGTTTGGAAATTCACATTGTCAATACTATAAAGGTACGGGGCAGTTCCATCTGAAGCAGTGGCTGTTAACGTTACCGTATTCACTGTATTGGATGGGTTACACACAAAGGTGTTTGCCGAAGCCGAAACATTTAGAGCCAATGGCTCGGTTACGGTTTGGTCAAAAAATGCATCACAAGACCTTCCAGAAATTACTCGAACTCGATAATCCCCAGCTGGAAGATTGTCAAACACATTGCTGGTTTGCGCGGTTCTATATGGAGTTCCTAGATTGGTTATTTCATACAGCTCGTAGGTATACACTGGATTAACAGCCGTTGCCGGATCCAATGTTACGGTTAATGAACCATCGGAACCACCATTACAGTTAACAGGGTCCTCTACAACAGCAGTTATCACCGGGTCTACCCTATCGTCTAAATCCAAAGTAATGGTTTTGATACAGGTATGGCCAGTAGCGTTATCGGTTACGCTGAATGAATAGGTACCAGGCATGGTCAGATCAGTGAAAACACCCGTGTTGTTTGTTGGCAATGGCGTAGACAAATCTGGGAAAGTAACAGCATAGGTAAAGTTGCCTGAACCCCCAGTTTGACTTACGGTTACATGACCTCCTGGATCAACAGTACAATCGATTGGTTTGTCCAAAGTTACCTGAGGCACTATTTCATCAAACAATTCAACAGAGTTGGTGGTGTGGGTACAGGACCATTGGTCTGCAATTTCCACTACATAAAGACCTGCACCTAAACCTGAGAAAATAGGACTTGTTTGAGGTGAACCAACCAAAGTTCCATTTCTTCTAAGTTGGAAGGTATAGTTTGCATTTTGACCACCAGTGGTACCTACAACTTCGATTTCACCTTCAACATTGGTACAATTCGGGTTGTTGATTTGTAAAGTTGCGGTGATAGCCGTTGGATCAACTAGGATGACATCAGGCAATTGTAATTCACAATCGAATTGATCCTTAATCCAAACCTGGTAGGTTGTTCCAGGAGCGCCTCCACCAGATAGGTTTTGGAACAATGGGGAAGCCACATAATCGGTAGGAGCTGTAGGAGCTGCCGTGCCCACATAATAGCTGTATCCTCCCCATCCGCCGGCAGCGTTGATGATTTCTATACTACCATCATTCAAGGCACAAGTGACTTCGGAAACTTGAGTGTTAGCAGAAAGACCAACGCTTGGACCCGCTATGTTGAAAGTTTGTAAGTAGGTGCAATCAGAACCAGGAGGATTGTCATCAACCACCTCGATAAAATAGGTTCCGGCGGCCAAACCAGTAATAGTAAAAGCACCATCCGCATCGGCGCCAATGGAAGTCACGTCATCTGCTAAATTCGTAGGCGTGTTGTTGACATCATAATACAAAGTATAGCTTGTAGCTCCTGTATACGTGGTGCTAGCAGCATCCTGAAGATCTATCTCAACCGTACCGTTAGTGTCTCCAAAACAGGTAATGTCTGTAGTGTTCACTATATTAAGATTTAGCACGGCGGGGTCAACTACTTCATGACTAATGGTTATGATACAACCGGTAACGGTATTTTGAACCTCAAAGTTATGAGTTCCTATTGCCAACCCAGTAAAGCTTCCCGAGGCCTGGAATGTACCGCTAGGTAATAATCTAAATTGATAATTTCCAGGATGGGAGGTTGAGTTTGTTATGGATCCTGTTGCGGTAATTGTAATATCTTCACCCGCAAGACAAGTTGCCGCTAGATCTATAGCAACACTAGCAGATAGTAGTTCGTCAAATGCAGCAATACTTGCAGTGGTAGAGCCTACACAACCTTGATTATCATAAACATTGATAATGTAGGAACCACCCGTAGTATTGGTTTCAGTATAAACATTGTTTGCCCCACTTTGAACAACTACATCATCTCCAGTTCCAACAGTTCCTTGGTCGTTGATGAATTCGTAAATCACATAGGTGCCACTTCCTCCCGTAATAGAGGCAGTATCGATTGTTATGGTAGCATTGTCGGTGTTATTTCCTGAAGTACATCCAAATTCAACAACGGATGCATTTACATTGGAGATTGGGTCGGGTTGGGTAATTACCTGTGTTGCTGTGGAGGCACATCCATTTGCAGCGGTAATTTCAATCGTATATGTAATTCCAGCCAAAGTACCCTCTAGCCCATCAAATACTGCAGAATTGTTATTTGAAGTTGTTGGGGCAATCGGGAAAGTAGCCGAGCTGCCAGGGCCAGAAATAATTCGGAAACTATACGGATCCGTTCCATTCTCTATGGCGCTCACGTTGATGGTTCCATTATCATCCCCATTACAAGTAACATTACTAAATGACGTAATGTTGAACGATGGGGTTAAAGCTGGTGGAACAGCAATGTTGAACACCCTAGTACATGGCGTTGAGGTGTTGTTATCGAATACGGTAATCGTATAATTTTCAGCAGTTGAGGTGGTAAATACAAAAGGATTACTAGTCAGGTTGGTTCTACTTACCACTGTTCCCGTTCCATCAGTTATTTCATAATCGTAGCTTCCAGACCCAGAAGTAACATTTATAGTAATTTCAGCATCAGGACTTACAGAGCAATCCAACAACTTAGTAAGTTGAACATCAGCCTGAAGCAATGGATGGACAGTTGCTGTTGATGTGTCCATACATCCGTTGCTGTCACGAATTGCAATGTTGTATGTTCCTGCAGTAAGATTATTGAAAACATTGTTAGATTCAAATGTTGTTCCCCCATCTATGGAATAAAAAATCTGTGGCGCGGTACTTGTTGCCGTAATAGTTATGGTTGCGGGATCAGTACAATTATCAACTACAACATTATCAATGGTTGGATTCGGAGTCAATGTTAGGGAAACGTAACCCAACTCAGCCGAACAACCATATTGATCTTCTATGGAAACTCGGTAGCTTCCTGCTGCAGAATTTGCAGGAACTTCAAGCGGATTATCCGTAGTGGATGAAGCAATGGTTACATCATCTGTTAAGTCACCGGGAGTGTTGTTTATATCGTGGAACAGATTGAAGGTATAAATTCCACCGCCTCCAGCTGGATTTTGAACTTGAATTAGACCTGGGTCAGCACAGCTTATGTTTTGAAGCACAACCGGAGTCCCCGTAAGCGGGTCCAATTCCAACAGAATGTCGTTTTCGCTACCAACCAAACAGTTATTTGGAGCAGCGCCCTGGATTTCAACAAAATAGGTTCCAGCACCAAGGCCTAAGACTGGAGCAACAGGAACCGTAAAGGAATCCCCTGAAGTAAATCCAGCTACAGTACCTGAGTTAATGGAAACCGTTGGGTTGGTAAGTTCATACAAGTCCCAATTGAAAGTACCTCCAAGTTCTCCTGGAGTGGTCTCAGTTACTGTGTAGGTAATTTGTCCGTTACTTGAACCAGAACAACTTGGCGTTACCACCGATGTTATTTCAACTGGCGGAGGAGCCACATCATTTACATTAACGGTACTTTGCCTCACACAAGGACTAGAATCTCTTACGTAGAATACATAAGTCCTACCTGGAACTAATCCTGTAAACACATGGCTTCCTGCTGTAGGGGCCGTCCATGTTGCCGTAGCCGCGTCAAAATTAACAGGGTCATCGGAGTAGGTGTACTCGTAGTTTGGCGTACCTTGAGTACCCTGTACGGTTACTTGAAGATCATTACAATCCACTACAATAGCAGATATGGTAATATTCAAATCATCAAGCGGGAATGGTATTTGATATTGTGGTAAATCAATCTGGCACAAGGTATTGTTAGATCCATCAACAGTTCGAATTGAAGGGTTCACAACAGTGCCCGAAGCGTATATGGTCCCGGTTATAGGGTCCATACCTGTAAACGTATCACTGGTTTGCCAGTTCAACCCTCCATCAGCACTAAACTGTAATGTGCCAGTAAGGGTTAATGGATAATTATCAAACTCAAAACCAGTAAGATTTATATCAGGGTCACAACCTGGAGGGAGTATGGGAAAAATATCAGCGGTCAACTCGTCCGGGTTATTCAAGGTCACAGGGGTCTCTGTAACGGTACATCCTGTGGCATCTGTTACGCTGATGGTATAGTTCCCATGTAGAAGGTTAAAATACGTTTGTGTGGTCACCAACACATTTGTATCTGTTTGATTTCCCGCCCCAGCGTTGTCCAAATCAGTTATTTGAATTGTAAATGGGGCGATACCTGATGTGATATCAACTTCAATAGACCCCAATCCATCATGACATTGCGGATCCGTTGGGGTGTTTACCACAGTCAATGGAGTGGCAGGATTTACAGTTACAGTTTCTACATACTCACAGAAGGGGGCTGTCGCGGAATTGTCTCGCACATACACATCATAGTCTCCATCATTTCCTGCGGAAACGGTAAATGTATTTGTAGTGGAGAACAATCCAGTCGGACTGGTTGTAGTGGGCACAAAAGCGTATTCCAAATTAGGAACGCCTCCAGAAGCGGTTACCGTAATGCTTCCATCTGCACATGTACTAACATCAACTACATCGACAGAGGCAACAAGCGCATCGGTTATCGTTATATTTTGTACGGTTCCTTCGCAACCAAAGCCATCACGTACGTTAACCGCATAGTTTCCAGCGGAAAGACTTGAGAACGTATAGGTAGTAGCGGTAGTAGGAGTAGGGGTCAACCACGGACCACCATCCAAACTAAATTGATAATCCCCATTTCCAGCAGTAACATTTATGGTAATTGTACCATCATTGTTTCCGCTATAACAGGCAGTTGGCGTAGAAGTAAATGTGATCGGTGTTGGCGCTACAACCGAGATAGGCGTATCGATTAAATCTTCACAAAGGTTGGCATCTCTAACACGTATATTGTAATCCCCAGCAGCAAGACCTGTAAACACATCAGAAGTTTGATAGGCCACTACAACTGCACCTAAAGTATCTTCCAATTGGTATTCGTAAGAAGGGGTTCCCCCTGCTCCACTTGCAGTAATGATTGCCCCGCCGTTTGTACAAGTAAGTACAGTCGTAAGCGCGGCACTGGCAACCACTGCAGTAGGTTCCGATATGGTCTGGTTAAGCGTAAAAGTACAGGTGTTGTCCAATACATCACGCACTTCAATTTGATAGGTTCCTGCAACAATGTTATCTCCAGTTGTACCTGTGGAAAGAATCACTGGGCTTGTCGTGGAAACAGTAAAAGGACCGGAAGTTCCAATTCGATATTCGAATCCATTTACAGCGTCAAAGTTTTCTACCTCAAAGGTGATAGAGCCGTCATTTCCTGCGTTACAACTTACATCGGAAAAAGCGGTAATGGAGGCATCGAAGGCATTTCCAGCATCTACGGTAACTGTGGTCTGTACCACACAATCACTGCCATAGTTAACATCAATGGTATGGGTTCCCACCGCCACATTATTGAATACATTGCTTGACTGTGCGGTACCGCCGTTTAAACTGTAGGTATAGGATGGGTCATTGGGTAGTGTTGTAATATTTCCTGTGCCGTCGCAATTATAGACTACAGATGCACTAAGGGTTGGCTCTGTAGGAAGTGGTGCTATGATAACATTGGGTAACGTAATCAAACACCCAATTGCATTCGCATCTCTAACCTGGATAGAATATGTGCCATCTGTAAGATCCGTAAAGGTTGTTCCGCCAGTGGTTGAAGCCGTCCAAGGCCCTCCATTAATGCTATATTGATAGTCTCCTGACCCTCCTGAAGTTGCAGTTACACTACCCACGGTAATTTGTCCCAATTGTAAACATGTGTAAGCCTGAGTTTGAGTGGCTTCAGCAACCAGTTGGCTGGGCTCTGTTACGGTTATGGAATCTGTAGTTTCGCAATTGTTGGCATCCCGAATTCTTAGGTCATAAGTTCCGGCAGTAAGATTTACAAAGTTGCCCGAGACCTGATAATTTGTTCCGTCATCAATACTAAATAAGTAAGGTCCTTCTCCACCAGAAGCACTAAGGGTAATGGAACCATCCGACCCCCCAAAGCAACTAACAGCAGTAAAGCTTGAAGTAATTGAAAGGGGTGAATCCTGAACAATGGTTAAATCGAATGAAGCCTCGCAAAAACCTGAGGCCCCAGCATTGTCACGTACATATACATCATAATCTCCTGCACCTGAAATGTTTGTTGGGTTTGTGGTTGAGAAGTCACCAGCCACTGGGGTAACACCATCGGCAACAATAGCAAAGACATAGTTGCCATCACCGCCTGCAGGAGTAATATTCACATCAGTGTCTGTTGTACAAGCCGTAATATTTGGCGCAGAGGCCACCACAGTTAACTCTGGATTTATTGTTATGGTTTCAGTATCTGTACAGTTGTTTCCGTCACGAACCTCAATGGTGTACGTGCCTGAGGTTAGTCCGGGAAAAACATTGTTAGTTCCAAAAACACCACCGTTTAGGCTGTATTCATAGTTACCGTCCCCGCCGGAAGTAACATTTGCAGTCAAGGTCAAACCTACCCCACTATCAAAGCAAAAATCATTTGGAACAATTGCCAGTACTGGCGGAACCGCTGCATTTAGGGTAAAATTAGTAGTAACCACACACCCATTGGCATCTGTTACCGAAGCGGTGTACAGACCTGTTTGGGTTAAATTATTGAATACCCCTGTGCTATTGGTGCCAAAAGGTGTAGCATCAGGGTTGGTGAGAGTAAAACTGTTACCTCCCCATCCTCCTGTGGAGGTAAGGGTTACACTACCATTGGTAATACATGTGGGTTGAACTTCAGAAGCACTTAAGGTCAATGCTGCCGGGGGAGCATTGATGGTAACACTCGTGGTAGCCGTGCAGTTAGTCAAGTTGTCGGTTACTGTAATATTATATGTACCATCATCTAAATTGTTCAGGGAAATAGTTCCAGTGGTTTCATTGTTTCCATTGAAATTAGCTGGACCCGTAATCGCATAGTCGTAATCGGTATTGAAGTCAGATACCGTAAAAGACAATTCACCATCTGTGCTGGTTAAACAACTAATGTTGCTTATTAATTGACCCGTAACATTAATTTGGGAAACAGGGTTTATGGTAAATGATTCTTCATAGACACACCCCCTGCCGTCAGTAACCCTAAAGTTGTAGGTGTCCGGTGCAAGACCATTAAAATCGGCGCTATTGCCAGAGATTGATGTTGCTGCAACAGGCGCAGGTGCAATTATTTCAAAAACAAAGGGCGCATCTCCATTGACCGAGGTAACTGTTACATCTGAAGTCAATGCTGGACAGTTTGGGGTAGTAGAAGTAAATGTCAAATCCGTTGGTGGATTCAACGGAGCAAATACTATAGCATTTGTAACAAACGTACAGTTATTGGCATCTCTGACCGTAATTGTATATGTTCCGTCGGTAAGATTAGAGAAAGTCTCGGCGCCAGCTCCACTTACAAAATTGATTCCGTCTATACTGTACTCATAGGGAGCTGTTCCGCCAGTAACATTCTGGGCTTCTATAATACCATTTTGCAAACAAGTAAAATCTTGAATTAAAACCGCATCTGCAGAAATGCCTGCGGCCGGTTGTGTAATGGTAAATGCATCTACCTGATCACAACTAACCGCGCCTTGAGTTTGTGTAATAGTAACAGTGTAATCACCTGCGGGCAAATTGGTGAATGACCCTGAGGTGTTAGTAATTGGCGTCCCTACGGTTGGGGTAAGAGTAAAGTCTAATGTATAACCATTGGTGTTGGTTACATTATATGTAACGGAACCATCATTTCCACCAAAACAAGAGACTTCGGTCTGTGACGTGGTGTACACAATCGCAGGTGCGACCACGATGGTTACCTCATTGGAAATAAAACTACAGTTGTTTCCATCTACAACAACAAACTCGTAATCCCCCTCTTCCCCATTGGTAAAGGTAAAGTCGTTGGCAACTTGATAAGCGCTTCCGGGAATGTCTCCGATAGACGTGTATAAGTCTACCCCATTATAACTCCAAATGGCGTAAGCATATTCTGGATTTGGAAAACCTCCCGAACCAGTTACAGTAATGATACCATCGGTACAATCAATGTTTTTGGTAGTGACCGCGGTTAGATCTAAGTCAGTTACATCGTTGATAGTGACCTGTTCGGTATAGTTACAACCATCATCGGTGGTGACTAGAATATCATAGACACCATCATTTAGGTTTTCGAAAGTGTAGTTATTGTCAGCTGAAGGCCCAAAGGTGTCTACTGTGGTGCCTCCCTGTGAAATCTCATAATAATATTGTGGTTCAACATTTAAGACGGATATAGATATTTCGCCCAATCCATTACAGTCCGTATCTCTGGTGGTAACGTCAACTTGGAAATCACGATTTAGAATACCAATGTTATCCAAAACAAATACACATCCATCGGTTACTCCTTGTTGACGCATTTCTACCGTATAGGCACCATTGGTAGTAATGTCGAAACTTGGACTTGGATTGTATGCAACTAGTTCATTTCCTGTGGATTGATCTATCAATCGATATTCATAATCCAAAGGCATATTGGTAACCGTGATATTACCATCGGTATTACAGATGATGTCACGTGTATTCACCTGAGGGTCTAGCGGATTTTTGAAAATGTTGAAGTAGAACCTACTAAAACATCCGTTTTGGTAATTGATTACCAGACGATATTGACCAGCGTCTGAGGCCAAAAAGTCACTTCCTGTATCTACTACATTCCAGGTACATCCTGCATTTGTATTGGCACAATCAGCAGTTGCTGCAGCACAACTCGTTTCATCAAGAAGCTCCCAATCGATGCTATCTGCATCTGGAATATTGACTTGTACAAGCTCAGTATCGTTAAGGCCGCAAAGGAAAATTTGAGGTAGTTCACTACCATCATTCGGACAAATGACAATCTCCCCTTCAACCGTGTTCGTTGTATCATTGATAAGGGTTGTAATTGGGTTGGTCAAAGTCGCCCCCGCACTTTCAACAATAATGATTTCTGCAAAATCTTTACATGGGTCAGCAACTTGCTTATCCACGATATAGGTGCCTGGTTGGTCCACATTTAATGTACTCGGGTCACCGTCAGGGTCACCATCATTTAGAACGGTATCTCCTGCATCAATGGCATTGTTACCATTTTCGTCCCTGTACCATATATAGGCATCGAAGTTATCTCCTGCATCAAGAGTTACATCTGCACCACATAATTGTACGGTTCTTGTAAAATTACACGCAGAAAGGTCGTCCAAAAGGAAGTTGGTGGCACCAGGTGTGGTAAATCCGCAATCATCAAAATTGGATACACTCGGGTCATCACTAATGACATTATCATTGATAATTCCTTCATATGTTGAAAATGCCTGATTTTCAATAATATCCGTACAAGCATCTACAAAATCAAAACAATTTTCCGCAACCTGAACCCGCATCCTGATTTGTGCAATGGGGTCTCCTTCCTCTACCAAATTGTCTGGAATAGAGAATGTAATTTCTTGGTTTGCCGCATCATAAACATAGGTTACTCCAGCGGGAACGGTAATATTGGTTTCGTCCAGCGTGACATTGGTAGGAAGAACATCACGTATCGAATAATTGGTGGCGTCGTCATTCCCAGTATTTATAAAGGACAAGATATACTCCAAGTTCTGTCCAAGATTTACCCCTAAACCTGTAATGTCGTTACCCCCGATATCTTCTACCCTTTTTTCCAGAACTATTTGAGGTTCAATGATTTCCACAGCAAAAGTCACCAAAAAGGAGGCAAACCAATCCCCACTCGTGCCTAACCTTAGGGTAGCGCTAGTATCACCATTGTCTATGATACTATTTCCCGGGTTGTTGAGGTCAAAAACATCTGAGTCAAACCCGATTGCGTTGGTACTATTGATGTTTCTGGTGGCAACATTTACCCCATCTTCGGTTATAGTGGAGTTGAAAAAGTTGTTGTTTGGATTGGCCGCGTTGGTTATATCCGTAAAGGAAGAACTACTGTTGGAAATAATACCAAAGGTATCTCCAGAAAGGGAAGTTTCCCCCTCCAAAGTACTTACCCCTAATCGTGCATTTACCGGACCAAAAGGAATAGTATTAAATCCTGAAACGGTGATATCCGCAGTACTATTTCCCGATTGGGTCGTTACCCCTTCATAGCCATCAAAAACGGAAATATATCTTCCTGGAAGTGTCGGGTTTTCATAGATAACCACTAAGGTCCATCCGGCCGCGCCATAGGTTGTGGCCCCTCTGGTTCCTCGAACATTTCCCACAAAATATTCACCTGTTGGGTCCGGCAAAGCCCTAAGAATATTGGTTACGTTTTTAAAACAAACATAGGGGTCGTTAGCAATGGTATTGTACCCATCAACTATTATTTCGTCTTCTTCTCCAACGGGGTCAACAGCGGTGTCTGCTTGGAGATCAATATAAGTTGCGCTGCCGGGAGTTCTTAATTTTACAGAGGTTACATCATAATGGTTGCTGTCATCCGTAAAAACATGAACGTATCGACTCCTATGGTCTCCATCTCTTTCCACATCATAATTTCCAGCCCAATAGAGTCCAGCCCAATAGATTTGTGAACAATCAGGAAGGGTTAGCGTAGAGCTACTTGAATTAAAGGTGGTAGGGTCAGAATCTATATCCACATATTCCACATGCAGGCTATTGTTACTACCATTCCCAGTGTAGGGAGTGTTAACACCGGTACCATCGGATAAAACCCGGTTCATTACACTATTTGACAAGAAAGTGTAGTCACCTTTAATATTGATAAAGGTGTTGCCATCTATTAAACGCGGCGTAAAAGGCACGTCCTGCGCTGTGGCAAATAGAGTAGTAAAACATGACCAGAGGAGGCATAGTTTTAACTTAAAGATATGTTTGGTCATTTCTAACTATAGGCTTTTGGTTTTACCCGCATAATCCACATGTCGTCATCATACGAGGCGTTCAGTTTGGTGTAATATGAGGTTAAAGCGTTTGTCCAGGTGTCGTGTTTTTTCAAGTACACATAGCGAAATTTGTCCTCTGGATTTGTGAAGTATTTTGCATCAAGCCCCCTGGACTGGAGCTCTTTTACAAATTTTCGGGCATCTCTTGATGTCGCAAATACACTGGCTATAATATAATAGCCGGAACCGTGCCCATCAATATTGTAGGTTTCGAACATACCTTGATTTCCCTTCTTTTGATGGGACGTTTTGGTTTGTCGCGCTACAGGAAATGCCGTAATATCGTTTTGAACAGACATGACCCACATAGGAGATTTAAATTTTCCAGATAGCTTGGATCTGTACTGTTCCTTGATTTGTTTTTTAGATTGCGAATGTTCTAGGTAAACATATTTTAGATTGTTTCGTGGATTTACGAAATACCCCGCATCAATACCCGAATCATATAACTCGCCCAAGAAGCGGTTTAGATTTTCATCTTCTCGATACACATTGGCAATCAAATAGTGACCACTTTCAACATCTGGTATTTCAAATGTTGGATACGCAGCGCCTAACTTTTTAGAGGTGGACTTTGAGGAAGATGTGTTTACGGTTCTATCTCTAGCCACGCTTGAAGTTCTTGCAACAGCATTGGTGCTAGAATTCTTGTCGATTTTTATAACTCTTTTTATTGAAGAAGCGTTGGCTGGACCATGATTGGATATGGGTTGTTTAGGAGTTCTACTTACCAAGGATGTGCTATCCACATTTTGGAAGTAGAGTTCCTTTGCTCTTTTCTCTACATCTGGTCGGTCGCCTCCGGTTTCTCTCCTCACCATTTTCATTACAGATTCAAAGCGACGCTCCAAATCTTGTTTTCTATTTTGTTCTATGGAATCTTGACGGAATAACAGCTCATCTAGAATGGCATCATTTTCGGCCAATTTATCCTTCAATTGCGCTATTTCCAGGTCTTTGTCTGAGAGGTTTAAGTTTTCTTCGGGAACCTCATCATTCTCGGCAAGATCATTGTCTTTTTCAAGTAAAACACGATCTTCGGTTAGGTTTGGAGTGAAGGAGTAGGCCAATGAAACCTCATGACTCACACCGAAGTTTTCAAAATTGTTGGATAGCCCTTTTTCTACGGTATATCCGATGGAGAGGTTTTTGTTGAGATTGAAACCCAACCCAGCGGATGCGCCATAAAAATCATCATATCCAGCCTGCACCCATCCTAACTTGGGCAAATCCATAACTAAACTTCCTCCTAGCGTAAGGTCCTCTTCACCTACCTTTCTTACTCGTGCAAGCGGCATTAGTCGTCCTTGTTCCAAGATTCCCGCAGCATTTTTAAACTGATGGGTATATTGCAAGTGGCCCGAATAGGTTTTTTCGTTGAAATCGGTGATGGATTCACTGTTTTTTAAGTTGTAATCAAATAAGTTTTCAGCAAACCCGCCAATATCAAATTGTCCAAATGAAATATTGAATCCCGGTTGAAATGAAATTAACGAACTACTTTCCAGACTGTTAAGGAATGGGTCGTCATCCACAGAGTTTGCCCTATTTTGATTAAAAGCACTTTGATAATAGGAAAAGTTGGCACCAAAGGTGAAGTTACTTTTTGGACTTAAACGTACGCCATAAGCATAGTTGGCATGTACACCAAAATTGTTAAAAAGCCCTTCTCGATTCGTGAACAAACTTAATCCGACACCACTTCTATCTCCAACCCTACCGCTGTAACTTAGGAAATAGACTTGGTTGTTATCATCAAAGGATACCGATTGGTTTCTATGGAACAGATTAATGTATGACTTGTCCTCTCTAACGGTTGAAAAAGTAGGGTTTATCAAGAACCTATTGAACTTCAAAAGGTTTTGGGAAGGAACCTCATAACTAACAAACGGGTTCTCTTCCTGACCCTTAAGGCCAAGAAGGAACAACAATGATAAGGCTGTTAATACTATATGTTTGTTGAGGTTCATTCGGTATTATCTGATAACGGTTATAGTTCCTTGTCTTAAATTTTTTCCTTCGCGTGTTAACCTGTAATAGAAAATCATGTTCTGTTGGTTAAATGCTGTGGTAGATTCAGGCCAATTGTTTTCATAATTGGTTTGGCTGAATACCTCTTTACCTCTTTCATCAAATATGGTCACCAGTATTTGAGGGTCCCTTGAGAAGGTGTTGGGCAAGACCCATAAATCATTTATCCCATCTCCGTTGGCGGTTATCACATTGGGAATGGCAAAAGTGTCTCTATACGAAACGTTTATGACTCTGCTAATGGAGCAGTTGCCAAAATCTGCGGTGAGCAAATATTCTCCCTCTATATCAAAGGTGAATGAATCTTGTGTGCCCAGTAAGGTGTTATTGGAATCAAACCACTCATAAGATTGAGCTCCGCTTGCGGTTAGGGTTTCCTGTTCGCCTTCTATAATGACAATGTTTTCTTGACCGTCAAGCACAAGCAGGGATTCATCAAATGGTAAAACGGTTATTTCATTGGACACTAGAGGACAATCGTCTGTTGTTACTCTTAATTGATATACTCCGGCTTCGCTAACTGAAAGGGCGTTGGAGCTTGTGTCAACGGTATTACCATCTTTTATCCACTGGAAAGTTTCTCCAGTAAGATCTTTTGACGAGTCTATTGAGATTGTGTTTCCTCCAGGACATATTATGGTTCCATTGGAAGATAATGTCAAAGTTTCATTGGAAGCCAATCTTACGTTAAGCGTGTTGGAAGTCACGTTGAACGTAGACAATGTACCTGTCAAGGTATATGTACCATTGTCAGTATGGTCCGTTACCGCTAAAGTTCTTGAATTCTCTCCTGCGAGATTGCTTCCTTCATAGGTCCATTGATAGCTGAACGAGTTTTCCAAGTCGGCCGTAACATCTGTCCTTGCGCCAGAAACACCTATGGCTTCAATCGTAGAAATTCCCAAGGTAACGTCTGTATCAACACACTCCGAGTAGGAACCGACATAACTAATAGTAAACTCAAAGGAATTGGGTGACACTACCGTAGTGGTTTCGGAATCCACTGGAGGGGCAGTTACACAACTACCCGCGGTTTCTGTGACTCTTACAAAATACACTCCAACCTCTGAGATAACTAGGGAGTTGCTATTGGCACCAGAAACAGGAGCTCCATCTTTGAACCATTGAAAGGTTGGGGAAACAGCATTGGTTGTCACTGATAGTGTTTCATTTTGTCCAGGCAGTAGTACAATGTTTTCTTCGTTTTGACGAGTTGCCAAAACGGAACCTAGATTTTGTACGGATACCGCTGAAGATCTTTCAGTACAAACACCTGAACCCTCTATTTCAACCTCATAACTTCCTTCAAACCCAGCTGAAGAGGTATCTATATTCAATACGTTTCCTTCTAGGGTTGGCCCAGAAACAATAGAACCGTCTTTATACCAAGTATATGTTAGCCCCGAACCTCCAAGATTAGCTGTCAAAGTATGGGGGTCACCAATACAGAGGTCTACGGAACTTGGACCACCAATGGCTACGCCAAGAGCTGAGCCTGTTGTTACATCGATGATGTTTGAGGACGTATTGGCTGAACCGGTACAAATTGCTCCGTAATCCAGTTCTACATAGTACATTCCTGGTGTAGTTACGGTAAGTTGGTTGGATTTTTCACTAAGCAAAGTGGAACTTCTATACCAGTTGTATTGATATGTACTTGCGTTGGGAATATTGTGCGTAGCCAAAACTACTGAAGCCCCTCCACACTGTTGAATCTCTCCACCAGGTGGGATGGTACCGTTTCCATCCCTACTGATACGCAATGGTGATTCGAAATCAACAAAGTGCATGGGATAGGGTACGGAGGCAGGACTGGTTTTGGCTGGATTGGTACTTCTAACACGAAGTCTATAGTTTTCACCTCGAACGGTATTGGGTACCGCGAATTGAAATTCAAAATCAAAGGTTGTATTCATGTCCGAAACTCTATCCAGCTCTGTTGGCGAGCCAAAGTTTCCGTTCGCATCGGACAATTCAAGGATAAATTCGTTATTGGAGGCGACCAATGGAGGACTCCAAGTAAAATTCACAAAGTACTCATTGAAACTAGGAGAAGCACATGCAGCAGTCCAAGCAGAATTACCGGCAAGATTGGGATTATCAGCCGCTTCTGGTTGATTGAGTACTTGTCCTGTGGCCAAAAAAGGCAAAACAATCATGGCCATAGCGATGATTGTTGGAATGCTGTAGGTTGAACTATTTTTTCTCATCAGCGTTAGTTTTAAGAGGTTGTCGACAAATTTTGCCCCAAATATGTGCCCCTTAAGATGTTGAGTTGTTTGGTTGCGGTTCTAAGGCATCCAATTTTTCATACAGTATTCCAATAACAAATATGATTTTTATCGGGTGGAATGGAAAGATATTGTTGTGGGCTATCCCAAAACTGTTGTGAAATGGCCTTCTTTGTATACTCTTGACACTTAAAATAGCCTGAAGTAACTGTTTTTGCTACATTTGCGCTTCAATTAGAGATTATGGCCGAAGAGGAAAAGTCGCTGAATTTTATTGAGCATATCATTGAGGATGATTTAAAGGCAAATTACTCCAAAGATGACTTGCGTTTTAGGTTTCCACCTGAGCCAAATGGGTACTTGCATATTGGTCATGCCAGTTCAATTTGTCTCAATTTTGGACTAGGTTTGAGATATGATGCCCCAGTCAATTTGAGGTTCGATGACACTAATCCCGCTAAAGAGGAAAAGGAATATGTGGACGCCATAAAGGAGGATATAAAATGGCTTGGATTTGATTGGGATTCAGAACGTTACGCTTCTGATTATTTTCAGGAATTATATGATTGGGCGGTTGAACTGATTAAGTCCGGAATGGCGTATGTAGACAGTCAAACGTCGGATGAGATAGCCGCTCAGAAGGGAACACCTACCGAACCTGGCGAAAATAGCCCCTACAGAAACCGTTCAGTTGAGGAAAACCTTAAGCTTTTTGAGGATATGAAGAATGGAAAGTATGGGGAAGGAGAACACGTTCTTAGAGCAAAAATCGACATGGCTTCACCCAATATGCTTATGAGAGACCCAGTGATGTATCGTGTCCTTCATAAAGCGCACCATAGAACGAATACCGATTGGTGTATTTATCCGATGTATGATTGGACCCACGGGGAAAGTGATTATATAGAACAAGTGTCACACTCCCTATGTACACTAGAATTTTTACCACATAGAGAGCTTTATGATTGGTTTTTGGACCAATTGGTATCAAAAGGGAAGCTCAGACCCAAACAACGTGAATTTGCAAGACGAAACTTAAGTCATACCGTTGTAAGCAAGAGAAAGCTGCTACAATTGGTTGAAGGGAATGTCGTTTCGGGGTGGGACGACCCAAGAATGCCTACCATCTCTGGTTTGAGAAGGAGGGGATATACACCTGAATCCATAAGAAATTTTGCAGACACTATTGGAATCGCGAAAAGAGATAATGTGGTTGATGTTTCTTTGTTGGAATTTCATGTTAGGGAGCATTTGAACAAAATTGCCCCTCGCGTGATGGCGGTTTTGAATCCACTTAAGATTGTCATAACAAATTACGAAGAGGGAAAAGAAGAATGGCTGGAGGCCGAGAACAATCCGGAGGATGAGAAAGCAGGAACCCGTAAAGTGCCATTTTCTCGAGAACTGTATATAGAAAAAGAGGATTTTCGCGAACAAGCCAATCGTAAGTTTTTCAGATTAAAATTGGGAGGAGAGGTTCGCTTGAAGAATGGATACATTATTAAGGCGGAAAGCTGCACCAAAGATGAAGATGGGAATGTAATCGAAGTTCAATGCACGTATGACCCAAAAAGTAAAAGTGGTAGTGGAACAGAAGAAAGCCTGAGAAAAGTTAAGGGGACATTACATTGGGTTTCAATTTCACATGCTTTTGAAGCCGAGGTTCGCTTATACGATAGATTATTTACTGATGCGACACCGGATGGACATAAGGACAAGGATTTTATGGATTTTGTAAATCCAGATTCTTTAGAAAAGGTAACAGGCTATTTGGAACCAAGTTTGAAAAATGCAAAACCTGGAGACAGATTTCAGTTTCAGCGATTGGGATATTTTAATGTGGATTTGGATTCTACTTCTGAGAATTTGGTGTTTAACAGAACCGTTACTCTTAGGGACACTTGGGCGAAAATTGAGCAAAAATCTTAGAATAGAGAAAAGCAATAGTGCAAATCAAGTATTATAGAAAATGACTATCTAAACCGCACTATTTTAAGGGTTTTTCCAAAGAGTATTCAGTTTCAACATATGAAAGCCTATAACCCTCCTTATTTGTGGATTAAATAGGCTTAAAATAAAAAAACCCTGTCGTGCAGGGTTTTTCTTTTTAATGAAATTGCGCCAATGTTAATTGTCCGCGTTTTTGTTTTTGTTATTCTGTTTTTTCATGGCTTCGCCAATCTGATTACTAGCGGTAAATGAGGCAACCATATTGTTTAGCATATCACTTCCTGCCTGTGGTGAGTTAGGTAATAGAATGAGATTTGAATTGGTTTCCTCACCAATTGCTTGTAAGGTGTCGTAATGTTGGGTGACCACAATTAAGGCAGAGGCTTCTTGCGAATTTATACCCACCTTGTTCAAGACCTCAACAGATTCTTCCAAACCTCTGGCAATCTCTCGACGTTGGTCGGCGATACCCTGACCTTGCAACCTTTTACTTTCTGCTTCGGCCTTTGCTTTTTCTACTATAAGGATTCTAGCAGCATCCCCTTCAAATTGTGCAGCTATTTTTTCACGCTCCGAAGCATTGATTCGGTTCATGGCCGCTTTAACTTGGGCATCGGGGTCAATGTCGGTAACCAAGGTTTTGATGATGTCATAACCATATTCCGACATGTATTCTTGAAGCTCTCTTTTTACCGCAATGGCGATATCATCTTTTTTAACGAAGACATCGTCTAATTTCATTTTAGGAACTTCAGCGCGGACCACATCAAAAACAAAAGAAGTGATTTGGTCATGGGGATATTCTAGCTTGTAAAAGGCATCATAAACCTTTTCTCTGATGACCACGTATTGAACGGAAACCTTAAGCTTCACAAACACATCATCCAAGGTTTTCGTTTCAACAATTACATCCAATTGTTGAATTTTAAGACTTAATCGACCAGCAATGCGGTCAACAAGCGGAATTTTCATTTGCAATCCTGAATTTCTGATGCTTTGGAATTTTCCAAACCGCTCAACGACAACAGCCGTTTGTTGTTTAACAACAAAGAAGGAAGCAAATAGAATGATAAGTCCGAAAAAAATAATAGGTATTAATAGGAAATTGCCCATAGATATAATTTTTAAGTGTTGATTGTAGGAAATTACAAAACTCCGTATTGGATTGGTAGGGAATTTGACAAAATTGTTACAGGGTTTAATAGAACGGGGAATAGGATTGATATTCTTTCAGCACCCTTTTAAAGGAATCCATTGCTACATGGTTTTAAACCGGACATACATTCTAATGAAAAAGTAGGATGGAAAGTACTATCTTATAAATCTTATACAAACCAATACCAACCAAAACCATGGAACGCTATTCAAAACTTCATTTATGGATGATAGGTGTTTTGCTACTTGTTCAAGTAAGCATTTTTAAATTCTATTTCAGCAGTTTTACCACAGAGACTTGGGAAATTCACATCCATTTTTGGTTGGTTACTTTTTGGTATATTTTTCTAATAATCCAACCCTATTTGGCTACCCGAGGCAAACTGGATAAGCATAGGACGTTAGGGATAATTGGTTTTTTGATTGCTGGTGGAGCCATTTTCACAGGATTCAGCCTATTGGATATTCCTTTAAAACTGGTAAAGGATTGGACTCCTGACCGACCAGGGCCTCCTCCTTTTTTCTATTATGGCACTTTAGTGGTTGAATTTGTTTTGATGGTTGCATTTACCTATGCAATCGTGCAGGGAATTTTGCGTAGAAAGAATTTAGCCGAACATGCATGGTGGTTGATTGCCAGCGCCTTCTATATGATGATGCCCGCCGTAGGAAGAGGCTTAATCGTTTTTTGGAGAAGTATTTTGCCTCCAGAAAAGCTGAAACCGATACTTGTCGTTTTGTCAGCGGAATTGATATATATTCCCCTGTTTTTATTGTTTGCCTTTAAATTTGGAAAGTTTAGACACCAAGCAACACTCATTGGGCTTCTTTTGGTATTGGTTAGATTGTTAAGGGTTCCAATAGGTTCTTCAGAAGCAGTTCAGACCTTTCTAAAAGCGGTAATTCAGTTTTAAAGTGCTAAGATTTTGAAATGGCTCTTTCAATTCGCGCCAAAGTATCTTCTTTTCCAATCATTTCAATAATATCGAAGAGATGAGGTCCTTTTAAGTCACCCACAAGACTTAATCGTAAAGGCCCCATGACTTTTCCAAATGAAAGTTCTTTTTGGGCAATCCAATCTTTAATGGTGCTTTCAATGTTAGCCGATGTGAAATTCTCAACCGAAGCAATTTGCTCTGACACGTCTTGCAAAATGACAGGAGTATCGGGCTTAAATTGCTTTTTAAACGCTTTCTCATTGTATTCCGAAGGAGGCACAAAGAAAAAACTGCACAGTTCCCAGAATTCAGAAACGAAATGGGCACGCTCCTTTATCAATGAAACTACTTTTTGGGTGTAGTCAGGGTCGCTATCCTTAACTTCTGCGTGATTGTCACCCTCCACCTTTATGAAAAGTGTAGCGAGCTCAGAGTTGGACTTTTGCTGTAAATACTGGTGATTGAACCATTTCGTCTTTTCAGGGTCAAATCGTGCCCCCGACTTATTTATGCGCTCCAAACTAAAAGATTCAATTAGCTCCTCCAAAGAGAATAGTTCCTTTTCTGTACCAGGATTCCACCCCAACAAAGCTAGAAAGTTGACCACGGTTTCTGGAAAGTATCCACTTTCTCTATAGCCCGTCGCATCATTCCATTGCAATGGAAAAACAGGAAATCCTCCTTTTTCCCCATCGCGCTTACTTAGCTTGCCTTTTCCTACCGGTTTCATGATAAGGGGTAAATGTGCAAATTGAGGGGCTTTCCATTCAAAAGCGTCATAGAGCAGTTGGTGAAGTGCCAAAGAAGGAAGCCATTCCTCTCCACGAATTACATGTGTGATTTCCATTAAATGATCATCAACAATATTGGCCAAATGGTAGGTGGGCATGCCATCACTCTTAAATAGAATTTTATCATCCAAAATATTGGTGTCTATGGTAATCTCTCCTCGAATGGCGTCCTGCAATATCAGTTTCTGGTCTTTTGGCGATTTGAATCGAATGACATAATGCTCTCCAGCGTCAATTTTTTGCTTTACTTCTGCACTTGATAAAGAAAGAGAGTTGGAAAGCTTTTCCCTGTTGTGCCAATTATAGATAAAAGTTTTCCCTTTGGCTTCATGGTCTTTTCTATGATAATCCAAAGTTTCTGAAGTATCGAAGGCATAATATGCATGACCTTTTTCGATTAACGCGAGGGCATATTGCTCATAAAGGTGTTTACGCTCACTTTGGCGATAGGGACCAAAACCCTTGTCCTTACCGGGTCCTTCGTCAAAAGGGATTCCACACCAGTTCAGGGCCTCAACAATGTAAGCTTCTGCACCTTCCACATAACGGTTCTGATCGGTATCTTCAATTCGCAAGATAAAATCACCCTCATGTTTTTTGGCAAAAAGGTAATTGAACAATGCTGTCCTAACCCCGCCAATATGTAATGGACCGGTAGGACTGGGGGCAAAGCGAACCCTAACTTTTGACATGCCTTTAAAATTTTGCCAAAGGTATGAAAAGCACTAGGCTATAGAAAGGGATTTTGAGGGTTTCATGTCTTTCGGAACCCTAGGGTTCATGATGTAAAACCAAAGAGGTGGCATTAGAGAGAGCACCATGGAAGTTGGGTAACCGAAAGGCATTTGTGGAGAGATATCGTGGTAATCCAATATTTGATATTTTTTGGATGATTTGTAATGATGGTCACTATGTCTTGTAAGTTCGTACAAAACAATTCTTCCAATAACATGGTTGCTGTTCCAAGAGTGACATTCCCTAACGCGTTCATATCTCCCTGAAGGCATTTTCTTGCGCATTAAACCGTAGTGTTCAATATAGTTTACGGTTTCAAGGAGGAGAAATCCGACGATTCCTGAAGCTAAGGCAAAAATGAGCCCCAGTAGGCCAAAGAAATAGAAAGCTATCAACAAGTATGAGATTTGAAAAAGGCTATACCACAGCATATCGTTTTTAATGCTAAAGAAGGGAAGCCCCTCTTTTTTTAGAAGGTTGTTCTGAATGAGCCACGCATTTTTATATTGCCCTAAGGTAGAGGTAAGCCAAAAGGAGTACACGCTTTGATTGTAAGAAGCAGTGGCAGGGTCTTCTTTAGTGGCAGCTTTCGCATGATGTCCAAAATTGTGCTCAATGTAAAAGTGCATGTAAAAGGAAGGCAGCAAAAGAAGTTTCCCCAAATACCGCTCAAAGGCATGTTGCCTATGCCCCAGTTCATGTCCCACATTGATGCCGTTAACCCCCAATACAATTCCAATGGAAAAGATCAACCCAACAATTTCGAAAATCTGATAGGTGTTTGTTGAAATGTCATATAGGGCATAGAATGAAAAGAGGCAGACTATGGGGACATTCAAATAAAGCAACCAATCGAAAAGAGGGCTTTTTTTCTTTTCTTCTCGTTCTTCGGGAGAAAGATTCGATGAATCAACAGGAAGTAATACTTCCAGTAAAGGAATGATAGCGAAGGTATAAACGGGGGTAAAGAAACTCCAGTACCCTTTGAAATAAAGGCTAATTATTGCTGATATAGGAATGGTGAAAGCGGCTAGATACTTCAAATCTTTCATAGAGAGGCCTTTTAACAAAAAATTCTAAAGACAATTGATGGGTAACAGGTATCTTGTAATAAATATAAAGTATTTTGGGCAGTTATCAAGAGGTTTTAGATAAGCTTGAGGGCTTTAGCAAGAAGTATTATACTAAAAAATTGGTTCAAGGCGCCTTGTTGTTCATTGCTCTTGGATTTCTTTTTTGGCTGGCAATAACATCGGTTGAACTGTTTTTATGGTTGGACAGCAGTTGGCGTTTGACCCTATTCATAATTTTCGTTATTGTGGAAGGGTATTTGCTGTATCGATTTATTATTATTCCAACATCATATCTGCTTAGGATTAAGAAGGGACTAACCAATAAAGAAGCGTCTAGATTAATAGGTGTTCACTTTCCAACGGTTGAAGATAAGTTGTTTAACCTATTGGAGTTGGCAGAGAATCCCGCTAAGTCGGAGTTATTGCAAGCCAGCATAGAACAAAGATCAAAGACATTAAGACCTCTACCCTTTAAAGACGCGATTGACTTTAAAGATGGCTATAAATACGCCAGATATTTAATAGCCCCTATTGCTATACTAACGCTGTTTTGGCTATCGGGTAATATCGGAAGCTTGCTAAATTCGCATGATAGGGTGATAAACTATGATTTGGCTTATGAACGACCCGCTCCTTTCCTGTTTAAGTTACTGACAACAAATCTTCAAGTTTTAGACAACGAACCGTTGACTATTGAGTTTGCGATTGAGGGAGATATCGTACCGGAGAATGCGTCTATCGTTTTCGGAGACAAGACCTTGTTGATGAGAAGGAGAGGAAACAGCTTTATTTATGTTGTGGAGCCTCCATTTATCAGCACGGAGTTTTATGTAGAAGCAAATGGATGGAAGTCCAGAAGTTATAGAATTGAAAGTATTAATACACCTACTCTGGTTGATTTCAAAATGAATTTAAAGTACCCAAGGTATTTGAACAAGTCGGGAGAAAGTGTGGATGGTAGTGGTAATGCGGTTGTACCGGAAGGCACTCGGGTTGAATGGGTAATCAGAGGTACATCTGTTGACGAAGTAAGGATGAGTTCATATCAAGATACGGCACTCTTTGATACGGATGAAGAGAGGTTCATATTGTCCAAGACTCTGGAAAAGAACTGGGATTATGTGATAAGCACGTCAAATGAAAATGTAAAGGATTTCGAGTCCTTGCGCTATTCCATTGATGTAATTAAGGATGCTTCACCAAAGATTGAGGTTAACCAGATTATGGATTCGCTAAATCCAAATCAGTCGTTTTATATGGGACAACTATCTGATGATTATGGGCTATCAAAATTGAGCCTTGTTTATTATCGTGGGGATAATGAGCAGAATAAAAAGAAAGTGTCACTCGAATCCCTTACTGGAAGCGTCCACCAGTTTTACTATACGTTCCCTTCGGGAATAGATGTAGAAGAGGGAGGTATGTATAAGATATACTTTGAAGTAATTGATAATGATGGACTAAGAGGGGGGAAAGTAACCAGGAGTAAAGTGTTTAATACAAAGGTTTATAATGATAATGAACTGATAAACAAAGAGTTAGAAGTTCAGGATAACTTATTAAGAAAGTTTGACGAGTCTTTAAAGGGATATAGGGAACAGCAAGAAACCCTTTCTAAGATCAATGAGAGACAGAAGGAAGGAGGCACATTTAATTTTGAGGAAAAAACAAAGATTAAGGACTTTATTCAAAAGCAGAAGGAGCAAGAACAACTAATGGAGAAGTTCAGTAAGCAACTGAACCAAAGTTTGGATAAGAACAGTGAGAATGATGAGTTAAAGAGATTATTGCAAGAAAGGTTGCGAAGGCAGGAATTAGAGGCGAAACGGAATGAAAGATTACTTGATGAGCTAAACAAGTTGGCCGATAAAATTGAGAAGGAAGAATTAAAGAAGCGGTTGGAGGAGCTTTCTAAGAAGCAGGGGTCCAATGCGAGGAATCTTGAACAGTTATTGGAGCTGACAAAAAGGTATTATGTGACGGAAAAGGCGTCTCAATTAGGCAGAGATTTGGAGAAATTAGCTAATGAACAAAGTGAGTTGGCCAAGGAAGCCACGGAAAGTAAGAATAAGAATAGTGAAGACCAAATTGATGAGCAAAAGAAATTGAATGAGTCTTTTGACAAGATTAGTGATGAGTTGGATGAATTGAAAGAGGATAACCAGAAGTTGAAAAAACCGTTGTCTTTTAAGGATACGAAGAAAGATGAGAAATCAATAAGGAACGATCAAGAAGATGCTCTGGATGAACTTAAAAAGGATGAATCTTCAAGTGACCAAGAAAGTCAGAAGAACCAAAATTCTGCTGCTAAAAAGCAAAAGTCTGCGGCGCAGAAAATGGAGCAATTGGGTAAATCCCTTCAGCAGAGTGCTGCAGCCGGAGGCGGTTCTTCGGACACAGAGGATGCCGAAATGTTAAGGCAGATATTGGATAACCTGGTTACCTTTTCGTTCAAACAGGAGCAACTTTTTGAATGGGTTGAAGAATCTGATGTGGATGTTTCTCAATATGGTAAAATGGTTCGGGATCAAAAAGGGCTAAGAGGGCTGTTTGAACATGTGGATGATAGTTTATTTGCACTTTCACTTCGCAGGGCGGAGTTATCGGAGTTTGTAAATGAACAAATAACCGATGTGTATTACAACATTGATAAATCATTGGAAAGCTTGGCGGAGAATCAAGTTTTTCAGGGAGCATCCTATCAACAGTATGTAATAAACGCTACCAATTCTCTAGGGGATTTTTTGGCCAATATATTGGATAATATGCAACAGAATATGCAACCTGGACAAGGTCAAGGCCAGGGAGGTGAAGGTTTCCAATTGCCGGATATAATTCAAGGCCAGAAGGGCATACAGGAAAAAGTGAATAGTTCAGGGCAGGAGGGAAATAAAAAGAAAGATAAAAAGGGAGATTCAAACGAAGGTTTGGAAGGGAAGGATGGAGAAAGCAAGGAGAGCAAGGATGGTGAGGGAAAAGGAAAAGACTTGGAAAATGGGAATGCGAAGGGGGAAAATCAGCCTGGCGGTGAGGAGATGGGCTTCAATGAGATTTATGAAATTTATAAGCAGCAATCATTTCTTAGACAGCAGTTAGAGCAGCAGTTGGATGATATTATTAAGGAGGCGGATAGAGAGTTGGCGGAAAAACTTATCCGTCAGATGGAGGACTTTGAAAACGATTTAATTGAGAACGGTATTACCAAGAGAACACAGCAAAAGGTGAACGTGATTCAACATCAATTGTTGAAGCTTGAAAACGCGGCTTTAAAACAGGGGGAACAAAAGGAAAGGGAGAGTAAGACAGAATACAACAAATATGTGAATCCCATTATAACCAAACCTGACCAGCTTATAAAGACTTCTAACGATATTGAAATATTAAACAGACAAGCACTACCTTTGCGCCGCCAATACGATAAGAGAGTTAAGGAATATTTCAGAAATGATTGATTTCCATTTTGAATCAGATTTTAATTTACAGGACATTGAGAAGTTTTCCGACTGGGTAACTAGAGTTATTGAGGGAGAAAATTACGAAGTGGGTAAATTAGACTATATTTTTTGTGATGATGAGAAGTTACTTGCCATAAATCAGGAGTACTTAGGCCATGATACATATACGGACATTATAACTTTTGATTATACGGATGGACAGGTAATGTCGGGAGATGTTTTTATTTCTGTTGACCGGGTAAAAGAGAATGCGCTGAAATATAATGTAGGTGTACACGAAGAGTTATTACGGGTCATGAGTCATGGCATTTTACATCTAGCTGGATACGGTGATAAATCGGACAATGAGATAGGTGTCATGAGAGCAAAGGAGGAAGAAAAAATTAAAATGTTCCACGTGGAACAATAGTTATGTTTGAAAAGGAGTATGATGTAATAGTCGTAGGTGGAGGTCATGCTGGCGCGGAAGCGACAGCTGCTGCAGCCAATATGGGCTCAAAAACTTTGCTGGTTACTATGAACCTCCAAACAATAGGCCAGATGTCTTGCAACCCTGCTATGGGTGGAATTGCAAAAGGCCAAATTGTTCGTGAAATCGATGCATTGGGTGGTTATAGTGGGATTGTAACTGATAAGTCGGCGATTCAGTTTAAGATGCTAAATAAGTCTAAAGGACCGGCAATGTGGAGTCCTCGCGCCCAAAATGATAGAATGCGCTTTGCTGAGGAATGGAGGCTGATTTTGGAAGGAACTCCAAACGCGGATTTTTATCAGGAAATGGTTTCGGGACTTTTGGTGGAGGGAAACAAAGTAGTTGGGGTGCGAACATCTTTAGGAATTGATATTCGAGCTAAAGCGGTAGTTCTTACAAACGGAACTTTCTTGAATGGTCTGATTCATATTGGAGAGAAACAATTTGGAGGAGGAAGAGCCGGCGAAAGAGCGGCTACAGGAATAACTGAACAGCTTGTTGATTTTGGGTTTGATTCTGGACGGATGAAAACCGGTACACCACCACGAGTGGATGGCAGGTCTTTGGATTATGGTAAAATGATTCCACAACCGGGAGACACTAATCCTGAGAAGTTCTCGTATTTGGATACACCTGTGCTCGACAATCAACGCGACTGTCATATGACGCATACCAGCGAATTGGTTCATGATTTGCTTCGAGAAGGTTTTGACCGTTCACCGATGTTTAATGGAAGAATTAAAAGTATTGGACCGCGATATTGCCCGTCCATTGAAGATAAGATTCATCGTTTTACGGATAAAAATTCCCATCAGATTTTTGTCGAACCTGAGGGGTGGATTACAGTAGAAGTATATGTCAATGGTTTCTCTACATCATTACCAGAAGATGTTCAATATAGAGCGTTGAAATCCGTAAAAGGTTTTGAAAATGTGAAGTTTTTTAGGCCTGGATATGCCATTGAATACGATTATTTCCCACCAACACAATTGAAACATACCTTAGAAACAAAACTGGTTGACAACCTATATTTTGCTGGACAAATAAACGGGACAACAGGATATGAAGAAGCAGCTTCACAGGGTCTGATGGCGGGCATTAACGCGCACCTTAAAATAAATGAACAGGAACCGTTTACACTGAAAAGAGACGAAGCTTATATTGGGGTTTTAATTGATGATTTAATCACTAAGGGCACGGAGGAGCCTTATCGTATGTTTACCTCAAGGGCTGAATATAGAACATTGTTGAGACAGGATAACGCCGACCTTAGACTGACTCCAAAGGGTTATGCCCTTGGCTTGGCTTCAAGGGAGAGATTGGAGCGTATGGAGGAAAAGCAAGAAAAGTCCAATGAGTTTATCCACTTTTTTAAGAAAACGAGCTTTAATCCCGATGAGATTAATCCGATTCTCGAACGTATTGATTCGGCACAAGTACGCCAGTCAGATAAATTGTTTAAAGTCTTTTCAAGGCCAAAAGTTAGTATGGACCACATGCTAGAATTGGAGTCGGTTTCAAATTTCGTGTCGGAAAGAAACTTGGAAAGAGAGGTTTTGGAGCAAGCCGAAATTCAAGTAAAGTACTCGGGCTATATTGAAAAGGAAAAGAACAATGCTGATAAACTGCATCGCCTCGAGAATGTAAGGATTCCAGATTCCTTTGATTATTCAAAATTGAAGTCTTTATCTTATGAGGCTAGGGAAAAATTGGAAGAGATTCGACCGGTAAATATTTCACAAGCTTCCAGAATAAGTGGAGTTTCTCCCGCAGACATCAGTGTGCTTTTAGTATTTCTTGGTCGATAACTTAAATGTTCCACGTGGAACAGGAAAAAATTTTGGGTTTTTTGGTTTGATTTTTGTTGTGGTTTGAAACAAATAATACGCCAAGTGAAAAACTTTATCAGCCTTTTTCTTTTGTTCTTCTTGCTTCAATCGTGTGTCCCATTGCGAATAGCCCCTAATATCAAAGATTATAAAATCGCAAAAGGAAAGAAGTTCAAAAGAAACCTTCCCAAGAAAACGATGTTCGTTTTTGAGGACCCAAAAGATGCTAATGAGTTCTACGATTTTATAAATATCAAGTTTGGTTTAGAAGATTACTCAGTGGATGTAGATGTGCCATTCCATACTAATGATATTAAATATGGTTTTTCATTTTATGAGGTTGAAATCCCGAACAAAACCTTAAATCTTGTTCCGGTTATGGCCGATGTTTTACTGGCTAGTGCAGAACTGGACCCCATTTTTGAAGAAATACATGAGTCAAGAAAAGGAAATTTTTATATTGCAATAGAAGTGTATGATGAATATGGAAATGACGTTTTACTAGAAAATTCTTCAAACAGGAAAGAGGTAATACAATTTCTTTCCGAGCTTAAAAATCAATATTTACGTACTAACAACTACAATGAAGTTGTATTTAAAAACTAAAGACTATTCTTTTTCCAAACAAGAGTTTGATTTAATGTGGGATGAGTCCAAGGATATGCTTATTACTCACCCGGTACCTGAGAATCTTGAAACTTTTTACGAAGGGGATAACTACATATCGCATACGGATTCAAATAAGTCTTTTGTGGATTTACTGTATCAACGAATCAAAGCAATGAATCTTAGCAATAAGCTACAACTTATTGAAAATCAAGGATATAAAAACAAAAACATACTGGATATTGGGGCCGGAACGGGGGATTTCCTGAATTTGGCCAGAACAAAGGGTTTCAAAGTGTCCGGAGTGGAACCAAGTGATAAAGCTAGAGATAAGGCGAAGCAAAAAGGGATAGATTTGGAACATAATCTGAACCATATCTCAAGTTCAAAATATGATGTTATCACTTTGTGGCATGTCTTGGAACACCTTCCAGATTTGAAGAATCAGATTGAGAAAATTTCATACTTGCTGGATGAAGACGGAATTTTGGTTGTGGCTGTTCCTAATTTTCGTTCCTGGGATGCTAAACATTATGGCAAATTTTGGGCGGCTTATGATGTCCCAAGACATTTATGGCATTTTTCAAAGCGTTCTATTGAATTGCTTTTTAAGGAACAGCAAATGAAGATTAAAACAATAATGCCCATGCGCTTCGATGCGTTTTATGTATCCCTGCTTTCTGAGAAATATAAGAGAAACCCATTTTATCTCCTCAGCGCATTCTTTAAGGGATTATGGTCCAATGTTGACGCAATCCGAACAAAAGAGTACTCCTCATTGATTTATGTTTTGGAAAAGGAAAAAACGTAAAATAAGAGCCCATATTCGACTTTTAGACTATCGCAAGTATATTGTCATTGTCAAAGGAAGAAAGGCTCACAGCTATAGCTAAAAACGAGCCAATACAATAGTAATTTCTAATTTCATCCTAGGCAATCCATAGATTTTTCTTATTTATTCTCCTCATGGAATTCTATTCGCAAAAACTTAATGGGAATCATTGGAAAAGCTTTTCTATTTTTGCCCATCGTTAAAATACAGTGATGAAAAAAATTATTCTACCCATAGTGGTCCTGTTGCTTGTTTCTTGTCAACAAAACAAAATTGGTTACGTGGACAATGTAAAACTAATGGATGGCTTTCAAGAAAAGATAGATGTTGAGGCAAAGTTCAAAACCAAGGTGGAGGCCATGACCAAAAAGAGAGATAGTATCTCCCAAGCATTCCAATTGGAATTACAACAGTTCCAGGCCAAGGCACAAAAAATGTCTCAAAAAAGCGCTCAGGAAGAATACGCCTTATTGCAACAAAGGGGTCAATTTGTTGGGAACCAATTACAGCAGGAAGAACAACAACTCCAGAAAACCAGCCAAACCGAAATGGATTCTTTGGTGAGCAAGGTGAAAAGAGAAATCAAGGCTTATGGTGAAGCTAATGGATTCACATACATTTTGGGAGGTGGTGATGGCGGAAGTGTTCTATATGGCAAAGACGGTCAAGACCTTACCGATGAAGTATTGAAAATTCTAAATGATAAGTACAAGAATTAAATTCACTTCTTAAAATAGCATTATAGCCCATCATTGATGGGCTTTTTTATTGCAATAGGTACACAAGAAAAATGGCAGGAATAAAATAAATCACAATGGTTCTGGCCCCATCATAATCCTTGGCCACACGCTGACCCAGCAATAAAAGCAACAGGGTAATACAGGAAATAATAGCTGCATATAGCGCCAAGGAACTAGAATCCAAAGTCGCGAACTGTATTGCACCCGCAAGGGCCAAGACCCCAGAAATACATTCCAAAAGAAGAATAATTCCCACAAGCAACGGAACGACATTCTTAAAAATAGTTTTTGAAAAATGACCTTTGAGCCAACCTAGGTTTCCTTTCCAGTCCACTATTTTATCCAATCCACTTTGAATAAAGGTTATGGCCAGGAAAATGAGCAATAGGATTTTTATGATATGTTCCATAAAGTTTGATTAAGCTGCTTTTACATGTAGCAGACGGGTTAGTTTAATGGATAGGTCGGTGAAAATGACCTTGGCATTACCGTTCCTTTCCACATGATAAATGGCTTTTTCGATTTCTTCAACAATTTCCAAGATATTGTTTTCATGAACAAAAGGGGCAAATTTTTTTAGGTCAAAGTTTACCTTATGCATTTTCAGATACACCAGAGAACTCGTATTGTAATTAAGAAGCAACGCTTGGCGCATTACTGTAATGCAGTAGTTTAGAAATTGTTTCTGCACCTCCCTACCTGTTTTAGAAAGCTCATCGCTCCAAAGAACAAGTTCATGGACCGCACCTTTGTTGCCTTTGGCTTTAAATGCACTCCTCACCCATTGGACAAACCATTGTTCAAAAACCAAATCCTCTGAATCCTTATTTAGCAAATCCAAGGCCTTGTTGTAATTCCCATTGGCTTCTTGTGCAATAGATAAAGCTTCGGACCTTTCTACGCCGTTTTTTTCAAGTGCTTGGGCAATAACACTTTCGGCCAAAGGAGGGAAATGCAGCACTTGGCAACGTGAAAGAATTGTGTTTATGATTTGTTCTTCCTCTTCAGCAATAAGAATAAGCACCGTTTTTTCAGGAGGTTCCTCTATTAGTTTAAGCAACTTGTTTGCTGCCGCAGTATTCATCTTTTCGGCCATCCAAATAAGCATGACCTTATATCCTCCTTCGTAGGATTTTAAGGATAGTTTTTTAACGATATCCTGTGCCTCATCAACCCCAATTTGGCCTTGTTTTTTTTCAATGCCAACAAGCCGGTACCAATCAAAAAGGTTTCCATAGGGCTGCTCCTTTACAAATTGCCTCCATTCCTCAATGAACAAATCACTGACGGCATGAGACTTTACTTTGTCAGAATTGGAGACAGGAAATGCAAAGTGCAAATCTGGATGCGAAAGACTTTTACATTTTAGATTACATGCTGTATTCCCATTTTCATTTTCACCATCTGTATTGGTACACAATAAATACTGTGCATAGGCAATGGCGATAGGTAATGTTCCACTGCCTTCAGGACCAATAAAGAGCTGTGCATGGGCAACCCGCCCATGATCCACTGTGGTGGTCAAATGGCGCTTAATATAATCAAGGCCCAGGATGTCTTTGAACAGCATGTGCCAAATATAATTTTTTAAGTCTTTATTCCTTGGGTATGGGTTTAAAATTATGGTCTTATAACGCTTTGGGATAATGGGAAATCTTTACTTTTGATTCTTCGTAAACCATAGCATATGAGAACCATAGATAATTTCAACTTCGAAAACAAGAAAGCACTGATACGGGTGGACTTCAATGTTCCTCTAGATGCTGAATTTAATGTAACCGACACCAGTCGGATTGAGGCAGCAAAACCAACCATCCTTAAAGTACTGGAAGACGGAGGTAGTGCAATTTTAATGAGTCATTTAGGGAGACCTAAAGGGAAAGTAAATGCGGATATGTCACTTTCCCATATTTGTGATAAGGTTTCTGAAATTATTGGGGTTCAAGTAAAGTTTGTTGAGAACTGTGTTGGGGAAAGTGTTGAACAAGCTTCAGCCTCGCTTGAAGATGGAGAAATTCTTCTACTCGAAAATTTAAGATTCCACTCAGAAGAAGAAGGTGGTGACGAAGCATTTGCCGAACAGTTATCCAAATTAGGAGACATTTACGTCAACGATGCCTTTGGTACTGCTCACAGAGCCCACGCTTCAACAACTATCGTTGCTAAATTTTTTCCAGACAATAAGTGTTTTGGATATTTGTTGACAAAGGAAATCAAGGCGATTGAGAAAGTGATGCAAACTGGAGAAAAGCCCATTACGGCCATTCTGGGTGGCGCAAAAGTATCTTCCAAAATCACAATTATTGAAAACATTCTCGACAAGGTTGACCATTTGATTGTTGGCGGTGGAATGACGTATACGTTCGTAAAAGCACAAGGCGGAAGCATTGGGGATTCCATCTGCGAAGATGACAAAATGGACTTGGCATTAAATATTTTAAAACAAGCTGAAGCCAAAGGAGTAAAGGTACATTTACCCGTAGATGTTTTAGCTGCAGACGATTTTGACAATGATGCCAACACCCAGTTTTTAAGTGTAGATGAAATTCCTGAGGGTTGGCAAGGACTTGATGCCGGGCCGCAAACCTTGGAAAACTTTAAAGAGGTAATACTTCAATCCAAGACTATTTTATGGAATGGTCCAGTGGGTGTATTTGAAATGGAGAACTTTTCAAAAGGGACTATTTCCGTTGGAGACTTCATTGATGAAGCAACACAAAATGGAGCATTTTCCCTAGTGGGTGGTGGAGATTCCGTGGCAGCAGTAAAGCAATTCGGATTCCAAGATAAGGTGAGTTATGTTTCAACGGGTGGAGGTGCCATGCTGGAAAGTTTGGAAGGAAGAACTTTGCCAGGAATAGCCGCAATATTGGACTAAACCATTCGTTCTTAAAGGACTGAGTATTTAAGGTTTAACGTTTGTTTTAGAGCGAAAGTTTTACTTTTTCAGAAAAAAAAGCCATTTTCGTTTGTTCCGAACCAAACCCAGTCCAAAAATGTGTTTAAGAGGTAAAACAATATTGCCGCTTGTTTTTCTGTTTTCTTGGCTTTCTTTACCTGCCCAAGAAGCGGATAGCACCCGTATATCCGCCAGCACAACTCTTCAAAGTCCTCTTGATTCCACGTCTTTGGATAATCCTTCCATCTCTTCACAAATGAATGGAATTCTTTCAAAAGGGACTGATGGAAAGTTTCAATTAAAAGATTTGGAAGAAACACGCAAGAGTGACAGCCTGTGGATGAAAGAACTTTCAAAAAGTGCAGATTGGTTTACTGCAATGTATGCTGAGGTGCAGAATCTAGACGAAAACGAAACTTTAGACATTGACCTTCCTACGGATACTTTGAAAGCAAGACTGGCCAAGCTCAATGAAAAAACACCATTTAACATTGCATATAACCCTTCCTTGGAAAGCGTAATTAAGTCCTTCTTGGTTCGGAAGCGCGATTTAATGGAGCGCATGTTGACGGCAAGCCAATTCTATTTCCCACTTTTTGAGCAAGAGTTGGACAATCAGGATGTTCCTTTGGAAATGAAATATTTAGCCATAGTGGAATCTGCCTTGAACCCTAGAGCTAGGTCGAGGGTTGGAGCTAAAGGGCTTTGGCAATTCATGTATAGCACAGGTCGCATTTACGGACTAAATGTGAGCAGCTACGTGGACGAAAGGAACGATCCAATTCTGGCCACTAAAGCAGCTACAAAGTATCTGTCGAAACTTCACGATATTTTTAATGATTGGGATTTGGCACTGGCGGCATACAATTCGGGTCCTGGAAATGTGAACAAAGCCATTCGAAGATCTGGGGGGTACAAAAATTATTGGAACATCAGAAGAAACCTTCCACGTGAAACAGCAGGATATGTTCCAGCCTTCTTGGCTACCATGTACATTTTTGAATATGCAGATGAGCATGGACTTAAAAAGGTAAATGTAGACCGTCCGTATTTTGAAACGGATACGATAATTGTAAAAAACACCATCACTTTTGACCAGATTTCAAAACTGGTAGACATCAGCAAGGAAGAATTGGAAATGCTAAATCCGGCGTATAAGCTGAATATTATCCCGAAAATCAAAGGAAAAAAATATGTGCTTCGTTTGCCCGTTTCCAAAATTGGCAAGTTTGTGAACAACGAGGAGGCTATTTATGCGTATGCTAAAAAGGAATTGGATTCGCTGGAAAAACCGCTTCCACAATTGGTGGAAACAAAAAACCAGATACGTTACAAGGTGCGAAGTGGGGATTATTTGGGTAAAATAGCAGAACGATATGGAGTTGGCGTAAGTCAAATAAAACGGTGGAATGGATTGCGAAGCAATAACCTAAGAATAGGACAACGCCTTACTATATTTCCAAGAAAACCCTACTATGCCAATACTACCACAAAAACCACAAAACCTAAAGTATCAACTGAAGCCGCCGCTAAGGCAGGAAAGGTACATGTAGTGCAAAGTGGCGATTCGCTTTGGACCATTTCCAGAAAATATCCTGGAATTTCTGTTGAAAACTTGAAAGAATGGAACGGTATTAGTGGGAATAATTTAAAACCTGGCACAAAACTCAAATTGTGCGAGTGTTCTTCGTAAATTTAGAACTATATGAAAAAATCTGGAACACTATTTCTGGTCATCTTAATGATGACCTTTTCGGCATGTAAGAACTCAGGCTCCAATAAGCGATTTTTACCATCATCAACAGGGGGAATAAACTCTTTAATGGTTGTGATGGATACGGAACTTTGGAAGGGAGCCGTCGGAGATAAAATCAGGGAACATTTTGCAGCACAGGTTCTAGGATTACCCCAAGCAGAGCCTATTTTCAGTATCACACAAATTCCTCCACAGGTATTCAAGGGGGCTGTTACCCATTCTAGATCTGTCCTTTTTGTTGAACAGGACACTGTATCCTTGGCACACATCAAGAATAATGTATATGCCGAACCACAAAAAATAGCAGTGATCAAAGGAGAAACTTATAACGACTTAGCGGCTAATATTGACGAAATATCCGGACAAGCTATATCTGCCTTTAAAGAGGTCGAAATCAATGAAGCTCAAAAACGGTTTACCCGTTCATTAAGCAAAGAGACCGCTTTGCAAGAGGAACTGGGCATCTCATTACATGTTCCTTCACTATATAAGCTGGGAAAACGGGAAAAGAACTTTGTATGGATGGATATTCAAATTCCGAAAGGAACTATGAATATTATTGCCTATGAAATGCCGAAAGAAAGCTTTTCCACGGATTCCACTTTCGTGAGGGATATTATAAGTATGAGAGATTCAATTGGAAAAATGCATGTCCCTGGCCCTTATGAAAACACTTTCATGATAACGGAAAAAGCATTTGCCCCTTACGTGCTTCCTGCAGAAATTGGAGGAAAAAAGGCTGCTGAGGCAAGAGGAATTTGGGAGATTAGCGGATATCCAATGGCAGGTCCATTCTTGACCTATATCATTAACGATGAGGAGAATCAAAGGAAGCTGGTTTTGGAGGGCTTTACCTTTGCGCCATCAGCTGAGAAACGAGATTATATGTTCGAGCTAGAAGCCATACTAAGGACTGTTAAATTCGATGCGAAAACAGGTTCCTAGCGCTGCACGTACCATTTTGTTAGAAATCAAAAAAGCCCAGCGTGTTCTACCTGCCGGGCTTTTTCGTTCTTTAAATGCTTAAGAGTTTTTTTAGTCAAAAGCGAATCCCGTGGCTATTCGGAACACGAACGCGTAAAGCACAATAAAGAACATTATAAAACAAAACCACGAAAACACTTTAAAATATTTTTCCAATAGGATGTGGCCGAGGTTTCTAAATCCCTCTAAATAAATTTCCTTTACAAGTAATAGTTTTTTCATAAGTAATATGTTTTAAGATTTAAAGACAAGACAAATTTTGGGTTTTCCGCCAAGACTTGAACAAAGTGAAGGATGAAGTGCAAAAAAAGAATGATGAAAATGACAGTGCGGTTTTAACTTCCCATAAGGGTTGTTCTTTTACCGATGAACTGCAAAAACCGTTGAAAGCCTTAACGAGGAAAAATATCGATGAACTGCATCATCGGCAATGGAAGTACTGTAAATGAATAAGAAAAAGTAATAATCGGAAAGCTTACATGTTCACGATAATGAACTCTGACCTTCTGTTAAGGTTGTGTTGCTCCCTGCCGCAGCGTTGACCGTCGCCACAATTATTTAGCAACCGTTCTTCACCATATCCAATGGCACTTTCTATTCTGGAAGCATCTATACCTTTTGAAATAATATAGTCCCTTGAAGACTTTGCCCTCTTATTGGACAAATACTTATTATATGCTCTGCTACCTCGAGAATCGGTATGGGATTCAATACGAATAACCATTTCTGGATTGGATTTCATGACATCGACCAGTTTATCCAGCTCTTTGGCGGCCTGAGCTTTTATATTGAATCTGTCGAAGTCAAAGTAAATGTTTTCTGTTTTTACCTTGAGCACGTCATTTTCTCGAACCACCAATTCTTTAATTGGGGTTATGGACTGTGTAACAGAAATACGCTCGTTTTTTCGGGTGGTGACTGGAGTTTTTTCCTCCACAAACCCGTCTTTTAAAGAAACTAGCTGATATTTTTTAGATGGAAGCAAATCTTCAAAAACAAAATTGCCTAAACTATCGGTAGTGGTCTCCATGAGTTTTTCTCCTTCCTCATTGAACAGCGCAACCGCCACATTGGATAGAAGTTCCTCATTATCCAGATTTTTTACCTCACCAGCTATGGCATTAAGATTCATAATGTTTTTGAAAGAGTAAATATCATCATCACCTTTACCCCCTTTTCGATTGGACGCAAAATACCCCTTCTGGTTTTGCTCATCTATGATGTATGAAAAATCATCCCTATTACTATTAATGGGCTTGCCCATATTTATAGCAACATTAAACAGCTCTCCTGAATAATCAGACTTGTATACGTCCAAGCCCCCCGTTCCCATCGTCCTGTCCGAAGAAAAATAAATGCTTTTTTCAGTGATGTAAGGAAACATCTCCTTGTAAGGGGTATTTACTGATTTACCAAGATTTTTGGGTTCCGAGAACTTTCCGTTTTCCAGAATATCCACTGAATAAATGTCGGTAAGCCCAAACCCTCCTGGACGATCAGAAACAAAATACATTTTTTTGCCATCTGGACTTATGGAAGGATGCCCATTGGAATAGTTTTCGCTATTGAATGGGAGTTCGGTAGCTTTGGTCCATTCTCCATCAACAAACTGCGACTTATAGATTTTTAAATGATTTACCCCTTTTTTACCTCTTCTTAATTTCTTTTTCTTTCCATAGTTGTTTCTTGTGAAATAGATTGTTTTTTGATCGGGAGAAAAGGCAACCGAAGCTTCGTGGTACTTTGTATTGATTTTTTTGGAAAGCTTACGGGTTGGAATTAAATCTTCCTTGGATGGATTCTCACTAGCTACATATAGATCCAAAAACGGTTGATTGTTCCAGCGATATCTTCGGGTAGTAAGGAAAGAAGAGTCCATTGCAGAGGCATATACCACCTTTCCATCCCCATGAAACATTGGGGAAAAATCGGAATATTTGGAGTTAATGGCCATATTCTTGAGCTCAACATAGGCCGAATTGTCCCATAGCTCTTCCTGCCGCGATTCTATTTTTAAGGATTTTTCCCTTTTTTGACGAAACAAACGGGTCAGTCTTGCTGCTCGCTTATAGCGACCAGTAGCTTTTAAACTATGACTGTATTTGAAGAAGTTCTCTTCAGTAATGGTTTTTTTGTGATTTTGATACAGCTCATGGTACCATTTATAGGATTTGTCCATGTTGCCGCTGTAGTAGTGGGCATCCGCAGCTTTGGAAAGGAGTTCAAAGGTATGTTCTTGGTCGCTTTCCTCGAGCACGATGTCATATACGCGAGCAGCTTCGGCATACCACATTTTGTTGAAGTATCCGTTGGCCTTTTTTATAAGTCTATCTGCGATTCCACCTTTTGCAGCTTTCCCCACTTTCTTTTCCTTCTTTCGGAGCCCAAAATCTTCATCTGTATTGGATGTCTCAGAAGAAACCTCACTATCGGGGTTTTCCTGAACCTCTTCAAATTGAGCAGAGGAAATTTGCTGGGCGTTAAGCCCAGAAATGAAAGCGACGGCAAAAACCAAAAACAGCTTTCTCATTATTGTTCTTTCGGAAACTAGGTATGGTTAGGTCTAATTGGTAGAAAACAAGAGGACTTGAACCTAGTTTTACTATTAATTGCTAAAGTAGGATACCCCTTCTGGTAAAATAACTTTTTGTTGTGAAAGGTATTTTTTTAGGCATGTAAGCCCAAAAAATGTAGTTGTTTATCGATGAAACCAACGTTTACGAGGGCTTAAGACAAGAAGTGCAGGTTGGAAAACAGGCTACGAATCGGATTCCTTTGGGCCATCCAACTTCTCATCTTCTTTGGAAGCATCCTTGAATTCTTTGATTCCACTACCAAGACCACGCATCAACTCAGGAATTTTCTTGCCCCCGAAAAGAAGTAGAACTACTACTACAATTAAAACAATTTGCCAGGGACCTAGCATTCCAAGAAATATATTTAGAGAAATCATGATGTAAAGTTCTAACTTAAAACAATGTAAAAATACTAAAAGAATGGCACATCTTTACTTCTATTAACGAAAATTGACGTAGCAGATTGTGTTAGGCCATGATTCTTACGCTACCATTTTAAAAAGCTTAACATCTTAATTAAAATCTAAAGCTATCTTTGTCATTATGGCAAAGAAGAAAAGAAAGCGCAAAGAACTCAAGCGCAAACTGCTGCATAAGTATCGTCTGGTCATTCTTAACGAAAACACTTTTGAGGAAAAGATTTCTTTTAAGCTGAACAGGATGAATGTCTTTGTTACCGGTACGCTGTTCATAATTGTGCTCATTGGTTTAACCACGCTTATAATTGCGTTTACACCGCTTAGGGAGTATATTCCCGGATATTCTTCTACACGATTGAAAAGGCAAGCTACCGAGCTCACATATAAAACGGATTCATTGGTTACGGTTTTGGACTATACCAATCGGTATCTTAACAATGTTCGTATGGTATTGCGAGGTGATATCGAAAACAACGAGGCCAATAGGGATTCCTTGTTCGAAAGATTTAAACTAGACCCATCCACTGTAGATCTTACTCCGATAAGGGAAGATCTCTTGTTGAGGGAAGAAGTCGAACTGGAGGATAAGTACAATCTCTTCGAGAGAAGCGTTGAAAATGTAGAAGTGCTTTTATTTGCTCCTTTAAATGGTACGCTTTCCCAAGGTTTTGACACACGTCTTAAGCATTATGCGGTAGATATTGTCGCCCCTAGAGGAACACCAGTCAAATCTTGTGCCAATGGAACAGTATTGTTTGCCGAATGGACCTCGCAAACAGGGTACGTCATTATTGTTAAGCACCAAGATGATTTAACCTCAGTGTACAAGCATAATGGCTCCTTAAGCAAATCTCAAGGGGATTTGGTTCGGGCGGGAGAAGTAATTGCGGAGGTTGGTAATACTGGAGAATTGACCACCGGACCCCATCTTCATTTTGAACTTTGGAAAAATGGCAAACCAATTAACCCCTTAAACTACATCGACTTTAAGTAAATGTCCTTAAAAGCTATTGCTGCCAAATGGTTTGCTCGCTCTGTTGCGAGAAAAACGAGTAAATGGGCAAATGATCCAATAAATACGCAAACCAAGGTTTTCAAGAACCTTATTGAGAAAGCCCAGCATACCCAATTTGGAAAAGACCACAGTTTTCAAAATATCAAGAACCATCAAGATTTCACTAGGAATGTCCCTATAAGGGATTATGAAGAGCTAAAACCCTATGTGGAACAAATCATTTCTGGAGGAAACGATGTTCTTTGGCCTGGAAAGCCCAAGTACTTTGCAAAAACGTCTGGGACTACCTCAGGGGCAAAGTATATACCAATTACCAAGGAATCCATCAAAAACCAAGTCAATGCTTCTAGGAATGCGATTTTGAACTATATCGATGAAACCGGGAACACCAAGTTTGTTGACGGGAAAATGATTTTCCTTCAGGGCAGTCCAATATTGGAGGAAAAAGGAGGCATTAAATTTGGGAGATTGTCTGGCATCTCTGCCCATTATGTTCCGGGATATCTTCAAAGAAACCGATTGCCCAGCTGGGAAACCAACTGTATTGAAGATTGGGAGACCAAAGTGGATAAGGTGATTGAGGAAACAGAATCCCAAAACATGACAGTGATTGCTGGGATTCCTTCTTGGGTGCAGATGTACTTCGAGAAACTTCAGGATAAAACGGGAAAGAAGGTTGGTGATCTGTTCCAAAACTTCCAATTGTTCATTTACGGTGGGGTAAACTATGAACCTTACAGGGCAAAGTTTGAGAAATTGATTGGTAGAAGGGTGGATAGCATTGAGCTGTTTCCTGCCAGTGAGGGTTTTTTTGCATACCAAAATTCCCAAAAAGATTCTGGCATGCTTCTTTTGCTAGATGCGGGGATATTTTATGAGTTCATCAGGGCGGATGAGTTTTTTTCAGAGCATAGACAGCGTTTAACCATTGCTGAAGTGGAGCTGGGAGTGGACTATGCGATGATAATCTCAACAAACGCTGGTTTATGGGCATATAACATTGGGGATACCGTTCGGTTTGTTTCGAAAGAACCTTTTAAGGTTGTGGTATCAGGGAGAATTAAACACTTTATTTCAGCTTTTGGGGAACACGTTATTGCCAAAGAAGTAGAGGAGGCTCTAAAACTGGCAGTTGCAAATTCAGATGCCGTGGTAAATGAATTTTCCGTTGCACCCCAAACGTCTCCCGAGGAAGGACAGCTACCGTATCACGAATGGTTGATAGAGTTTGAAAACAAACCCTCAAATCTGAAACAGTTCGTAGCAGATATCGAGGAGAGCATGCAGAAACAAAACAGCTACTACTTTGATTTGATTGATGGAAAGATTCTACAGCCTTTAAAGATTACCCAAATAAAGTCAGGTGGATTTCAGGAATATATGAAAACCATAGGCAAGTTGGGAGGACAAAACAAAGTACAGCGTTTAGCCAATGACCGAAAGGTTGCAGAAGGATTACAACCTTTTAAAATTTAGAGCGAAATAAAGGTATCCGTTTCTTCGGAATTCGTGTATTTTTGCCAGAAGTTAAAATGGCTACACGAGTAAAACAAACAACCCGGGCGCAAGAATCCACTAATGCCATAGAAAGGCTCTATATTACCATGCGCCACTTACTAAATCGAGGTTTTTATAAACCATCTGGGGTATCGGGCAATGCACTTCGCAATGCACTTCTGGTTTTGCGACCTGAAATTTATGGAAGTGTTGCCGAAGAGAAAGCCGAACTTAATGGGCTCATCTACGTCTTGGAACGCCTGCCCAACGGAATTGAAGAATGTCGATTTATAAATCTCACATCAGATGAGGGCTTTTCCAAATCGCATCTTAAGGCCATAATTCCCCCTAAGCGGAGAAGAAATTGCTATCGGATAGACGAAGAGCAAATGAATATTGAAATTACTCGGGGGCGAAGTGATATTTATGATATTTTGACACACCTCACCTTTCTCTTTGTAGAATCCAATAAAATTTCTGAACGTGTTTTAGTTGATGATGGCAAAGCCACTATTCGGGATTGGGAAAAATTGGTTGAATTCGTGGAAAGGGAAGAAAAGGAGGAATCGGAAAGGGAGGTAGCCTTTATCCATACCGCTAACATTTTAGGTAGAACATACGAAGAGGTTGTAGAGATTCATCAAAAACTGGAAACCAAAGACAAAAAAGATAGGTTTCTTAATGTAGTGTATTGGCTCGGGAAATTGGCCATAGAAGAAGAGACCACAGGGGATAAAAGAACTATAACCTTTAGTCCGCTACTTCGGGAGCGATTAGGCCATCACATTCATGGAGAGCGATGGGCGGAAACGATAAAAAATGCTCTGAACAATGAAGGACTTTTAAACCGACCCATTCATATTATCAGTGCCAATATGCACAGTGTCATGAATTCGTTGTTTGCAAGAAATGCGCTTTCCAAGGAGTTTCCAAATTCCAAATCCTTGGATATATATGAGGCATTGAGTTCTTCAGAGAATCGGGAGTTCCAGAAGAAAGTAAAAGATTTGGCGGAAAAAAACGGCATGCTGTTTTTGGACGATGACTCCGGAGCAAATATTGACACCCAAATTTTTGACTCTGCAAAATTTGGGAAAGGTGCTTGTTGCTATGATTTTCCTGAAGGGATTCAAGAGGATGAAAAACCCGTTATCTTTGTCATGGATTACGCGTTTGGGGAGCAAGCCTATGAAACCATTGACGAATTGCTGAAACCACTAGAAATTAATGGGGATAAGAAATTCTTGAATGTTGAATCAATTTCTGTCATGGGAAAAGCAGGCATTTTGGAAGGAGGAAAAGGTGATTTAATGATACCCTCAGCGCATATTTTTGAAGGAACTGCGGACAATTATCCTTTTAAAAATGAATTGTGCTCTGCAGATTTTGAAGGACATGGATTGAAGGTATTGGAAGGAACCATGGTTACAGTATTAGGTACATCGCTTCAAAACAAAGACATCCTCAAATTTTTCCACGAATCCACATGGAACGTAATTGGACTGGAAATGGAGGGGGTTCACTACCAAAAGGCAGTTCAATCGGCTTCCAAAATAAGAAAGAGCATTAAAAAGGATGTAAAAATAAGATATGCGTATTACGCTTCAGACAATCCTCTGGAAACAGGAAGCACTTTAGCTTCTGGCGGCCTGGGTACAACAGGAGTAAAACCGACATATTTGATTACAGATAGAATTATAAAACAAATATTCGCTTCGTAATATGGCAGAACAACCAAAAAACAATAGCACCTCTGATGAAATTGATTTGGGACAGTTGTTTCAAATGATAAGCAAGGCGTTCAATAAATTGGGATTAGCCTTTTTGAAAGTATTTATTTATCTTAAAAAAAGGGCATTTATTTTTGGTGGTCTTATTCTATTGGGCTTAGGAGTAGGCTATGGACTCAATCAAATTACTGAAGAGAAAAGGAAAATCGAAGTCATTGTAAAACCTAATCTAAATAGCGAGAATTATTTGTACGATGTAGTGGAAGAAATACAAAACAACTTAAAATCAGAAGATATCGCATTCATGGAATCTATAGGAATTCCAGTTAGAGACGTGAAACAATTTAAAATTTCCGTTGAACCTATTGAGGTTGATAATGATAGAAAAGGTGATATGGAACTTTTAGAGAAATTCAAAGACATCCCTGGTTTTTCAGACATAGTTCGGATGGAGCTTCTCAAAAATAGCGCTTTGAATCATAGAATAATTTTTGAATTTAAAGAGATCAGCGAGGGAAAAGTTTTTGCAGAAAGCGCAATGACATATATAAATTCCTCTGATTTTTTTCAAAGAATTATTGCTATTAGCAATGAAAATGCTAGAACACGGATAAAACAAAACGAGGCGCTAATCCAACAAGTTGATTTCTTGATTAAAAGTTATACTGAGAGTTTGAACTCTGATAATATTGAAAAACTAGATAATAGGATACAGTTGGACAATGAAAAACCTATTGACCTTACAGGTTTGCTACAATTAAAGAATAATCTTATCCAAAATACAGAAAGGAAAAAAGTCGAATTGGAAGAACAGCAAAAGGCCGTTAACGTTCTTAATTTCGGTAAGCCACAAAGGATAATAAAATCATTTTTTGGAAAGAGATTGGTTCTAATACCATTGATTTTTCTAGGTGCTTTTATTCTATTTGATTTTATCAAAATGGTCAATGCAAAGGCAATCAAATTAGGTTTATAGTCAAAATTGCAAAAGACTTTGAAGGTAGTATTTCTCCTTGGTAATTTTAAGAATCTAGAATACGAAAAGACTACTGAAAAAACTGCGGTTTTTATTTCTAGTTTCAAGCCCAACTAAAATGATAAACCTTCTTAAAAGAATAAGAGAGATAGATAAACACTCCTTAGAAGTACTTAAAAAATCTTCTTCATCCGCAATTGTAAAGGCTATCGGCATGATTGCAGCTTTTACGACTAGTATTTTTTTAGGAAGGACTATAGGAGCAAGTGGGCTTGGAACGATAAATTTATCTAACCAGATAATTCTGGTTTTATTGGTCTTGACCATGTTCGGAATGCAACATGTCTTGGTAAAGAATATAGCTATAGGTCATGGAAAAGGAAATAAGTCCTTAATAAAGAATACAATTAAAACTGCTTTTCGGTTTAATGGAAGTATGGCACTTTTAGTTACTGTGCTAGGCATGGTGTTGGCATATTATTTTACAGATAACGTATTTAGTAATCCTTCGCTTAAAACACCCCTGTTAATCTTTTTATTGGTTTTAGTCCCTCAGACCTTAACTAGGGTTTATGCAGCTGCGGCGAATGGGATGGGCAAGGTATGGCAGAGTAATATCCTTGAACAGGTGTTAAGTTCTTTATTGGTATTATTTGCTCTCTTCTTTTCCTATTTGGCTAAAATTAGAATTACAGTTATTTATGTGGCTATTCTGTATGTTTCTGCGCGAGTTCTGGTTTTTGCCATTGCATTTTTTTATTGGAAAACAATATTCAAATACCCTTTTAAGGGGAAAGTTAACCTAAAACCAATGCTGGATATGGCTTTGCCATTGCTGCTGGTCTCTTCAACCAGTGTATTGGCAGCAAATACTGATACCATCATGTTAGGTATTTATAGAACAACTGATGAAGTTGGATTGTACAGCGTTGCCTCCCGCATTGCTTTGCTTACCAGCTTTATGTTGATGGTATCCAATACAGCCATATCACCCAAATTAGCACATATGTACTCTGAACGTAATCTAAGTGGGATGCAAAAAATGGTGAGACAAACTACCTTGGGCGTTATTTTGGTGGCATCCTTCTTTTTGTTCTTGTTTTTGATTTTAGGACGTAATATTTTGTCCTTATGGGGTGAGGAATTTATAGGGTCTTATATCCCTTTAATTGTCTTATGTGTTGGTCAATTCTTCAATGTATCTACTGGATGTTCAGGGATGCTTTTGATAATGTGTGGTCATGAGAAATTACACAGGAATATTTCGTTACTATCCGTAACTATGAATATTGTATTAAACATTCTCTTAATTCAAAAGCATGGAATTGTTGGGGCAGCAGTAGCTACTTCCAGTACCGTTATCATTGAGAATTTTTTAAAAGTGATGTATGCAAAAAAGAAGGTGGGAATACTTCCTACGCCCTTCTAAATAAAGAATGTCTGATATATTAATAATATCAAAATCGATATGTTTGCACAAGCAGGTTTAAAAACACTAGTAATAAAGAATTATGAAATTATTTGTTTTAGGAATTGATGCCGCTTCAGAGGAAATGCTACGGGCTTTTGACATGCCATTTACTCATAAACTGATGGATTCATTGGAGAAGGAGGATATAAGTGAAGATTTAATTAGTAGAGGCTGGGTGGAAGCATACACTGGTCTGCCGGCCTCTAGAACTAAAGGATTTTACGAATTTCCTTTATTGAATAATACATATGATACCTCGTTGTCTTTTAATCTCAATATAATTGACAAATCATCGAGTCTATTGTGGGAGACACTTAACAAAAGGAATGTTTCCGTTGGGTTTATGGGTGTTCCTACAACATTCCCTGTTCCAAAAGTTGATGGATTTTTTGTTGGTGGAGGGGGAGGCGGAAAATCCCTGGATAGCACGTATAATGACGGAACAATGTTTTATCCAAATGAAATTGTCGATGTTTTGATGGAAAACAGGTATGTAGTGGACGAAAGAGTTCCTTCTTTGCTTTTTGACAAAAAGATTTTCGAAATCGAGGCTTTTTTTGATAGATTGATTGAAATGATGGATAGGAGAACACAGTCATATATAGATATATATTCACAAAGACCGGTTCAGTTTGGGTTTTTAGCATATCGTGCAGTAGCAACTGTTGCCTATTTATCTATGAGCGAAATACAAAGAGTGATTGATGGCAGACCTCCTTTGGACGCGTCCTTTTCGAGACAGTTAAAAAGGTTTTTCTCTTCTTTGGATAAAAACATAGAGAAACTCTTCAATCAGATTAAAATAAACGATTTTGTGCTAATTTCTGATCATGGAATTACCGTGTTTGACAGTAGGGTAAATTTTAATTTTTTGCTCCAAAAACTCGGTTTTCAATCTAAAAAAGCGACACCCTTAGGTAAAAGTTTGATTCAAAAATATAAGCATCTCGTTCCTTTTAATTTAAGAAAGAAACTGAAAAAAAATAAGTTAATTGAAGTTAACGTAAAAAAAGGATTGTGGTTTGAGCCTGAAAAGACCCAGGCCTTCTGCAGAAGCGAAGGGGATGTCGCGGGAATATTTGTTAACGACGAAAGCCGGTTTAACGGTCCTGTGAAGGATAAGGATGTTGTAAGTAAAGTTATAGAAATTTGTAAAGCAATCAATGATTCGGAAGAGGCTAAGGAACATCATCTAAGAGCATTTCCTTCTGATGAACAATATCAAAAGGATACTTACAAACACCTAATTCCTGACATACTTATATCAAAACCATTGAATTTAAAATCCATGACTACAACCACATCCAAATTTCTCACGAAAAACGAATGGTTTGATAAACCTATTAACCTGCGGGAGGTAAAACATGATAATTGGACCGGAAGTAAAAAACCAAATGCTCTTTTTTTCTTCTCCAAGTCATTGTCGGGGCTAACCAGCCAAGATGATGAAAAAAACCTTACTCTTATTTATAAAATTGCGGAAAGGTTTTTCAAATGAAAATAGGAATTCTCACATTTCACGACGGGATTAATTATGGGGCCTTTTTGCAGGCGTTTTCCACGCAAGAAAAGCTTAAGGCTTTAGGTCATCATGTTGAAGTTATCAATTACAAAGAGCCTTGGTTTGCTTTTAAAGAGAAAGCTTACGCTCTTAGAATGGATGGTAAGATTCTAAGTAATATAAAAAAGGTTAGAAAATTTAACCGTACCCATAAGCTTTTTAACTTGACCAAGTTCACTTCGGATTTGTCAAAATTGGAAGGCCGATATGATGTTGTTTTTTTTGGAAGTGACGAAATCTGGAATATAAACAACCTGGGTTTTGGATACGATTTGAGTTACTTTGGCAAGGGACTGGAAAAAACCAGAAAAATTTCGTATGCTCCAAGTTTTGGCTCAACCAAACTTGAGGATGAAAAATTGGCTATGGTCAAGCAATATGTGTTGGATTTTGAGGCCATTTCTGTTCGGGATATTAACTCTCGGAACATAGTTAGCAGCTTAACAGGGTCAAAGCCACCAATTGTTCCTGATCCCACATTTTTGGTAGATCATTCTCAGTGGTCCGTAGATCCGCATCTGAATGAAGATTATATTTTGGTCTATGCTTATGTGCTTAAACCAGACCATATTGAGGAAATGAAAAGGTATTCCAAAGAGAAAAAAATGAAACTTATTTCTGTTGGCTTCCATTATGATTGGTGTGATGAGAATTACCTTGGGATAGATCCCTTTGAGTGGCTGGGATTCTTTAAGAATGCAAAACATATTTTTACAAGTATGTTCCATGGCACTATTTTTTCCATATTGATGCGCAGAGATTTCACGGTGTTTATGGACCCCTATAGATTACAAAAATTCTCGTACCTACTTGATGTGTTGGAGGTTCATGATAGAATTTATAATGGGACAGCCAACTATAACTCTATTGACTATGCCAATTTGGAAGGGAAGATTGAAGAATATTCAAATATGGGGCATAGTTTTATTGAATCCGCTTTGGCAAAAACTTAAAATGAAAATAAGGTTATAACCAAGTGAAGACTTGCTTGGCGAACTAAAAATTATGATGGTTTGAAAGTCAAAATAAGCTTTTTATTCGGCCTGTTCCTTTTTTTTCTCCCATTTACGCAGGCATTGACTTTCAATCTATTTTTTCCTCTCAAAATATCTGAAATACTATTGGTATTTCTTGTCTTTATTTTTGTAATACAGAAGTTCGACAGGAAATATCTAAGGACTATATGGAAGGCAAAAGTGTTAATTGCCTTTTTGATATTAGCAACCATATCATTTTTAATACATCTGTTTTGGTCTTATCCATATTTGCCTAAAGAGATAGATTTTAGAATTGGAAGACAAGCAGATAGCTTGTTGAGATTAATTTATATATATGTAAATATTTTGGCTTTTTTAATCTCTGTATTTTTCCTTTTAAAGAGGAAAGAAGTATTCAAGTATTGGATATATGGAGCAATATTGGCCTCGGTGTATGCTTGGTATTTGTTTTTCTCATCTGCTTTGGGAATTCCGTATTTAAAATTGTTCGGAATGGCGGAAAATCCGCAAACCATAATGGGCATTGTTAGGGCAGGAACTTTTAGAGAAGGGAATTTTTTTGGGCTTTATCTGATTTTATCGGCTGCAATTGCGTTTCATCTAAAAAGAAACCGTATCGCTTGGTTTTTGATGATAACAATACTTTCGACTTTTTCCACAGTTAGCCTGATAAGCGCAACCTTGTTTTTGATGATTTATTTTAAACGGATTTTGTTTAGTGTTCGTAATCTTAAGAAATTAGTTATTGTTCTGCCAGTATTAATTGTTGGATTATTCTTCTTCTTCAAAAGCGAATTTTATACTAAGTATATTGAACAAAAACTGTTTACTCCTGTAAGTGTGCTAACAACTTCAAATTTTTCCAAAGTAGATCGCTATTTAACGGCAAACATTGCCTTTAAAGCAGGTATCGATAATCCCATATTTGGAGTTGGTCCTTACAACTATGGATTGCATTATGACCACTACAATAATATTGATGAGATTGTGGAAAACCAAAGTGAATATTCTATAACCTTTTTTGAAAGACAAGGAAAAAGAGCTATACCCAACAACATTTATCTCGAGGTTTGGTCGGAATACGGGGTGTTGGGCTTTCTTTTTTTTATAATGTTTTTGATTAATACTTTATATATTTCTTATAAGAATAAGAACTTAATAATTACTGCAGGTTTAGTGGCAATGTACGTTTCATTCATTGCATTCCCATCATTTATAATGCTGTTCATTTGGGTATATTTGGCAGTGCCCTATGCACTTCATTTTAAGGACAAAAAGGATAAAATTTTACAAAGTGTATAAGGACAGGAAAAATTTGATTTATATATTGGCATTTTTCCCAATTTTCGATTTCAAACTGATAAATCTATCAATTTTGCTATTCATTGTTGGCAGCTATCATGGGAATATTGGAAATCTAGAGGCAAAGCTAAAAGAGATTAGAAAGAATGGTTTTGGTTTTGCGATACTATCATTGCCCTTTTTTTTAAGTTTAATCTCGTTACTTTGGACAACCAATCTCAAAATAGGATTATCCTTTGTTGAAAGATCACTACCTATTTTTATAATTCCATTTGTAGTTCTTTATTTCAAGCCCTTTCACAGAAAATCGGCAGATAAGTTTATAAGCTTGTATATACTAAGTAATGCGTTGCTCGCACTAGTGGTATTAGTTTATGCAACAGTAAGTAGGCTAGTCAAAAATCCAGAGCTAAAAGTCCATAGAGATAATTTTGGAAATTATTTCCGAGATTTGGTTGAAGGGATTCCCATTGTCGGGGAACACCCTATATATCTATCCTTATTGATTGGTTCGGCCTTATTATTTCTTTATTATTACCGCTTTAAACACCTATGGATAAATCTTACTATTGCCTCACTTTTCCTTATAGTATTGTTTGTTACGGGTAGTAGAGGCCCAATTGTTGCCTTGTTGGTTGCGTCTTGTTCAATAATTCTATTATTGAACAAAAGTCTAAAGACAAAAATTGTCTCTATAGTTACGGTTCTTTTAATAATAGTAATTGGCGGGTTATACTCCCCACTGAAAGAAAGAGTATCAGAACTTGTTAATACAAAACACCTCCTTCCCCAAGGTGATTACTTCAATTCCTTTAACACCAGGATGGGAATCTACAAGTGTAGTTTTGAAATTGGCAAGAAGACGCCTTGGTATGGTTTAGGCCCAGGTGATGTGCAATATAACTTGGATAGTTGTTACGATAAAAATTACGATACCAATGCGTATGGAAAAGGGATTTTCAACACCCACAATCAATATTTATTTTATTGGTTGAGTTTCGGATTCTTAGGACTGTTATTGATAATTGGAACCTATGTTCTATTCTTTAAACAGGCTTTTTTATCAATGGATAGAGCTTATGTCATATTTCTGGTTTATCTGTTCTTTTGCTTTTTTTTTGAAAATATTTTAAGTAGAAATACTGGAATCATGCTATTCAGCATCTTCAATACGATCTTGTATCAAAAGAAGTTTAATAAATGACCTTAGTTTGTTAAAGAAAGAAAAGCAAAACTATAAATGAAAACCAATAAAACATCAACTTTATTTGCAGAATGAAAACCAATATTCTCAAAAACCCAAGTAAAAACTGTTTCATCAGTCGGCATGTCAATACACAAAAAAAAGACTTGATACGTGCACGCTACATTAATCACTTACTAAAACGGTAATAGGAATGCTTTTTAACTCAATTGACTTTGCGTTTTTTTTGCCAATAGTCTTTATTCTTTATTGGGGCTTTACCAACAAAAACTTGAAACTACAGAATACACTTATTGTAGTGTCGAGTTATGTTTTTTATGGGTGGTGGGATTGGAGATTTCTCTCGCTGATTATTTTCAGTACGGTCGTTGATTACCTCGTTGGATTAAAACTTGAAAATGAAACTAGGCAAATTCACCGAAAATTCCTTTTATGGACTAGCATCTTTGTCAACTTAGGATTTTTAGGCTTCTTCAAGTACTACAACTTTTTTTAGACAACTTCGTAACCGCTTTTTCATTCTTAGGAAAGGAAATAAATGCGGGTTCCCTAAATATCATTCTTCCCGTGGGAATTAGTTTCTATACCTTCCAAACCTTAAGTTATACTATAGATGTCTATAAAAGGAAGTTAAACCCAACCAAGGACTTTATTGCGTTTTCAGCTTTTGTAAGCTTCTTTCCTCAATTGGTCGCGGGTCCAATTGAGAGAGCAACTAATTTGCTACCCCAATTTTATAGAAAAAGAACTTTTGATTATTCAAAGGCAAGTTGTGGTATGAGACAGATTTTGTGGGGCTTTTTTAAAAAGATAGTGATTGCTGACAATTGCGCTGAGTTTGCAAACATAATCTTCAATAATTCCGCAGAGATGAATAGCAGTTCACTTGTTTTGGGCGCGCTGTTTTTTACTTTTCAAATTTATGGTGACTTTTCCGGCTATTCAGACATTGCTATCGGAACTGCGCGACTGTTTGGCTTTAACTTGGAAAGAAATTTTGCTTTTCCTTATTTTTCGAGAGATATCGCTGAGTTTTGGAGAAGGTGGCATATCTCACTTTCAACTTGGTTCCGAGATTATCTTTACATTCCATTAGGAGGAAGTCGGGGTGGCGTTTCAATGAAAGTAAGAAATACATTTATAATATTTGTTGTAAGTGGTTTCTGGCATGGAGCCAATTGGACTTTTATTGTATGGGGTGTGTTAAATGCGATATACTTTTTACCGCTTTTGCTAGCTAAGAAAAACAGAAAAAATCTTACAACGGTAGCGGAAGGAAAATACTTTCCCTCATTAAAAGAATTGTTTTCCATATTAGGCACCTTCAGTTTGACTGTTTTTGCTTGGATTTTTTTTAGAGCTGAAAATATTGGTCATGCATTTGAATATATTTTTGGAGTTTTTCGCAACTCTCCACTGGAGCCTCCTAATTTTAACGGAATTGACAAAGCATGGGTTACAATTGCTCTTATGGTGAGCTTCATGATAATGGAATGGATTGGAAGAGAGAGAGAGTATGCCTTTCAAGTAATTGACTCAAAACCCATCTTTTTTAAGTATTCTGCAACATATTTTTTACTTCTTATTATTATGCTGTTTATGAATACGGGAGAGCAAGAATTTATATATTTTCAATTTTGATTCTTAAGAATGAAGAAATTTGTACTTGAATGCATTGCCGCTACCATCCTTATTGGTCTTACAGGAATGGCGCTATATAAAATAAACCGCCCATTCATTCTAAAAAAAATAAATAGGATAAATGATAAACTCGAGATAGTCAATCTGGGAACATCCCATGGTGATGATTTTGAGTATTCTGACTGCAGTTTGATTGGCCAAAGTGTCAACAGGGAAGGTAATACCTTATATTATGACCTTCAAAATTATATATTTCTAAAAGAGGGTGATTATCTAGAAAATAATGCAATTGTAGTAATTCCTGTATCCTATCATTCTTTTGGGTTAGATGAGAACAGGACAGATCGTTTACCAGACGATTCTTTTGTAAATGATTTTTATAGCTATCTGCCTGAAAAACAAATCTTCTCATACTCAAGGGAAAAAGATAAGAACCTAATTCTTTTAAGAATTCAAGAGAACTTCGGGAAATTAACTTTATCAGCGATGAGGAGACTTTCGCTAATGACCAGCTCTCCTGTTAAGAACAATATAGAGAGCAATGCAAGTAAACGTGCAAACCACCACAAAAGACTAGGAACATATTCTTCTCCGGACAAAAATTTGAAGTATTTGGATAGTTTGATATCCAAGATACTTGCAGATGGTAATTTTCCAGTTTTAGTGACAACGCCATACCATTATGCGTATAATGAAAATATGGGAGTAGAGTGGTTGGACAAAAATTATTTTGATATCATGAAAAAATTCAGTTCTAAATTTGACATTACATATTTGGATTATAGCCACGACCGTAGATTTAGTACTAAATCAGAATACTTTTTAGACCCTGACCATCTTAATGAAGCAGGAAAGAGAGTTTTTAACGCGGTATTTTGTGATGATATTCAAGATATTACAAAATAGAAGTAAGATTTTAATAGAACTTATCAAATTTTGAACTTATGGGCTTTTTGTATTCCCCAGCGAAAAGCAGAATGATGGAATTTGTAAATACAAAACATATCTATCCGCAAGGGGATTACTTTAATTCTTTTAATACCAGAATGGGTATATATAAGTGTTGTTATGAAATTGGCCAGAAAATGCCGTGGTATGGATTAGGCCCAGGAGATGTTCAGGACAGCTTGGATTTATGCTATGAGACCAATTACGACACCAATGCTTTCAATGAAGGGATTTTCAATACCCATAGCCAGTATTTGTTTTACTGGTTAAGTTTTGGCCTGGTTGGCTTATTTTTGATGATTGGGAGTTATTTTTTTTCTATGGAAAGGCTTTTTCGATTAAAGATAAACCCTATATCATATTTTTGACATACATGCTCTTATGCTTCTTGTTCGAAAATATATTAAGCAGAAATACTGGAATTATGCTATTTGCCATTTTTAATACAATATTTTATTGCAAAACCCATTTGATTAATGCTGATTGAAATAAGTTTTCTAAAAGGTAAAAATTTGCAAACATGTATGTGTTAAGACGCCCCCTAAAGTTTGTTGCACTAGTTGGATTCATTTTCGCATTTTCCTGTAGCAGTGAAAATAACATTGAACAGGATGTAGCAACATCATCAGATTTGAACATTACTATTGAAGAAAACCCTGCTGCCAATGAAACATTAGGACAAATTCCGGCAACCACCAATAGTAATCCATTAACCTATTCTATCGTAAGCCAAAATCCGGAAGGGGCCTTTTCGATTAATCCTGAAAACGGAGAGATAACTGTTTTGGATGCACTTTTGTTTGATTTTGAAAGTAGCCCAAAAATTAACGGAACAGTAAGACTTGCAAATTCCGAGGTTTCAAAAGAGGTGACGGTAACAATTACCTTAACCGATGTTGAAATAGAAATCTTTACCGGTAATGTTAGATTGAAATCGCAAGAAGAAGTAGATAGCTTCGGCAAATATAACTTTCAAGAAATACATGGGTATTTGCATATTGATGATTCTGCTGATTATGAATTTAACCTGACCAATTTGGATGCCCTAAATAGTATTACTTCGATTACTGCTTACTTGTCCATACGTCGTGGTAATAAGCTACTAAACAACCTTGCTGGTCTAAGAAACATCAACACCGTAGGCAAGCATTTATTGATATCTAATGACCTCATAAGGAACCTTAATGCACTAGAAAAAATTGAAATTATTGGGGGTGATTTATCGATAAGCGGAAACGAATTAATCAATATTAACGGGTTAAAAAATCTTAATTATCTTGGAGGTGATTTAAGATTATTAGATCTACCAAATCTTTCGGATTCCAGTCTTTTTCCCAGATTTACAGAAATTAATGGTGCTTTGTTTCTGCAAGCACTTGAAGGTCCAGCCATTTATGACATTTTTAGTCAACTAGCTAGGATCAAGTCTTACCTTTATATCAAAGACACTGATTTAACAGATTTAAATGTTTTTGAAAATTTGAACTTTGTTAGCCAAGGAATTTATTTAAGCCGCAATGAAAAGCTAACAAATCTCAATGGCTTTTCTAAATTGACGCACTTTGGTGGCTTAGAGCTATCATATAATCCAGTGTTAGAAAATATTGATGCCTTGCCAAATCTAGAGAACTTGGGTTTTTTACTTTTGGAAGGCAATGCAAATTTACAAAATATAAAAGGGCTTGGTAATGTTACTGCTATTGATGCCATATTGTATATGGGTGACACTGTTTTTGAAAACCTTGATGCTTTGACCAATCTTAAAAGCGTAGGAGGTTCGATAGTAATTGAGGGAAATTCAAAACTTAAGAATTTAGATGGCTTAAGTAATTTAGAAACCATTGTTGGCATTACTCCTGGATCTGAATATGCAGATTATCATTTTTCTATTTATGACAATCCAATGCTTAATGATTTATGTGGGCTGACCAAATTGTTTGAAGATTTCCCTTACCGCTATTATAGAATAGAGGAGAATGCATATAATCCAACAGTAGATGAATTAAAAGAGGGTATTTGCGAAGAATGAGCAAGCACGGAAGAATAAAAAGGCAGCGCAAAACAATTTTATGATAGTTATAAACGCAAAATTTCTTACTCAAAAGATAACCGGTGTACAGCGTTTTGCAATAGAGATTTGTAAGAGGTTACCGAGAAACATAGGTGGAGAAAAGGTGGTTTATGTAGCCCCAAAGGCTGAGCTAATAAATGATATTGGCCAAGACATAAACCTAATTCAATTTGGCAGATTGCCAGGTAGCCTCTGGGAACAGATAGAGCTACCTATATTTCTAAAAAAAAATGGGACTCCATTACTCATAAATTTGGCAGGTATTGGCCCGGCGTTTTATAAAAACAAAATAGTAGCACTTTACGATTTGGCCTTTAAACATCATCCTGAATGGTTTTCATATTCGTTTCATAAAGTCTATAATACCCTTGTCCCGTTAAGCATCAGAAATTCCCAAAAAATCGTTACAGATAGCAACTATGTGAAGAACGATATAATTCAATCCTATAAAATACCTGAAGATAAAATAAATGTAGTGTATGCAGCCCCTTCAGAAATGTTTCAAAACAAGGAACTGCCCAGAGAAAAATTTATACTGACAGTTTCCTCAATTGACCCTAGGAAAAACATTAAGAGCGTGGTTCAGGCGTACAAAAACCTCGATACGGATTATAAACTAGTAGTCGTAGGAAAAAAAAGTCATATTTTCTCGAATTTTGACCTTGAAGAGGAGATGAAGGACAGTCAGGTTCATTTCACGGGATACTTATCTGATAAGAAATTGATAGAACTCTACAACAAAGCGGAAATTTTTATTTATGCGTCCCTTTTTGAAGGTTTTGGCTTGCCTCCTTTGGAAGCACAAGCTTGTGGTTGTGCATGTATAGTTTCTAATACCACATCATTGCCGGAAGTTTACGGAGACTCTGTTCAATACTGCGACCCTATGAATATTAAATCAATTGAGGATGCCCTAATTCGTCTAGTGAATGACGATAGTCTTAGATTTACACTTCAGAAAAAAGGTCTGGCCAACGCCAGCAAATATAATTGGGAAAAATCAAGTAATGCATTAAAAGAAATTATTGAAAAAGTAATAGATGAAAAAGGCCTTAGTGCATGATTGGTACACAGTTTACGGTGGTGCGGAACGCTGTGTAGAAAGCTTTACAAATATTTGGGATGACTTTGACCACTATTCTTTGGTTGACGACCTTTCTGAAGAAAATCGGGAGATAATCTTAAAAGGAAAAGCCACTAAAAATTCATTTATTCAGAAGCTTCCTTTTGGGAGAAAAAAATATAGAAGCTATTTGCCTCTTTTTCCTTTAGCCATCGAACAATTTGATTTTAGCGAATACGATTTGGTGCTTTCTTCCTCTTCGTCAGTTGCAAAAGGCGTATTAACAACCCATGACCAACTGCATATCTCATATGTGTATTCCCCCGTGAGATATGCGTGGGACCTACATGCACAATATCTAAGGGAGGCAAATTTGGAAAAAGGACTCAAGGGATTTATTGCCAAATTCTTTCTACATAGATTGAGAATTTGGGATGCCTCCACTGCCAATAGACCGGATTATTACATTGCTATTTCAAAATATGTTGCCAAGAGAATCAAGAAAATTTATAACAAAGAAGCTATCGTAATTTACCCTCCAGTAGATACTGAATCTTTTACAATTTCGGATAAAACGGAAGAGTATTACATCACCTGCTCTAGAATGGTACCTTACAAGAAAATTGATTTGATTGTTGAAGCATTTTCCAAAACACAAAAGAAGTTAGTTGTTGTTGGTGATGGACCCGACTTTTTGAAGATTAAAAAATTGGCGGGCCCAAATGTAAAACTCATGGGATTCTTGGAAAAACAGGAAGTCTTGGTGCTAATAAAAGAAGCAAAAGCATTTATTTTTGCGGCCGAAGAGGATTTTGGTATTGCTCCAATAGAAGCGCAAGCGGCTGGAGTTCCGGTAATCGCTTACGGAAAAGGGGGTATTTTGGAAACAGTTAATGGACAATTTCCTGGATTAACAGCCATCAAGAAGGGGGTCACCGGAGTATTTTTTGAAGAGCAAGTTCCTGAATCTCTTTTAGAGGCTATAGATTTTTTTGAAGCTAACCAGGAGTCTTTTGATAAAGAGACCATAAGAGCTAGTGTCGAACGATTTAGTATCAAACGGTTCGAAAAAGAAATCAAACAAACGATAGAAACTTTATATTACAATTGGCATAAGCAAAACAAAGAAAAATGAAAAAAGCAATTATAACGGGAATAACAGGGCAAGATGCCGCGTACTTGGCAGAATTATTATTGGAAAAGGGCTATCAGGTTTACGGAACTTATCGAAGAACCAGCTCTACCAATTTTTGGAGAATAGAAGAACTAAAAATTGAAAACCATCCAAATCTTCATTTGCTGGAGTATGATTTGGTTGATTTGTCCAGTGCTTTTAGAATCATTTCGGACATACAACCGGACGAAGTTTATAATTTGGCAGCACAGAGTTTTGTGGGAGTATCCTTTTCCCAGCCAATTGCGACAGCGCAAATAACCGGAATAGGGGCAATGAACCTACTGGAAGCTATACGAACCATAAATCCGAAAATTAAATTTTATCAAGCCTCTACTTCAGAAATGTTTGGCAAGGTAAGGGAGGTGCCCCAGTCTGAAGAAACCCCGTTTCATCCCAGAAGCCCGTATGGAGTTGCCAAGGTTTTCGCCCATTGGGCCACCCTGAATTATCAAGAATCGTATGACTTGTTTGCTTCTAGCGGAATTTTGTTCAACCATGAATCTCCTTTAAGAGGGAAAGAGTTTGTTACCCGAAAAATCACTGACGCTGTAGCTAGAATATCATTGGGAATGCAGGATGTTTTGGAATTAGGGAATTTAGACGCAAAACGGGATTGGGGCTTTGCAAAGGACTATGTAGAAGGAATGTATAGAATTATGCATGCAGAATCCCCTGGAGTTTATGTGCTTGCTACGGGGCGTACGGAGACGGTGAGGGACTTTGTGGATATGGCATTTAAGGCTGTTGAAACTAAAATTGAATGGAAAGGAAGTGAAGAGAAGGAAATAGGATTCGACGTTAAGACAGGTAAGACTTTGATAAAAGTAAACCCAAAGTTCTACAGACCGGCAGAGGTGGAATTACTTATTGGAGACCCAACAAAAGCAAAAAATGAACTAGGATGGCAAGCCAAAACAACCTTGGAGGAACTCTGTGAAATGATGGTAATTTCGGACATAGAAAGAAACAAAAATGGGAAATCCTATTAACGGTCCTGTATTGATTACCGGTATTGACGGCTTTACCGGCAATCATTTGGAAAGCTTTCTATTAGGTCATGGTTTTGAGGTGTATGGCACAACATTTTCTAAACCCCAAAAGAAAAATCACTTACAGTGCAACATTTTGGACTTTGAAAGACTTAAAGAAATAATTTCTTCCGTAAACCCAGATTATGTGATACACTTGGCGGCTATCTCATTTGTAGCGTCGCAGGAAATCACGAGAATGTACGAAACGAATATTATTGGCACGACCAATGTTTTGGAGGCCCTCTTGGAACTGAAAATCCCAGTCAAAAAAGTTGTTGTTGCCAGCAGCGCAGCGGTCTACGGGAATGTTGGAGAGGTTCTTTCTGAAGAGATGTGTCCTAAGCCGATAAATCATTATGGTAATAGTAAGTTGGGAATGGAGAATATGACCGCTAATTATTTTAATAGTTTAGATATAATAATTACTCGGCCTTTCAACTACACTGGTTTAGGACAAGAATCTAATTTCTTAGTACCTAAGATAGTTGAACATTTTAAGGAAAGGAAAAAGACCATTGCATTAGGTAATCTGAATACCTTTCGAGAGTATAATGATGTCAATTTTTTAGTAGAAAGCTATTGCAAATTGCTATCATCGGATTTTAGATCCGGAGCTGTTAACATTTCGTCAGGAGAGACTTATAGCATTGCCAATATTTTGAACTTAATGGAAGACATTTCTTCCCATAAAATGCAGATAGAGGTGGATGAACGCTTTGTGAGAAAAAATGAGATAGTAGAGTTAAAGGGCTCTCCAGAGAAGTTAAAACAAATAATAGGTGAGTTCGATAAGAAATTTTCTCTCAGGAAAACCCTCAAAGAAATGTATATTGGAGAATGATTCTTAGATTTTGGTATCGGAAAGAGAATTTTCCAAACTATGTTTTTTAAACAATATCGTTATTCTTATTTAATTACTCCCATTTCTTATGGGATAGACATTCTTATTGTAAATGTCTTTGCTTATCTACTTCCTATTCAATTTCAAACACCGGTCCTTTTCCATACTTATATTTCATTAGGATGGATTGTAATTTCTGTTAGGAACGAGTTTTATAAAGTTTATAGATATACTAAGGTTGCTTATCTTTTAAGATTGCTTTTTAGACAATTTGTTTTCTTCTTTCTAATACTTTATGCCTTTATTGGCTTTTTTAAACAGCCAATAATCAGCCGATTAGCTCTAGCTCAATACTTTGTTTATGTTTTTTTGGTCGTTTCCATTGTTAAGTTTTTGAGTTACATTATTTTATCTGAGTATAGAGAGCGAGTTAAGGGAAATCTAAGAAATGTGGTCATAATTGGAAGAAATAAAAAAACAGACCAGCTCAAAGATGTCTTTAATGAACAAAAACAATACGGATACAATTTTTTAGGTCAGTTTAGTCTTCAAGATGAGAACTTTAAATTAGAGGATTGCTTTAAGTTTATTCATGTAAATAAGGTAGATGAGATTTATTGTTCGGTTTCTGAATTGAATGATAATGAGATAACCCAGTTTATTAATTTCGCTGACAACAATTTAACGACTTTAAAATTTATTCCTGACAACAAAAACATTTTCGCTAAAAAGCTAAAGTTTGAATACTATGATTATATCCCAATATTATCATTGAGAGATATTCCGCTTCATGGCCCCATAAATTCTTTCTTAAAAAGAAGCTTCGATATTATATTCTCAATGATAGTTATATTGGGGCTGCTCTCATGGCTAACACCACTGCTCGCTATACTAATAACGCTAGAATCAAAAGGGCCTGTTTTCTTTAGGCAAACACGAAATGGGATTGACAATCGAGAGTTTTATTGTTACAAATTTCGTTCAATGGCGCCGAATAAAGATGCTGACAATTATCAGGCAACCAAAAATGATATGCGAATAACAAGAATAGGTAAATTCATCAGGGCTACTAGCATTGATGAGTTACCCCAATTTTATAACGTGTTTTTTGGTACGATGTCAGTTGTAGGTCCTAGGCCTCATATGGTAAAACATACTAATGAATATTCCTATCGCGTGGACAAGTATATGGTGCGGCATTTTGTAAAGCCTGGAATAACAGGCTTGGCGCAGGTAAAGGGATATAGAGGAGAAATAGAAAGTCAGTCTGATATTCAGAATAGGATTAAGTTGGATATATTTTATGTTGAGAACTGGTCCATGTTCTTGGATATTAAAATTATTGTTCAAACGGTGATAAACGCTTTCAAAGGAGAAGCAAAAGCTTACTGATTTATGAAGAAAACGCTAATAACTGGAGCAGCGGGCTTCTTGGGATCACACCTGTGTGATCGCTTTATTGCCGAAGGCCACCATGTCATTGGAATGGACAATCTTATCACGGGTGACCTGAAAAACATTGAACACCTTTTTTCTTTGAAAAGGTTTGAGTTTTACCACCATGACGTGACCAAATTCGTTCACGTCCCCGGAAAAATGGACTATATTCTTCATTTTGCATCCCCTGCAAGCCCCATTGATTATTTGAAAATTCCTATCCAAACTTTAAAAGTAGGTTCTCTAGGGACATTGAATCTTTTGGGATTGGCTAAAGAAAAAAAGGCTCGAATCTTGGTCGCATCAACTTCAGAGGTGTATGGAGACCCTTTGGTTCACCCGCAAAACGAGGACTATTACGGCAATGTAAGTCCCATTGGACCTAGAGGGGTATATGATGAAGCCAAGCGGTTTATGGAGTCAATAACCATGGCGTATCATCGGCATCATGGCTTGGATACTCGCATAGTTCGAATCTTTAACACTTACGGTTCGCGAATGCGATTGAATGATGGCCGTGTTGTTCCGGCTTTTATTGGTCAAGCGCTAAGAGGTGAAGATTTGACGGTTTTTGGCAATGGCTCCCAAACCCGCTCATTCACATACATCGATGATCAAGTTGAAGGGATTTATCGCCTGCTAATGAGTGATTATGTAGAGCCTATAAACATTGGAAATCCGGATGAGACCACGATTTTAGAATTTGCCGAGGAAATCATCAAACTGACAGGAACCGATCAGAAGATTGTATTCAAACAGCTTCCGCAAGATGATCCTTTACAGCGTCAGCCGGATATTTCCCGAGCTAAGGAAATCCTAGATTGGGAGCCACGCGTTCCACGAGCAGAAGGATTGAAAAAAGTATTCGAATACTTCAAATCGTTGTCTGAAGCCGAGCTTTGGAAAACGCATCGGGATTTTTCCAATAACAAATAAAGAAATTCATTCCAAAGCGTATTTTTGCCAAAAATACTTTTGATGAACATCCTTGTCTTAGGTTCAGGCGGACGTGAACACGCTATAGCCCATAAAATTTCGCAAAGTACTAAGCTCAGTTCACTTTTCGTAGCGCCTGGTAATGCCGGAACCGCAGAAATCGCAAAAAATGTTCCCCTAGGCGTCAATGATTTTGAAGAAATAAAATCCTTCGTTCTTGAGGAGAAAATCGAATTGGTTGTTGTTGGACCTGAAGACCCTCTTGTCAATGGGATACATGATTTCTTTTTGCAGGATGAGAAAATTAAGCATGTGAGCATTATTGGACCCGAAAGGGCGGCCGCCACACTAGAGGGAAGTAAGGAGTTTGCTAAAGAGTTTATGTCACGCAATGGAATTCCCACAGCGGCATATCAAAGTTTTACATCCGAAAGTATAGATGAAGGATATCGATTTTTAGAAAACTTAAACCCGCCATACGTACTAAAAGCCGATGGACTAGCGGCCGGTAAGGGGGTTCTTATTCTACAGGATTTGGAAGAAGCCAAAAAAGAGCTACAATCCATGTTGGTCAACGCCAAGTTTGGCAGCGCAAGTAATACCGTGGTTATAGAAGAGTTCTTGGATGGAATTGAGTTGAGCTGTTTTGTACTTACAGATGGCGAGCATTACAAAATCCTTCCTACGGCCAAGGACTATAAACGTATTGGCGAGGGAGATACAGGTCTGAATACCGGAGGTATGGGAGCTATTTCCCCAGTTCCTTTTGCGGACGAAGCTTTTATGCAGAAAATTGAAGATAGCATTGTTCAGCCCACCGTAGAAGGATTAAAGAAAGACAATCTTCCTTATGTTGGATTCATTTTTATTGGATTAATCAAAGTCGGAGAGGACCCAAAAGTAATTGAGTACAATGTTCGAATGGGCGATCCCGAAACGGAGGTGGTCATTCCACGAGTGAAAAATGATTTTGTGGAATTGCTTCAGGCTACAGCCCAAGGTAGGTTGGATGAAATTGAGTTGGAGATAGACGGGCGAAGTGCCACTACGGTGATGGCTGTTTCAGGCGGATATCCGGAGGCCTATGAAAAAGGTAAGACCATCCGTGGTATTGATAAGGTTGAAAACGCTATTGTATTCCATGCGGGAACCAAAAGCGACAATGGGAAAGTGGTCACCAATGGGGGGAGGGTAATTGCGGTTACTTCCTTTGGTTCAAATTATAAAGAAGCGCTGCAGAACTCATATCAAAATATGGAGAAACTCCACTTTGAGGGAATGTATTACAGAAGAGATTTAGGGTTTGACCTATAAATAGGAATGGGAACTGATGCTTTTGTCTTCTTCTCCTCTAGCATCAAATATTTTTAACTGTTGCATCCAATATACCATCGCAACAAAACCAATCACAAAGAAAATCCAGTTAATGGTGTTGGAAGCCCACCAGTTTTGCATGAATCTAAAAAGGTCATAGGGTGCAAAAAGAACGTTAACGAATAAGTCCTCAATCCCGTAAAAAAACTTGCTCATGTTAGCTATATTTACGTTACAAAAATAGCAAAACCCAATATGATTTCAAGCTTTTTTAGCAAAACAAAACCCATAAACTATGTGGTTCTTTCCGTTTTTTTGGTTTTGTTCTTTGGGTTTTACCGCTTCTTTGGGGTCTCACCTGCTATTTTAGGCGACAACCATCTATTGGATATCCTAACTCTGGTGACACTGGTGGTTCAAATGTTGCTAATCAACGAAATAGTAAGAACCGAGAAGGTAACAGGTTTCAGTTCATATGCGATGTTGTTTTTTGTGCTTCTCTTGGTGGTTTTCCCAGAAACCATGACCGATAGGAATGTGGTTTTTTGCAATTTTTTTTTACTGCTAGCCCTTTGGCGTATGTTGGCGGTCAAATCAATCAAAAACGTAAGAAGTAAGATTTTTGATGCTTCTTTTTTTATTGGAATTGCTAGTTTGTTCATTGACTGGACCCTCGTCTTCCTAGTTTTGGTTTTTTTGGTAATTAATTTATACGATAAGAGCACGTTTAAAAATTGGCTTATTCCGTTTATCGGAATTATCACGGCGGGAATATTGACCTTTACTACATTCCTTTTATTTAATGATTTTCAGTTTTTGGAGGAACACTACAGGTTTCAAATTAACTTTTTGAAGAGTGACTTAACTACATTTAAAATGATTAAGTCTGGCATCTATACAGGAGCGATATTGGTTGTTGTAACCTTGGTTTTTTTAAAACTCAGACAGAAGGGAGGGGGTAAATTGTTGTCCTTACGTATCCTTTTCTTTGCTTTTTTACTATCCGTTATTATCACTTTGCTTAGTTCCAATACAACAACTTCCTTGCTCATTGGTTTTTTCCCGGCTTCGGTTTTTATCACCAACTACTTGGAGACGTTTAAGCAGAATAGATACAAGGAGGTGGCTTTGGTCATTCTTTTGTTTCTGCCTTTTTTCATTCTTGCTGTGCAGTTGAGTTCATAAGTTTTATTGCAATATCTTTGCGAAAACGAGGAAAACTATGCTTTTCACAACATTGGCCAATTCAGTTTTTGAAGAAAGTATCAACACCTATCATATTAAGGACGATGTGTATCAGGGATTTTACAACCCCTATCCAAAAGATAAGATAGAACATTTACTATATAGAAAGAATTGGATAGATACCGTTCAATGGCACTATGAGGATATTATCCGAGATCCAAATATTGACCCTGTGGACGCGTTGGATTTAAAGCGAAAAATTGATGCCAGCAATCAAGACCGCACGGACTTGGTGGAATATATAGACAGTTACTTTCTCAATAAATACCAATCGGTAGAAGTGCTTTCGGATGCCAAAATCAATACCGAAAGTCCTGCTTGGGCTATTGATAGACTTTCAATTTTAGCGTTGAAGATTTATCATATGCAAGAGGAGGCAAACCGCAAGGATGCTACCCAAGAGCATATTGATAAGTGTAAGTCCAAATTGGCGGTACTATTGGAACAAAGAGATGACCTCTCTTCTGCTATAGATCAATTGCTTTCGGATATCGAATCGGGTTCAAAATATATGAAAGTCTACAAACAGATGAAGATGTATAATGATGATGAACTAAATCCAGTTCTTCGTGGACAAAAGGGATAATTCCTTTCATATTCTGGTTATCCGCCTTTCAGCCATGGGTGATGTGGCCATGATGGTTCCAGTGATACAAGGATTGCTCAATGAATATCCCAAACTAAAAATAACGATACTTACTAGAAAACACTTTGCTCCAATTTTCTCGCAGTTGGTTGGTGTAAATGTACATCCCGCCAACGTAAAATCCGAACACAAGGGTTTTCCGGGGCTTTGGCGACTATATAAAGAGCTTAAAAAACTAGACGTTGATGCGGTAGCGGATTTGCATAACGTATTGCGCAGCAATGTTCTCAAAAAATATTTTGGTCTCTCCAGAATCCCCTTTGTTCAAATTAATAAAGGAAGAAAAGAAAAGAAGGCCTTAACTCGGTCGAAAAACAAAGAATTCAAACAACTAAAAACAACCCTTGAGCGATATGCCGAGGTTTTTGCAAACTTGGGATTCCCCATTGAGCAAGCAAAGTGTAAACCTTTGGAGAGACAACCGCTTCCAGAGAAGTTGCTCCAACTTGTAGAACAGGACACAAAAAAGTGGATTGGAATAGCCCCATTTGCGGCTCATGCAGGAAAGATGTACCCTATAAGTTTATTGCGGAAAGTAATCCAAGAATTAGGGGATACCGATAAGTATAAAATAATACTTTTTGGAGGTGGAGAGACTGAAAAGGGTCAGTTGGAAGATATTTCAGTTGATTTCGCCAATACTTTAAATTTGGCAGGCAAACTTTCTTTGGAAGAAGAACTTATCATTATTTCAAACCTGGATATCATGGTATCCATGGATAGTGGAAATGCCCATCTGGCGGCAAACTATGAAATTCCTGTAGTAACGCTTTGGGGAGTAACACATCCCTATGCTGGTTTTTATCCTTTTGGTCAACCTATGGAAAATGCCCTATTATCTGATAGGGGAGAATATCCTATGATTCCGACCTCGGTGTATGGGAACAAAGTCCCCGCTGGCTACGAAAACGTAATGGAGTCCATTTTGCCGGAAAACGTAATAAACAAGATTAAGCAGATTCTGGGAAGCTGATTAAATTAGCTCTGGCTGAGGTTTTAAAGAGGTAAAATAGTGTTTCAACTGTTGAAGATACAAGTACTTCATTTGACGGGGACTTTTATCAACCATTAATGTGCGAATACCCAGAAAGGAAGCAATGATATAGGCCGCGACCCCTTCACAATCCAAATGTCTGGCAATAAATCCATCAACCTTACCTTTTTTAAGAAGGGAAACCAAGTTAACCTCCCACATTTGAACAACATCCTTTAAGTATCGGCTAATTTCCTCATTACGTTTGCTGAATTCGGTCAAAAAATCGGTAAGCATGAAGCCATATACCATTTCGTTGCTTTTATTGGGTTCCAGCGCTCTTTCGATACTATCTAAAATTACAGGCATCGGGTCTTCATGAGTGTTTAAGGGTTCAATCAAAAGTGCATAGACTTTTTGTACAATTAAACTCTGTACGATATGAATGAAGAAATCCTCCTTAGATTTAAAATGATGATAAAAAGCACCCTTAGAAAGTTCCAGTTCCTTTAAAATATCGTCCAAGTTGGTGTTGTAATACCCTTTTTTGGAGAAAATATCCAGACCCTTATAACAAAGCCTGTTTATGGTGACTCGAGATTTGAGGTTCTTTTCCATGAGATTTGGGTTTTGATGTTTTAGACCCTTAAGTCTGTTGTAAAGTTCCGTTGGTTTGAAGCCCAGCTCAAGAATCAGGGATAAATTCGTAGGAAAAATCGGTAAAGTGTAAAAAATTGACAAAAAAATGGAGTATCAAAAAATGCTACAAACCCACGAGTCGGTTTAAGGGATTATTTTCTGGGATTAATGGAGCATCAATTATAAATAGTGGTATATAAATCCAAAGTGGTAATGCATTCCAGAATTTTGGAACTTTACCGAAAACCTATTTTAGAAGCTATATATGAAAGGTTTAAAGATTGCAACAACAATACTTATGGTGATTTTGCTAATCTTGGCAATTGCCTGTCTGCTTATTGGAGGATTCATGCCCCTGTTCAGCATAGCTTTTGGCTTACTCTTTCTCTATTATGCATTGGTTTTTGCTATTGTTCTACTAGCCATCAAAAGGGAAAAGAACGTATATATGATTTTGGCTTACGTAGTATTTTTTCTTCCTATCCTATGGACTTTTTGGGATTATGAAAGTTTGCTGAATTTTTTGCTTCAGGGAATAGAATTGGATATGAAATAAATTAAGGGTAGTCAGCATCTTTTTTAATCAAAATTCCCGAACTTCCTAAGGAAGATAGAATCTCAGTTCGCTTAAAAAGAAAGCATATGAAAATTAGTATTGGGTTTTTCATTTTGCTGTGTATGTTAATGAAATTAAATGCCCAGCAATATTTGACCGCTGAAGAGTCCGACCCAAATGTAATGGGCTGGATGAAAGGAACTCCTCCCAGCAAGGAAAGAACAGTATCAGCCATTGATGGCAGCTTTTTTCAATTTCCCGCCTCCCGATATAGCGTTTGCCATATGCGACAGTTTATGCCAACTACTGAGGTCAAGGCTGCCTCTAGCCAGCTTTTTGAGTTTCAAGTTGAACTGGATAGTGCTATCAACGCAGTCAGCTTTACACCTTGGAATAGTACAAAGTCAATGACTTGGAAGGAGTCTTTGTCTAAAAACTATACGGATGGTATGCTGATTACACACAAGGGAAAAATTGTGTATGAAAAGTATTTTGGTGCGTTAAAACCAGATGGCGTGCATGCTGCAATGTCGGTGAGTAAGACATTCACAGGCACTTTGGGCGCGCTTTTGGTTGAGGAAGGTGTTCTGAATGCAGATAAAACGGGAGCAGACTACATCCCGGAATTGGCTAATTCTGCTTTTGGTGATGCAACTATCAGGGAAATATTGGATATGACGACTGGGTTAAAGTACAGCGAGGATTATTCGGACCCAAAGGCGGAGATTTGGTCCTTCTCAGCAGCAGGGAATCCTTTCCCTAAACCGGCATCTTATAACGGACCCCAAAACTATTACGAATATTTGGTCACAGTCCAGAAAGAAGGTCAGCACGGTGAGATCTTCGGCTATAAAACCATCAACACCGATGCCATGGGCTGGATTATTTCCAGAGTAACTGGAAAAAGTGTACCCGAGCTGCTTTCAGAACGCATCTGGAAACCTCTCGGCACGCATGTGGATGGCTATTTTCAGGTAGATGCTGCCGGAATTGCTTTTGCTGGAGGAGGTTTTAGTGCCAATTTAAGAGATATGGGCATGTTTGGGGAAATGATTCGTAACAAGGGACGATTCAATGCTGCCCAAATACTTCCTGAAGCTTTGATTGAGGATATTATGAAGGGAGGTAACCAAGAAGCCTTTCGAAAATCCATTTATGGAAACTTAGAAAACTGGAGTTACCGAAATATGTGGTGGATTACCCATAATGAAAATGGTGCCTTTGCTGCTCGAGGGGTATATGGGCAAACGATTTATATTGATCCCAAGGCCGAAATGGTATTGGTGCGATTTGCTTCACATCCTGAAGCCAAAAATTCGAAAATAGACCCTACCTCATTACCAGCCTATCATGCCGTGGCTCAATATCTCATGAATAAAAACTAAAAACAATGAAAACAACAACCTTTTTAACCTTTGTTGGTGACCAATGTGGAAAGGCTAAAGAAGCTATGGAATTTTACACTTCGCTTTTTCCCAATTCACAAATTAAGAGTATAACAAACTATGCCCAAGGAGAGCCAGGGGGAACTCCAGAACTCATTAAGTACGGTGTTTTTACTTTGAATGGAACGGAATATCGCGTGTCCGAAAGTAATTATGACCATAAATGGTCTTTTTCGCCGGGAGTATCCCTTTTTGTAGATAGCCATTCAGAAGAGGAGATTGAGACCCTATTCGAAAAACTGGCAGCGAATGAGGGTATGGTCCTGATGCCGTTGGACAATTATGAAGAGGGCGACTATGGCTTTGGCAAAAAATTCGGATGGGTGCAGGATAAATATGGGATTTCTTGGCAGGTTAACCTTGAGGAATAGATAGAAAACGGACATTTTTTAAATGCAACCCTAAAATGAAGCCAGCCCAACTCTTGGCAAACCGATTAAAAGAAGTCCTCACCGAAGGTAAATGGGTGATTGGTACCAACTTCAAGGCACAGATTGCCGATTTGAATTGGAAGGAAGCCACCCAAAAAATGCATGGGCTGAATACTATTGCCGATTTAACCTTTCATACCAGCTATTATATAGTGGGTGTGATAAATGTGCTTGAAGGAGGTAACCTTGAAATCCGGGATAAGTATAGTTTTGATTACCCACCCATCATGTCAGAACAGGACTGGAAAAACCTGGTGAACAAATTTTGCGGGGATGCGGAACGACTTATCCAGTTAGTGGAAAACCTACCCGAAGAAAAACTACAAGAAACCTTTGTGGACGAAAAGTACGGCACTTATCTCCGAAACATCGATGTCATCATTGAACATTCCTATTACCATTTTGGACAAGTGGTGTTGCTACGGAAAATGATAGAGAGAGATGAAAATTCATAGAGAAGTTTCCGTCAGTTCGAGTGCTATTTGAAGCTTTAGCGAAAATAGTGTATCGAGAACAAGATTCTTACAACGCAAACAACCCCTCCAAAGAAACCTCCAACCCCTTCGCATTTTTAGAAAAACAACACTTTTTCTTGGGGGTGTTCACTATACCGAACACCACATATAAATAGACTTCTTATATTGGCAAAAACGGACAAAACCCAGATGCCCTCTTTCCGAATTTTAAAGGTCTACCGAAAATTCCAACGCCGCAGGTGGGACCATAAAGCCGTTCCCGAAATCCGTTTAGAGGGGGATTGGCTTAAAGACTTGGGTTTTGAAATTGGCGATGCCATTGAAGTACAGCAGGAAAAACACCAATTGACGATAAAGTTGGTTATTGATAGGAATAAAGATTAATTTTCTGTACTAAATTTCCGAACTTCATGGGATGGAAGAAATCAAAAAGTTCATTGACCATATCCATCCAATGAATACAGCGGATTGGGACTTTTTTTCTTCAAAGCTGCAGCAACAAACCCTAAAGAAAAACACGGCGCTTATTAAAATTGGTGAAGTTGAGAACTACCTTTCTTTTATTTCCGAAGGGATAGTAAGGTATTATATTCCCCAAGAAGAAAGTGACCTGACGTTTGGATTTCTGTTCGAAAACGAATTTGTTACGGCCTATGATTCCTTTATCACCCGAACCCCTTCCCAATATCAAATTGAAACGCTGGCTCACACCACTTTATGGCGCATATCGTATGAAAACCTTCATGAGGTTTATCAAAAAACCGAAAGTGGAAATCTAATTGGCAGAAGAATGGCAGAAAATATGTTTTTGATAAAGTCAAAACGAGAAATCGCCCTTCTGAGCAAAACCGCGGAAGAACGTTACTTGGACTTGTTTCGGGAACGGCCCAAGTTATTGAAACAAATTCCCCTAAAATACCTTGCCTCCTATATTGGGGTTACCCCTCAGGCCTTGAGCAGAATACGAAAGCGAATTACTTAACTTGGGTTCATTGTCTGCCCTAAAATTAGTTATGAATTTTGTAACTGATTTAAAGAAAGACCTTATGAAACCATTAATCGTACTTCTATCTAGCTTTGTGATTGCCATTTTCGTGGTGAAACTTATTTACAAGAAATATGATTTTGCCTTATCGGCAAGAATAGCTATGGCCATTATGCTGTGCTTTACGGCCATGGGACATTTCGTCTATACCAAAGGTATGTCTATGATGATACCGGAATTTATTCCTTTCAAGATAAGCTTTGTTCACCTGACAGGAATTTTTGAAATCCTTTTAGCCTTTGGTTTGCTTATTCCTAGGCTAAAAGTGATCAGTGGATGGATCTTGATTATTTTTCTCCTATTGATGTTGCCGGCGAATATTTATGCCGCCATTCACCAAGTAAACTACCAAAAAGGAACCTTTGATGGAAATGGGCTTTCCTATCTCTGGTTTAGAATTCCATTGCAGATTCTATTTATTGTTTGGACGTACTTAAGCTCTATTCGGATGGTGTAAAAAAATCACCGTCACTTTAGCAATTACCTTTAGGTCTGGCCAACCTCGAAGTGTTCTTTTTTTGGTGAATATTTCGGAACTTCCCCTATCGAAAGATATACTACATTGAAACTAAGCATATCTTAGTTGATGTCGGAAAAAATTAAGACAATGTTTAAGGAGATTTTGGAACATGTTGAAGAGATTATCCGACTAAACGAATCGGAAAAAGAGCGTTTCACCTCTATTCTTATTAAAAAGAAATTGAGGAAACGGCAATTTCTTATTCAAGAAGGCGATTCAGTGAAGTATGAGTATTTTGTGGCAAGTGGATGTTTAAAGGCTTATGAGGTTGACGATAACGGGGACGAACATATTATACAGTTTGCTAAAGAAAATTGGTGGATAAGTGATTTTAAAGCCTTCTTTGAAGAAGGAAAGGCCACTTTGAATATTGATACCATTGAAGAATCCATAGTTTATGGAATAGAAAAACAAGACTTGGAAAATCTATTCCTGGACGTTCCAAAATTTGACCGTTTTTTCAGAATAAAACTCACTTCAGCTTTTGTGGCCCTACAAAATCGAATACTATCTTCTATGGATAAATCCAATAGCGAACGCTATTTGGACTTTCAGAAAACCTATCCCAACCTGGAACGGAGAATTCCTAACTACATGATTGCTAATTATTTGGGAATAAAACCGGAAAGCCTATCCAGAATTAGAAAGAACCTTGTGAAAGGCTAATCTTAACACAAGTCAATATTTTTTCATAACACACATCAACGATTTCAAGTGCGCGTCTATGGCATCTTTGCATTGTTATTAATTATAAAACATGCAAAAGATGAAAAATTTAAATGTACTTATCGTAACCACTTCTCATAATCAATTAGGTAACACAGGAGAAAAAACAGGAGTATGGTTAGAGGAGTTGGCCGGACCGTACTATCAATTTTTGGATGAGGGAGCATCCATTACCATAGCTTCGATTAAGGGAGGTGAAGTTCCTTTAGACCCTAAAAGTGAACTGGAAGAATGGCAAACCGAATTCACCAAAAGATTTTATAAAGATGAAGCAGCCCTTGCATCAATCAAAGACACTAATACCATTACAGAAGTCAATCCTAATGACTTTGATATTTTGTTCTTCCCTGGCGGACATGGCCCAATGTGGGATTTGGGAGATAACAATGAAGTTGCACAATTGATCAACGAATTTGATAAAAAAGACAAACCGATTGGATTAGTATGTCATGGCGTTGTTGCCCTAAAAGGAGTAAAAAGTGCGAATGGAAACGCCTTTGTAAAAGGAAAGCGTGTCACTTCTTTTACCAACTCAGAGGAAGATGCGGTTGGATTGACAGATGTTGTTCCATTTTTATTGGAAGATGCTCTTAAAGAGGAGGGTGCTATTTATGTAAGCGGGGAGGATTGGTCAGATGTCGTGGTCGAGGATGGAAATCTGGTGACGGGTCAAAATCCGCAATCTTCTGTTTCCGCAGCACGAAAAACGATTGAGTTAACATTGGTAGAATAATAAACACAACTATTAAAAACATAATAAAATGAAAACTACAGAAAACAGAGAAAAAGTGGCTAAGGAATTCTTTAATGCCTACAAAAATCAGGACATCAAAAAGGCAGTTTCATTAGCAAGTGAGGAAGGAACATTTCGTTACATCCCACTTGGTGAAAATGGCATAGGAAAAATAAAAGGTGAGGAAGGCACTACTTGGGCAGATATAGCCAACGCCTTAATTGGATCTTTCCCAGACCTAACAAATGATGTAAAAAACATTTCAATTGATAACCAAGGAAATGCCATAGTTCAGGTATTTATCGGAGGTACACAAGAAAAAGAAATACTTGGAATACCAAGTAAAGGAAAATACTATAACGTTGAACACCTATTTGTTCTCAAGATAAATGATGAAGGTTTAATAGAAGAAATAACATGCTATTGGGACAATTGGGATTGGTTTCAGCAAATTGGATATAACCCAAGTTAATTTTGCACATAAAGTACTACCCATAAAAGGGGTAAAAGTGATAGCGACTTGAACTAAAATTCATGTTACTATCACTTTATACATTTTAAATTACTTTCAACGAACCAAGGTCTTTTAATTCACGACTACTTATACTCAAAAATCGATAAATACGATCCCAATACTATCTACGCCACCGTCCCTTGGCAACTACTTCCAGCACCTGCTGTACAACCATAACAGTGTTGGGAAATCACAATGTTGCGGTCGTTCAGTACATCTTCGTTGTAATCCCTGATATGCTTTACCTTGCTAGCCACCTTTAAGTCCAACATCTGGTTAAAGTCACAATCGTACAACCAACCGTCCCAACTGACCGAGATGGTATTTGTGCACATCACATTGGCCACTGCTGCTGGGTTATAGGCCTCCACCAAAGCATACATATAATCTTCATAATTGTCAGAAGCGATGAGATAATCCAAAAAGCGGGAAATGGGCAAATTCGTAATGGCAAACAAATTATGAAACTGGATGCCAAAATCCTCATCCAAGGCTTTTTTGAAGTCACGCTCCATGGCCATTTGATCACCCGGCAAAAATGCTCCGGAGGGATTGTACACTAAATCCAATCGCAAGTCGCTTCCTGGCATTCCATAGCCCACGGCATTTAATTCTTGCAAGGCCTTAATGGATTTATCAAAAACCCCGTCCCCGCGTTGCTTGTCTGTTTTGCCCCGGGTGTAGTGCGGCATGGAAGACACTACATGCACGTTGTGCTTTTTAAAGAACTCGGGCAGGTCATAATATTTTTTGTTCGCGCGGATAATGGTCAAGTTGGAACGCACAATAAAATCTTTGATACCCGCTTTAGCGGCCTCTTCTACAAACCATCTAAAATTAGGGTTCATTTCGGGCGCACCTCCGGTAAGATCCAAGGTATGCGCGCCGGTGTTTCGGATAACCTCCAGGCAGAGTTCCATGGTCTCACGGGTCATAATTTCCTTTCGGTCCGGTCCAGCATCTACATGGCAATGCTCGCACACCTGGTTGCACATATAGCCCACATTGATTTGAAGAATCTCCAATTTGTTGGGACGTAATGGATGATGCCCTATCTCAGCAATCTTATCCTTAAAATACGGTAGTTCTCCATCTGCGAAAATGCCACCATTCAGGATTTCCATCTGCTTGTTGATGGAGGCAAGTTCACCATCGCGAGCTTTTAGGGATTTTTTAGCTGCCTTTTTTATCTGGGGTAATATACTTTGTTCCATTTTTTTGAATTGTTAATTGAGAGTTTCAAGAGCCTTTGACCCTTAACCTTTCAACCATTTTTACATGGATAGTTTGTTATACTTGTTCATCATCTGCACCCCGTGAACCAAGGTTGCGCCACTTTCAATAGCGGCACCCGCGTGCACGGCTTCCATCATTTCTTCTTTGGTAATGCCTCGTTGCAAACCGTCTTTGGTGTAGGCGTCAATGCAATACGGACATTTCACTACATGGGCCACAGCTAGGGCTATCAAAGACTTTTCTCTAGCACTTAGTGCGCCTTCTTCGAAAACCTTACCATAATAATCGAAAAATTTGTTGCCTATCTCTTCACTCCATTCGGTGATGTTTCCAAACTTTCTTAAATCTGCCGGATCGTAATATGAATTTGCCATTGTGTTTTGTTCTATAAAATTTGTGATGCGCACCGAGGTGCATAAATAAAAAAAGATACCTCAAGGGATGAGGTTTTAGGTCAAAGGAAGTTTAGCCGTTAAATGGCGAGCCTTTATTAAAAGGGGTAGAAGTAGAACGGGTTTTATAAACAGGAATGGGAGCCAAGGTAGTCGGCAGCCCAAAATTGAATATCGAATTAAAAAGTGCAATCCACTGAACGGAAAAAGTCTTGATATAATTGGAAAGCCGTTTTACATCCGCAACGGAATCAATATCATCTAAAACGTCCAAACGGTTTAGGGAGATACCTTGACTTGCCAATTGCAATACCAACTGCCGATACAACGCAGAAGTCTGCCAAGACAAAGCCTCAAAAGCTTCTTTTTGAAAGTTATCCCGGTGCAATCCCAGCAGATAGCAACCTCCGTCCAAAGTAGGACCAACTGCGGCACTATCCGTTGACACTTGCTCTTGCGCTTCAACAATATGTTTAGCCGTCAAGTTTGGACTATCATTCCCTACCGAAATCACTTTGGTAAACCCTAAAGCAAAAATGGATGCAAAAGCGTGGGAAAGTCGCTCCCCAAAAGTATCTCCCTGCTGTTCCTGTTCCGTAAAATGAAAGAAAGGGAGTCCAGTACGCTCAATGGTCTGTAAAGTGTGTTGGGTTAAATCCTGAAAAAGGGAAACCCCTTGATGGCAGAAATTTTTGCGCGCGAAGTCTTTCTCTGCAGAATTGGCAAAGAAAAGAATAGCGGTATCATTCTGAAATGTGCTGCGCAACGCGAAAAGCCTTTACGTAAACTTACGACAAAAAAGCATACGCGGTTTGGTCGATTTTTAATGAAAGGAATTACTATAAAATCAAGGAAAATGTTCAATTTTAACATTCCGACCCGCAAGTCGGTTCCGGGAATGGGCAAATAAGGCGTGCTGAAGTCGACAAAATACATTTGATCGATGAAATGCAGTTTCCGTTCGTCGGGAATTTGGATACAAACCCAACAGTCTGTAAAGCTTTCTTAAATACAAGGGTTTCTCACCCAAATTTTATGCCTGAATCGTACTTTTGTAGTGCCTTAAGCAATGCCACTTATGTCTCAAATTGAAATCAAAAACAAATCGATTGGATTGGTCCTTTCCGGAGGTGGAATTCGGGGCATGGCCCATATTGGATTGATCAAGGCAATGCAAGAACATGGTATTGAGGCGGATGTTGTTTCCGGGACCAGCATTGGCGCCATAATTGGGGCCCTTTATGCTAATGGGAATTCGGTAGAGGATATGCTGCAGTTCTTTAAGGAGACACCCTTGTTCAAGTACAACTTTTTTGCCATCAATAAACCCGGATTTATTAATACGGACCGTTATTTCCCCATTTTTAGAGGCTTTTTTCCAGAAAACACCTTTGAAAGTCTGGAAAAACCGCTCTACGTGGTTGCCACGAATTTGATGAGTGGATTGGAAAAAGTGTTTTCAGCAGGGGAACTGATTCACCCCTTGCTCGCCTCGGCGGCTTTGACCCCTGTCTTTAGCCCTGTGGAGATTAATGGGATACTTTATGCAGATGGAGGGGTGATGAACAACTTTCCCAAGGAATATGTGGATGGGAAGGTAGATTTTATTATTGGCAGCAATGTTTCCATAGCAGGAGAAGCTAGCAAAAAAGACCTAAAAAATTCCCTTCAGCTGGCCGGAAGGGTCACTGGCTTGATGATTTATGCATCCAGTCACAAGAAATTGGCCGACTGTGACCTATTTATTGAGCCTCCCGAACTCGAAAAAATTGGTGTACTGGACAAAAAAGGCATTGAAAAAGCATATCAAATTGGTTACGAGCACGGTAGTCGCACACTGGAAAAAGCTTTGGCCACTAACTAGTTTCTTTTGCCCTTCAACCTTTCATCCTTGGCCCTTTACCCAAAACTACACATCATCGTAATCTACCTTTAAGGTAGGTGTAAGTGGGTGGGCTTGGCAGGTCAAAATGAGACCTTCCTCAATTTCACTGTCGGTAAGAATCTGATTTTTCACCATTTCTGCTTTTCCTTCAGTAATTCGAGCAATGCAACTACTGCATACCCCACCTTGACAAGAATAGGGTGCGTCAATGTTTTGTTT